>JAFTPF010000062.1 GCA_017463445.1 Clostridia bacterium
TTCGTCCATTACGTGTTTCATCACAGTATCTCCAATAATTTTAATTTTCAATTCCAATATACCACAAACATTTCATGCGGTCAATGAATTCATCAACAAAACCGAAAATATTTCAAGCTATTCCGTATGAATGCCAAAATAATTTCTTGTGCTTTTGGGGAGAGTATGCTATAATATAATTAAATCAACCTCCCCCTCCCTCATCAGAAAGGAGCAAATCCATGATCAAAGTCAGTTGTTGTATCCCCGGCAAACTCCCCCCCGAAGCAGGTTTTGTAGCTACAAGCCAATACGAAACACTGCTCTTCGGTTACCAATATCTCACCTCTATCGGTTTCGATACCGTGGAGACCTCGGTGGGATTTGTACTGGATCTCACCGACGCGGAGCGTGCAAAGCTGTGCGCCGACCGCGCGGCGGGACGCTTTGAGCTCTGCGTCTGCAATTGCCTGCTCCCCTCAAAATACTCCATCATCACAGACGAGGCCGGTTGGAATGCCCTCTTCGATTATCTGGAAGATGCTTTCGCCAAGCTGTCCGAGCTCGGCGTGAGCACGGTAGTCTTCGGCTCGGGCAGAGCCCGTTCCACGCCCGAATACCGAGATGTCGCCGAATGCGATGCCATACGCACCGATTATCTGATGCGTTGTAACGCACTTTGCGAGCAATACGGCATCACTATGGTGCTGGAACCGCTCCACTCGGGCGAGACTAACTGGGTCAACACCATTCCGGCGGGGGCAGAGGTGGTGCGCCGACTGAATCTCCCTCACATCCGCCTGTTGGCAGACGGTTTCCACATGGCAAAAGAGGGGGAAGATCCATCTGTTCTACGTAAAGTGAGCGACATCCTCTCCCACGCTCACTTTGCTGAGGTCACCCATCGCCACGCCCCCTACACCTACGACGAGGACTATGAAAACCGCTTCTTCAGCACGCTAAAGGAGATCGGCTACGACGGCATCGTCACCTGCGAATGCGGTTTCCGCAGTTTCCACGAGGATGCGATGAACGCGGCAAAGCGCATGAAGGAAATTTTGCAATAAGATATCGGAAGCTGTTGCGGATACACACTATATCAGCAGCAGCTTTTTCATGCTGATTTATCAGTACAGTCGGGGCAGTCGGTCCAAAGTGATCGCATAGGGGTGCCGATACGCAGCGCAGAACACCTCGGGCTTTGTGTGCGCTTCGGTCAGCGCAAACTCACCGCTCCAGAGCATGAACCACAACCAGTCGATCTCTTTTTCGGCGATCTCACCGATGTCCGGAATGTTCCCTACCTCGCCCAGCGCATAGGGGCGACCCTTTGTGACGGCAGTCAGCCGCTCGTACTGCTGAGCAAGCGCCGTGTGGCTGTGAGGATCGGTGTAATAATCCAAGGATGCTATATCGCAGTAGTCGTCACCCACGTAAAATTCGGCGGTGGGATCGTTCCACACCCAGATCAGATGGTCGAGATGCCAAACGTCGGTGAAGTAGCGGAACATGGTGCCATACAGCTCTCGTGCCACCGCCTGTCCCTTCGCTCCCCACCAGAACCAAGTTCCGTCCGACTCATGAAAGGGACGCCATAAAATGGGGATACGTTTTTCCAGAAAGCCGCGCAGAAGCTCTGCCATAACGTCCATATCACGGAAGAAGGCTTCCCGCTCGGGCGTGCCGTCGATCAGTACGCGGGACGCATCAAAATCGGTGTTTTCGGCATAAAATGACTTATCTTTACCACTCAAAGGGGAGTACCAGTGCCAGGTCATGGTCACCAGCCCGCCCCGCTCTGCCCATTCGTAGGCACGGATGAGCGTACCCTCGTTCTCCCGAACTTCCTTCAGCGCTGCCTCGGAGCAAGAGGGATAGTTGATGTTAGGCGAATATGAGAGAAGCTCAAATCCACACAGCGCAGGGAGCTTACCGGTAAGCGTCTCCAGATGAGACAACTCCTCCTGCGCCATAGTCAGGGTGTGCTGACCCAGCAGGATCCCCTTCCCTCGAATTTCGTGAAGATAGGCAAGCACGGCTCTCGCTTCAGCTGTCATATTGGGATTGGCGGGTGTGATGGATGTAGTCATATTTACTCCTTTGGTTTAGGCATTTCCCGAAATTATTCCGTTTCTTCGCATGATCCATCCGCTTGGGACGGTAGTTTTGGATTTTCAAAACTATTGATTCCTTCTGCGCTTGGCTTCAAAGGCTTCCTTCATTGCCGTCTTGCGGGCATAGATAGCAGCAACCTCGGCCTCTAAATCCACGGGCGGATAGTGAAGCCCGCTTTTGAGTGCCTGTACCATCTGATCGGTGCGGTTGCGGATCTTGTATTCTTTGCCGTTCATTACAAAGACATTGCCCGTCTGCCCAAAGATGAGCTGTACACCGTACTGCTTGCAGGCATCGTGTACCTTCTTCACCCACTCGTAGTGGAGCGGGCGGGAGCCGAGATAGTTCTCACCGCCTGCCAACACAGTCTCGATCTTGCCCGTAGCAAGATAGGGGGCGATATCCACCTCGCCGATAAAGGGCTTGAGGCTCACCCAGCGATGCTTGGCGGGAATCTCCAAAAGATAGGGTATTCTCTGCTCCAGCCGCTCCTGATTTTCGCAGGACACCGAGAAGGAAACGTTGTCCCACCCGTCGCCCCAATCGGAAGGCAGACACCGGGCGATTCGCTGGGCACGTTTGGTCAGCAAAGAA
>JAFTPF010000063.1 GCA_017463445.1 Clostridia bacterium
ATAAGAGAGCCGCCGCGTAGCGGCGGCTCTCTTATATGAAGTTCGGGGCAAGCAGGCTTCGCCTGCGTCCCGAGTGAAGCGCAGGAGTGCCATCGCTTCGCGATGCCCCACCTGCGTGAAGTTTTCCCCGCTGAAGCGGGGAAAGATAAGGAGCAAAATCCACCCTCGGGCGGATTTTGTTTATATTAGGGAGTGCGAATTGTAAGTGAAGGCGCCGGGTTCGATTTTCTTCTGTATTGACGCAAAGCGTTACTTGGGTATACTTTATCATGAGATCAACTCGATCAGTATGATTTACAGGAGGCAAATTGAATATGGGAGCTGTATACGGATATGTGCGTGTGTCCAGCACTGATCAGAATGAGGACAGACAAACGATTGCTATGAAGGATATGGGGGTGGCGGATGATCACATTTTCGTGGACAAACAATCCGGGAAAGATTTCGAACGCCCGCAATACCGAAGGTTGCTGGCGCGATTGAAGCCGGGCGATTTGATTTATGTATTGAGCATTGATCGGCTTGGCAGAGATTATGAAGAGATTCAAAGTCAGTGGAAAATATTGACGCAGACGATCGGAATTGACATTTGCGTTCTGGATATGCCTTTGTTAGATACTCGAAATGGAAAGGACCTGTTAGGCACTTTTATCGCAGATCTTGTTTTGCAGATCCTTTCTTTTGTCGCGCAAAGCGAGCGGGAAAATATTCGAAAGAGGCAAGCAGAAGGGATTGCCGCCGCTCAAATCAGGGGCGTGAAATTCGGTAGACCGGAAAAACGGATCCCCGATGATTTCGACAAAATTGTGAACGAATGGCAAGAAAAAAGACTTCCGTTATCGGAAGTTCTGAAACAATGTGATATGAGCGAAGCGACTTTCTATCGCCGACTAAAAAAATATCGATCGCTTTGTGATTCAAACAACAGTATATCTGTTAAATAGTGTACTTTTTGATTTGATTTCTTATACTTATTTTAACAATAAAATTTCAAAATGTCAAGATATTTTGTAAAATATCTTGACATTTTTTTTCGTTTTCTCTTTGTTATCGATACTACTTCAGCGTTGTCGCCAGGACTGTCAAAAAGTACACTTTATGGCAGTGTCTATTGAGTCGCCGGGAGGAAGAATGCTGTCCAATATTGCTTCAAAGGTTAGAGAATACCGCTCCGTGTTTGCTTTGGCAGGAGGTCTCTTGCTCTATTGTCTTGCGGCATATGTCTTGCAGTTGCCGTGCCCCATTAAGTGGCTGACCGGTATTTCTTGTCCGGGATGCGGTATGACAAGAAGCTTTTTTTCGTTGCTTTCTCTGAATATCGGCCGTGCAATCTACTATCATCCGCTGTTTGGGGCAGTAATCGGAGCGGTCCCGCTTTGGTTTATTTGCAAGGTGCGTGAGGCGTATCGGGTGCGAAACGCACTCGGAATCATACTGGCGGCTCTGTTCATTGCGGTGTATTTATATCGCCTGCTGATTCTTCAATCACCGGTATTGGAATTTGCACCGGAGCAAGGTTTTTTTGCAAGACGTTTACACGACATATTTGCGGTATGCAAATAATGCAGGACCGATTGCGGATTGAAATATGTATCTTTTGCAAATTTTAGATTTGCTTGTATTTTCATTTTAAGGAGAATTGTTATGAACTGCAAACATTGCAATCACACCATTCCAGACAACTCCGCGTTTTGCCCATCTTGTGGACAGAAAACGGAGACGACCTCTGTTGCCGCTTCTGGCTTTGTGAGGCCAGGCAGTCTGGATGGCAGCGATCCTGCCACTACTTCCGGATCTATGGTGTCTGATGGACCTCGGGTGCGCCCTGATAACTATGGAGGTAGTAATCCACCTCCCCCACCTCCCCCACGCCGTTTTTGCATGGCATGCGGCAATCAGTTAGCTGAAGGAGTGAATTTCTGTAGTGTCTGCGGAGCTGATACGCGTTCAAACGGTGGTCGAACTGCGGGCACGGATGTTGGGCACTTATTTGTGCGTACCCCGGTGAAAACCGATTACTCACTGGTAGCGTACATCCTTCTTTCTTTTATTACCTGTGGTATATATGGGTGGTATTACATCCATATGATGGCGAGGGATACCAACCAGATTTGTGCGGAGGACGGAGACAAGGTGGGTGGATTGGCTGCGTACATTTTGCTGAATCTTGTTACCTGCGGTTTCTATTCGGTCTATTGGATGTACAAAATTCAAAATCGTTTGTACATTGCGGGACCGAAGTATGGGATGCCGGTCGCAGAAACGGGAACAACTGTACTTGTATGGTATCTTGTTGGTTTCTTGATTTGCGGCATTGGATCTTTTATTGCGGTGCATTATGTGCTAAAATCGCTCAATCGCGTAGGTTCGGCATATAATGCCCGGTACTTTTACGGTAATGCGATGAGATAACGAGTATTTATATATTTGCAACGATGCCTGCGAGGTCAAACGGACTGTTTGATCTTGCAGGTATTTATTTGAAGGCGTGTGCAAGTGCGGGTCTGGTGATTGGAACAATGTCGGTAAAAAATTCACAAAAAATTTGTCTATTGCTATTTACAAACGGTTGTTTTTGTAGTACAATAGAATTGTGAAATTATGACTATGCAAAGGAACTTGCTATGAACAAACAACCGAAACGGATCCTGTTGAAGATCTCCGGCGAGGCGCTTGCCAAGGGCTCGGATTTTACCTTCAACTTCGATAAGGTGCGTGAGATCTGCGACGTGATCTCCCGCTGTGCCAAGACCGGCGTGCAGGTTGCCGTGGTCTGCGGCGCAGGCAACATCTGGCGCGGCAGACAGGCGGAAAAGAAAATGGACCGCGTCCGCGCCGACTATATGGGGATGTTCGCCACCTGTATCAACGCTCTCTGCATCGTGGACTTCCTGAATCAGATCGGCACCCCCGCCGTGGCACTCTCCGCCGTGGCGTCTCAGCCCGAATACATTGAGGGCTACACCAAGGAAAAGGCAGTTCGCCATCTGGAAGAGGGAAAGGTGGTCGTCTTCGCAGGCGGTACCGGCAACCCCTGCTTCTCTACCGATACCGGAGCCGTCCTCCGCGCCGTGGAGATCGAGGCAGACCGAGTGCTCTTCGCCAAAGCAGTCAGCCACATCTACAATCGCGATCCCAAAGATGAGAACAGCACTCTCCCACTCTATAAGTACGAATACCTCAGCTTCAAGGACATTCTGGCAAACGATCTGACCGCCATCGATACCACCGCCACCGCTTTCTGCCTGGCCAACGACCTCCCCATCTACGTCTTCGGCCTCGACGATCCCGAGAATATCCTCCGCGCCGCTTCCGGTGAGGTGGTCGGCACTATCGTCTACGGCGGCGAGTCGAAGATTTTAGAGGAATAAATGAATGCAATTGAGGCTCCGCCTCAAACTCCGCCAAAGAAACTTTTTGAAAAAAGTTTCTTTGGAATCTTCAAAAACTTTAATATAAGCCCGACAAATACTTGTCGGGCAGAGAATAAAAATTAAATAATTTAATACGCTCTCAAAGTTATTGGGAGGTTTGGAACCTAGAGTTTGCCGCAGGCAAACTCCTAAGTAATTCGGCAAAGCCGAATTACAGTTTTTCTCAAAAAGGTTCCAAGAGAAAGGAAGGAACTCATATGAAACTCGACGTAAAGCCCTTTGAAGAAAAAATGAAGAAGTCCATTTCCTCCTACGAGGACAATCTGGGCACCATCCGCGCAGGCAAGGCAAATGCTACCGTGCTGGACAAGATCTCCGTGGATTATTACGGTTCTCCTACCAAGATCAAGGACATCGCCAGCATCAAGGCTACTGATGCCAAGACCCTGACTATCCAGCCTTGGGATAAGTCCACCCTGAAGCTCATCGAGAAGGCGATCCAGCAGTCCGATCTGGGCATCAACCCCCAGAACGACGGCACGCTGATCCGTCTGACCTTCCCCCAGCTGACCGAGCAGAGACGTAAGGAGCTGGCAAAGCAGGTACAGAAGTACGGCGACGATGCAAAGGTCGCCATCCGTAACATCCGCCGTGACGCCAACGACAAGAGTAAGGATATGAAGAAGAACGGCGAGATGACCGAGGACGAGCAGAAGGCGTCCGACAAGTCCGTGCAGGATCTGACCGATAAGTACATCAAGCAGATCGACGTTATCACCGACAAGAAGAAAGACGAGATTATGTCTATCTGACAACAAGCAAGAGGGCAGCAACACTGCCCTCTGATGGCATAGGCCCCCACTTTCTCAACGGCATAGCCAAGGAAGTGGGGGGAGAGCTCGAGAGGAGGGCGAAAACTTCGGCGTTTGAGATGGTTTCGCCCTCCTCTCGATTTGCTGAAGGTTTTCGACAATCTGAGGGCAGCAACACTGCCCTCTTAGTTGCATTGAGAGAATCGTTCGGCTGATAGGAACGTGCAAAGGAGAACCGTTTTATGTTCGGAAAGAAAAAGCCCGTTTATTGCGACGAGCGTCTGCGGCATATCGCCTTCATCATGGACGGCAACGGACGGTGGGCAAAGAGGAGGGGAATGCCCCGTAGCTACGGTCACAAGGTGGGTGCAAAGGCCTTCAAGGAGGCGGTGAAATACTGTTCCACCATCGGACTGAAACACATGACGGTCTACGCCTTTTCCACCGAGAACTGGCGCCGCCCCAAGGAAGAGGTGGACGCGATTCTGGCGCTTTTGGACGAGTATATCGAGGAAGCACTTGCTGATCTGACAGAGAATGATGTGCGAATCGTCTTTTTGGGCGAGAAAACGCCCTTTCCTGCGCCTTTGCGTAAAAGAATGGAGCATCTGGAGCAGGAGTCGGAGAACAACTCGCTGATCCTCAACATTGCCATGAACTACGGCGGTAGGGACGAGCTGCTCCACGCCGCAAACACCGCTATCGCAGAGGGGAAGGTCGAGCTGACCGAGTCGGACATTGACGCGCATCTCTACACGAGGCTGTCGCCGCCCCCCGATTTGATCGTGCGGACGGCAAACGAGCGGCGGCTCTCCAATTTTCTCCTGTGGCAGTCGGCTTACGCCGAGCTGTATTTTACCGACGTGCTCTGGCCCGATTTCAAGCCCAAGCACATCGACGAGGCGATCCGCGATTTTTACGCGCGTAAGCGGAATTTCGGCGGACATTAAGCAATAGATTGATTATGATTGAATGAACCGCCTTCGGGCGGTATGGAGTAAATTATGAAAACACGTATCATTACGGCGATCGTCGCTATTCTGATCTTCGTTCCGGTGCTGATCTTCTCGGATACCGTAGTATTTCCCATCGCTTGCGGTGTGCTGGCGGTGGTGGCTGCTTGGGAAATGCTCTCCTGCGTGGGGATGCGGAAAAATGCGGGCGCAGTCCTGCTGTCTCTGGTTGCAACGGCTGCGGCGATGGTGGGCGCGGGCTATCTTTCCCGGATCGGAAAGACCGATCGCTTTGAGCAGCTGCTGCTGACCTTCACCTATGTTTATCTCTTCCTAATGCTGACCCTGTCGGTTTTTTCCAAGGGCAGACTGAAGGTCAGCCGCGCGCTGACGGCGGCGGGGATGATCTTCTTTATCGTCTTCGGCTTCTCTTCGGTAGTGCTGCTGCGGGAGGCGCCTCACGGCGGTTATCTCTACCTGTTGATCTTCCTCTCTGCGTGGGTGACCGACACGGGCGCCTACTTTACCGGCGTATTCTTCGGTAAACACAAGCTGATCCCTGACGTTTCCCCCAAGAAAACTGTGGAGGGCGCCATTGGTGGCGTCTTCTTCTGCGTGCTGACCTTCGTGGTCTTCGGCGTGATCGTGGGACAGATCTCTGATCTGACGCCCCACTATGTCCGTCTTGCTCTGGTGGGTGCCGTGGTCAGCGTGGTCTCCATGATCGGCGATCTGATTGCCTCCCTGATCAAGCGCAAGTACGGCGTGAAGGACTACGGCAAGATCTTCCCCGGTCACGGCGGCGTGATGGATCGCTTCGATTCTGTGCTGGCAACCGCTCCCTTCCTGTTTATGTTCGCTGACGCGCTGAAGCTGCTGTCTTGAGGCGGGGGTCCACCCCGCACCTCGCCAAGGGACCTTTTTGAAAAAAGTCCCTTGGATCTCCCAAAAAACTTCCGAAAAGCTCCGCAATTTCTGCGGGGCAGAGAAGTATGGGGCACTTACCGTGTAGGAGCGGCGATCCATTGCAATCCCCGCAAAATGACTTGTCATTTTGCTTATATAAAAGTTTTTGAAGGGTTTGGGAAACTTCTTTTCAAAAAGTTTCCCAAGAAAAACTATGCTGATTTCCGAAAAATATATTACCATTCTCGGTTCAACCGGGTCAATTGGCACGCAGGCGTTGGACGTTTGCCGCGAGCAGGGCATCCGGGTGGAGGCGCTGACGGCACAGAGTAACGTAACGCTTCTGGAGGCGCAGGTTCGTGAGTTCAAACCGAAATTTGCCGCCCTTGCCGACCCGATCGCAGCGGCTGATTTGCGCGTCCGCATTGTCGATACCGACACCCGCGTTTTTGTGGGAGCGGAGGGCATTTTGGAGATGATCTCCCTGCTTACCGGCGACACGGTGGTCAATGCCATCATCGGCGGCGCGGGGTTGCTCCCTACGCTGGCAATCATTGAGGCGGGGAAGAATCTCGCCCTTGCAAACAAAGAATCGCTGGTCACTGCAGGTGAGGTAGTCCTTACCCGAGCCAGAGAGAAGGGCGTCCCGGTGCTGCCCATCGACAGCGAGCATTCCGCCCTCTTTCAGTGCCTGATGAACGGACGGCGGGAGGAGGTCTCACGCTTGATCCTGACCGCCTCGGGCGGTCCCTTCTTTGGCAAAAAAAGGGAGGATCTGGCAAATGTAACCCGTGAGGAGGCACTTGCCCATCCCACCTGGACGATGGGGCAAAAAATAACCATCGACAGTGCTACACTGGCTAACAAAGCCTTCGAGATGATCGAAGCGGCATTCCTCTTCGACATCCCCATGGATCAGATCGAGGTGCTGGTGCACCGGGAGAGCGTGATCCATTCGCTGGTGGAGTACATCGACGGGGCGCAGATCGCCCAGCTGTCGAACCCAGATATGCGGATGTGTATCCGCTACGCGCTGAGCTATCCCGCGCGGGCAAAGACCTCCGCACGTCCCACGAATCTGTGGGAGCGGGGAAGTCTCACCTTTTTCTCTCCAGACGAAGAGACCTTCAAGCCGATCCGTCTTGCCCGATTTGCTATGAACGGCGGCGGTCTGCTGCCTGCCGTCTTTCAC
The DNA here is from genome assembly GCA_017463445.1 of Clostridia bacterium. Lineage (GTDB taxonomy): Bacteria > Bacillota > Clostridia > Oscillospirales > CAG-272 > CAKSQF01. The sequence continues at coordinate 7,238 of JAFTPF010000063.1, forward strand.
GGCGCAAACGACGCAGCGGTGGAGCTTTTCCTGGAAAATAAGATCAAATTCCTCGACATTGCTGATTTAACCGAGGAAGTTTTGCATAAGTATAAAAACACGGCGTCCCCCTTGCTGGACGCCCTCCTTGCTGCCGATCGGGATGCGGCAGAGCGAGTACAGGAGTTGGCGAGAGGATAATCTTGCATTTTTTACCGTAGGGCGGGAGCAAGCCCCCGCCCTACGAAATTTGTAATATGTAGGGGCGAACCGTCCCTGCCGCATCGCTCATTCCCCTATTGAAAGGATATTTACCGTGACAATTCTCATTGCTATTCTGGTCTTCGGCGTGCTGATCTTCATTCACGAGCTGGGACATTACCTGACCGCAAGGCTCTTTGACGTGCATATTCTGGAGTTTGCCATCGGCATGGGTCCGAAGATCCTCTCGTGGAAGTCCAAAAAGACCGGGATCGTCTATTCCCTCCGCCTGCTCCCCTTCGGTGGATTTGTCTCTATGGTGGGCGAGGACGACGAGGGACTGCTCGACGCGGACGGAAATCCCCTGTCCGAGGGCGGTGCAGGCTCCTTCAGCTTGCCCGAGCAGAGAGGCTACGGCGACGAAGATGAGATCGACGAGGGCGAGTCGGACGAGGCGGCAGAGATCGCTGACTCCGCGCAAAGCCCTGCCGAGCCTGCCGTCTACCGCGATCCCCGCGCGCTTTCCGCAAAGCCGGTCTGGCAGCGGATGATCGTCACCGCCGCAGGTGCGGTGATGAACCTGCTGCTGGGCGTGATCCTGGCGGTGGTACTGGTGCTGTCTATGGATCGGATCGGCAGTACGGTGGTGGGTCCCTTCGACGAAAACGCCCTTTCCCAAACCCAAGGTCTGCAGAGCGGCGACGTGATCACCCATGTCAACGGCAAGCGAGTGAATACCCACATGGATCTTGCCTACGCCATTTCCCACGACGGCTACGAGCCTGTGGAGCTGACCATCCGCCGCGATGCCGACATCGTGTGGGAGAATTTTACAGACGATGAGGGCAACAGCGGCTCCTACATCGTGTCCTGGTCGGGCGGTCAGGAGATCGTATTGAAGAATGTGACCTTCGGCGTGCAGGAGACCGAGGGCGTCGTGATGGGCGTGCAGGATTTTCGTGCCTACGCTATGAAGAAGACCTTCACCAGCGTGCTGGCGCAGACCTTCAGCTACACCCGATTGGCGGGACGTCAGGTCATCGACGGTATTCTGGATCTGGTGACCGGTCGCTACGGCATGGAGCAGATGTCGGGTCCTGTGGGTGTGACCCAGCAGATCGGTGAGGCGGCGTCTATGGGACTGACCACCTTCGTCTATCTGGTGATGGTGATCACCGTGAATCTGGGCATTTTCAATCTGCTTCCCCTTCCTGCGTTGGATGGTGGGCGCTTCTTCTTCCAGCTCATTGAGCTGATCTTCCGAAAGCCCATTCCCCGAAAATGGGAGGGCAGGATCCATCTCATCGGACTGGCGCTCCTGCTCTTGCTGATGGTGGTCATCACGGGACAGGATATTATACGGATATTTGTGAAGTGATTTTTTGGGAACCCTTTTGAAAAAGGGTTCCCAACCCCTCCCAAACCGTCTGAAAGCCCGACGAATCCTCGTCGGGCGGGCAGAATGTTTTGGGATATATCTCAACCATCTCCTTGGCTATGGACAGCGTAGAATTTATATAATAATTCTCCCGCAAAATGACGCAGTCATTTTGCCATATAAAAGTTCTTGAAGGGTTTGGGAAACTTCTTACAAGAAGTTTCCCCCAAAAAATGCATGATTTACAACGAAATCAGACGGAAGGCCAAAAAAATCAGAGTGGGCGATATTTTTGTGGGCGGTGACGCTACGGTGAAGGTACAGTCCATGACCAACACCGACAGCGAAGACTTTGCCGCCACCTATGTGCAGATCAAGGCGCTGGAGGCGGCGGGATGCGAGATCATTCGCATGACCGTGCCCACTATGGAGGCGGCACGGGTGCTTGGCAGACTCAAGGAGTCGGATATCAAGATTCCCATCGTTGCCGACATTCATTTCGATTATCGCCTTGCCATTGCCGCCACCGAGGCGGGCGCGGACAAGATCCGCATCAATCCCGGCAACATTGGTGACATGGATCGGGTGAAGGCGGTGGCGGATGCCTGCCGCGCGCGGGAGATCCCAATCCGCATCGGCGTCAACAGCGGCTCCTTGGAAAAGAACGTGCTGGCAAAGTACGGCGCGCCTACGGGCGAAGCTCTTGCCGAAAGCGCGCTTCAAAACATCGCCGCACTGGAGCGGTTTGAGTTTGATAACATCATCGTCGCCATCAAGTCCTCGGACGTGGGGCGGATGATCCGCGCCAACGAGATTGTGGCGACCGCCTGCGACTATCCCATCCACTTGGGCGTGACCGAAGCGGGAGGTGACAAGATGGGTAGCGTGAAAAGTGCCGTGGGCATCGGCTCGCTGCTGACCCGGGGCATCGGCGACACCCTCCGCGTGTCGCTGACCGCTGATCCTGTTCTGGAGATCGAGCGTGGACGAGCCATCCTCGCCGCGCTGGGTATGGACGCCCACGCTATGGTGAACGTGGTCTCCTGTCCCACCTGCGGACGCACCAAGATCGACCTGATCGGTCTGGCGGGCGCTTTTGAGGCGCGGATGGGTGAGCTACACCCATCCCGCCCCGTGAAGGTTGCCATCATGGGCTGTGTGGTCAACGGTCCCGGCGAGGCGAAGGACGCCGACATCGGTGTCGCCGGCGGTAATGGCGAGGCTGTACTTTTCCGCCACGGCGAGATCGTCCGTAAGCTCCCCGAAGCCGAGGTGCTGGACGCGCTGGTGAAGGAAATTAATTTAATTTGAATGCCTCCAGCGGGCAAGGGGCTTTTTGAAAAAAGCCCCTTGGAACCCAAAAACTTTCATAGAAGCCGACGAATACTCGTCGGCTAAAAAACACACCAATCCCCGCAAAATGACGCAGTCATTTTGCTTTTATCAAAGTTCTTGAAGGGTTTGGGAAACTTCTTACAAGAAGTTTCCCAAGAAAAAACTATGCTACTGAAAAAATTATCCCGCTACACGCCCGATGAAAAGGCGAGGGAGGTTCTCTCCTCAGCAGGCGAGTTTTCCGTTCGCGCCGACAGAGAGAATCGGATCTTGGAGATCAGCGCAGAGTTCCCACGGCTGATCCCAAAAAACGAACTCTACCGCATTGAGGGCGAGATCGCCAAGGCGTACGAGCTTCGACAGGTCTACATACTGCCCCGCTATCCGGCGGAGCTCTTTTCTGCTGCCTATATGCACGAGGTCATCCGCGAGGCGCACCGTGTGGGCTATGTGGCAAGCGGTTTTTTTGACGATTACGCCGTTCGCCGTGCGGGCGAGGGCTTCGAGATCGAGATCGGCTTCTCCCAGCGTGGGGTGGAGCTGGTCTGCCGCGCTGAAACTCCCGAGATCCTGTCGGGCATTATCCGTTCGGAGTTTGGGTTGGAGATCCCCGTGAAGATCGTCAAAAGCTCCAAGCCCGACGTGCATTTCGAAGAATTTCTCACCGCCCGTGATCAGAAGCTGGCGGTGATGCAGGAGGAATCTGCCGCCGCCGCCCGTGCCGCTGCAAAAGCACGGCGCGAAGCTGAGGAGGAGCAGAAAAAGGCGGAGGAAGCCGCCTTCGTTCCCCGCGTGGCGACGCTTTACGAGGACGCGCCCGAGATGGAGGCGTCCGCCGACGGTAAGGTGATGAAAATCGGTCATATGACCTTCGATCTCTCCGATCCCCAGCCGTTTTACGGCGACCCCTTCGAGATCAAGAAGGTAACACCTCTACGCGAGGCACCCGAGAGCGGGCGGAGCATCTGTTTTATCGGACAGGTCAACTCCTACGAATCCCGCGAGAACCGAAACGGCGACAAGCTGATGATGACCATCGGCATCACCGATAATGAGTCCTCCATCAACGTAAAGCTCACCCTCGATTTGGAAGAGGGACAGGCACTGGAGAAGAAGATCCAAAAAAGCGGCAAGACCATCAGCCGCGGCATTTCCAAGGTGGTCACCTTCTATAGTATGGTGCTGGCGGTGCAAGGATCTGTAAAGGTGGATAAGTTCGACAACGAGCCTGTGATGAATCCTGCCGCCATGATGACGCTCGCCAAGATCGAGCGGATGGACGACGCCCCCGAGAAGCGAGTGGAGCTGCATATGCACACAAACCTGTCCACTATGGACGCGCTGACCTTCCCCGAGCAGCTGGTGGAGACCGCCGACCGCTGGGGGTGGGAAGCCATTGCCGTCACCGACCACGGCCACGTACAGGCCTATCCGCTACTGAAAGACTTGGTGGGCAAGAAGGATCTGAAGATCCTCTACGGCATGGAGGCCTATTATGTGGACGACCGCGCCCGCGCCGTTTATGGCGACTGCCACGTTCGCTTTGCCGAGGACGAGATGTGCGTCTTCGATATCGAGACCACCGGTCTGTCCGCCGCTACCTGCAAGATCACCGAGATCGGTGCGGTGCTGGTGAAGGGCGGTGAGGTCATCGACACCTTCAATACCTTCGCTGATCCCGGCTGTCCCATCCCCGAGGAGATCGTAAAGCTCACCGGCATTACCGACGAGATGGTGAAGGGCGCGCCCTCCCAGAAGGAGGCGGTGGAGGCATTCCTCGCCTTTGCAGGCGACCGACTGCTGATCGCTCACAACGCGGGATTTGATACCGGCTTTATTCGTCGCGCCTGCGAGGACAATGGGCTGGATTTCCCCAACGCCTATATGGATACCGTGGCACTCTCCCGTTACGTCAATCCCGAGCTGAAAAAGCATCGGCTGGACTCGCTTGCCGAATACTTCAAGCTGGGCGGCTTCAACCACCACCGCGCTTCCGACGACGCAGAGATGCTCTCTGCCATCTTCTTCAAGATGGCGGAAAAGCTCCGCGCCGAGGGTGTGTACAATGTGGACGAGATGAACCGCGCCATGTCCGACAAGGCCGATCCGCTGAAGCTGAAATCCTACCACATGATCCTGATCGCAAAGGATTATGTGGGTCTGAAAAATCTCTACAAGCTGGTCTCCGGCTCCTATCTCGACTGCTTCCACCGCGTGCCGCGGATCACCCGCTCGGCACTGGACGAGCACAGAGAGGGTCTGATCGTCGGCTCTGCCTGCGAGGCGGGTGAGCTGTTCCACGCCATTCTGGAGGGTAAAGCCCAGGCGGCGGTGGAGGAGATCGCCTCCTACTACGACTATCTGGAGATCCAGCCCATCTGCAACAACCGCTTCCTGATCGCAAACGGTACCGTCGCCGACGACGAGGGGCTGCGCGATCTCAACCGCAAGATCGTGGCACTGGGCGAGAAGCTGAACATTCCGGTCTGCGCTACCTGCGACTCTCATTTTATTAACAAGGAAGACGAGATCTTCCGTAAGATCCTCTTAAAGGGCATGAAATTCTCAGACGGTGACCGTGACGTGGGGCTGTACCTGCGCACCACCGCCGAGATGCTGGAGGAGTTTGCCTACCTTGGTAAGGAGAAGGCGTACGAGGTGGTGGTCACCAACACTCGCAATATCGCCGCATCTGTGGAGAAGATCAAGCCAATCCCCGACGGCTCCTTTACGCCGAAAATGGACGGCGCGGAGGAAGATCTGCAACGGCTCTGCTGGGAGCGCGCCGCCGATTGGTACGGCTTTGAGGGCAAGATCCCCGAGATCGTCTCGGCGCGACTGGAACGAGAGCTGAAGTCCATCATTGAAAACGGCTTCGCGGTGCTTTACATGATCGCCCAGAAGCTGGTGTGGTACTCCGAATCCCAGGGCTATCTGGTTGGCTCCCGCGGCTCGGTGGGCTCTTCCTTCGTGGCTTCCATGGCAGGCATTTCTGAGGTCAATCCGCTTCCGCCTCACTACCGTTGCCCGAAGTGCAAGTGGAGTAAGTTCGTCACCGATGGCAGCGTGGGCTCGGGCTTTGACCTGCCCGACGACGTCTGCCCCGAGTGCGGCGAGAAGCTGATCCCCGACGGTCACGACATCCCCTTTGAGACCTTCCTGGGCTTCTACGGCGACAAGTCCCCTGACATTGACCTGAACTTCTCGGGGGAAGTGCAGGGAAGGGTACATAAATACACCGAGGAACTGTTCGGCGCAGAGAACGTGTTCCGCGCCGGTACATTGGGTACGCTGGCGTCTAAGACTGCCTTCGGCTACGTGATGAAGTATCTGGAGGAAAAGCACATTTCAGTCAACCGCGCCGAGGTGAATCGCTTGGTGAACGGTTGCGTGGGCGTCAAGCGCACCACGGGTCAGCATCCCGGCGGCATCGTGGTTATTCCCAAGGAATACTCCATCTACGATTTCACCCCTGTTCAGCACCCTGCCGACGATCCAAACTCCGATATTATCACCACTCACTTCCCCTTTGCTTACCTGCACGACACCATTCTGAAGCTGGACGAGCTGGGGCACGATATGCCTACCAAGTATAAGTGGCTGGAGACCTATTCAGGGCTGTCGGTTCTGGACGTGCCCATGAACGACCCCTCCATCTACGAGCTGTTCCAATCAGTGAAGCCCTTGGGGCTGAAGCCCGGGGACATCGATTGCAATGTAGGAACCTGGGGGCTGCCCGAGTTCGGCACCCGCTTCGTGCAGAAGATGCTGGAGGAGGCAAAGCCCCGTACCTTCGCTGACCTGTTGCAGATCTCGGGTCTCTCCCACGGCACCGACGTCTGGACCGGCAACGCCCAGGAGCTGATCGCAAACGGTACCTGCACCATTTCCGAGGTAGTGGGAACGCGAGACTCTATCATGCTGACCCTGATCCGCTACGGCGTGGACAACGCGCTCTCCTTCAAGATCATGGAGAGCGTGCGTAAGGGCAAGGGGCTTACCCCCGAATGGGAAGCCGAGATGGTTGCCCATAACGTCCCCGATTGGTACATTTGGTCCTGTAAGAAGATCAAATACATGTTCCCCAAGGCTCATGCGGCGGCATATAATATGTCGGCAATCCGCCTGGCGTGGTTCAAGATCCACCGCCCCATGGAATTTTACGCCGCATTCCTGACCGTTGCCCCCGGCGGCTTTGACGCCTCCATCGTAGGACGCGGACGCAAGGCGGTGAAGGAAGCCATGGACGAGATTGACAAGAAGACCAAGGAAAAGACCGCCACCGCCAAGGACGCCGACACGCTGACCACCCTTCAGTTAGTGGACGAGAGCATGGCGCGAGGCGTGCGCTATCTGCCCATCGACCTGTACAAGTCTGGCTCCCGCGAGTTTTTGCCCGAGGACGGCAAAATCCGTATGCCCTTCAACTCCCTGCCGGGGCTTGGCGACGCGGCGGCGGAAAAGATTGTTTCTGCACGCGAGAACGGCGAGTTCTTCTCCCGCGAGGAGCTGCAGCAGCGGGCGGGTCTGTCCAAGGCGATCATCCAGCTTCTCTCCGACAATCATGTCCTGGACGGACTGTCGGACACCAATCAGATCTCGCTGTTTTAGTGGGGCGTTGCCCCACACCCCACCAAGAACCCTTTTGAAAAAGGGTTCTTGGATCTCCCCAAACTTTTATAAAAACGCCGCAAATACTTGCGGCGTCAAACCAAACGTTTTTATCCCCGCAAAACTGCATCGCAGTTTTGCCCTATCAATATTTTGGGAGGGTTTCAGGGAACCTTTTTCTAAAAAGGTTCCCTGAGAAAAGATTACCTATGTTATTTCCCATGGAACAAAAACTGATGTCCCTGATCTGGGCAAATTCTCCCGTGACGGCGGCACATCTTGCCCGTATTGCCGCTGACGAGATTGGCTGGAAGCGGACCACTACCTACACCGTGATCGCCCGCCTGTGTGAGCGGGGCATCCTCGAACGGCAGGGAAAACTGGTGCGCCCCCTCCTCAGCCGTGCAGAGGCAGAGGACGCCGCTCTGCGCGGACTGCTGGAGTCGGTCTTCGAGAGCGACGCCCAGCGGATGCGTGCGGCGATGGAGCGCGTGCTTCCCAAAACAGATGAAGGAAAGGATATTACCGAATGAACACGACCAATCGGATCAAAGTAATCGGGCAGACCTTCGATGAGGAGCGCGCCCTGTATAATCTCACCCACGGCGACGTGGAAAACTGCACCTTCGCGGGTCCTGCCGACGGCGAGTCGGTGCTCAAGGAAGCCCGCGATGTGCGGGTGAAGGATTGTACCTTCTCCCTGCGCTATCCCCTCTGGCACGCCAAGGGATTTACCCTGGAACACTCCACGATGGACGACCTGACCCGCGCGCCCATCTGGTACGCCGAAGATGGGACGATTGCTGATTCCACCATCACGGGCGTGAAGTGCCTGCGGGAGTGCGATCGGATGCGGGTGGTGCGCTCTACCGTAAGCTCCCCCGAGTTTGGCTGGCGCTGCCGCGGTCTTGCCGTGCAGGACTCTACCGTGGATGCGGTCTACTGTATGTTCGAGAGCCGCGATGTAGAGATCAAGAATCTGAAGATGACCGGCAAATACTCCTTTCAGTACATAGAAAATCTGCATATCGTGGATTCGTATTTGGACACCAAGGACGCCTTTTGGCACACCAAGAACGCCTTTATCGAGAACACCACCCTGAAGGGCGAGTATCTGGGCTGGTATTCCGAGGGGCTGACGCTGGTGAACTGCACCATCATCGGCACTCAGCCGCTCTGCTATTGCAAGAATCTGAAGCTGATAGGATGCAAGATGATCGACTGCGATCTGTCTTTTGAGAACTCCCATGTGATGGCGGACGTCGTTGGCGAGATCACCTCGGTGAAGAATCCGCTGAGCGGGCGCATCGTAGCGGACGGCTACGGCGAGATCATCCTGGAGGGCAACGTGGCAGAGGAAGGCTACGAGAGCAAGTGTACCATCGAAGTGCGCCAATGAGATATGAACGAGAAAACCGACCCCGTGAGGGGTCGGTTTTGTGCGCCTATACCCCGAAAAAAGCCGACGAGTATTCGTCGGCTTTTATAAAAGAATTGCTAAAATAGTCGTAACCACCAGTTGATAGAACCGGTGGTTACTCCATATTATTTCATATTTGCTTCCAGTTTTTCGCAAATTGCCTTGAATCTCGGCTCCTCGCGGATGGAATCGTAACGGTTCGAATTTATCCACTGACGGCAGTAATAGGCATTGTTATGGACAGTCCAAGTATCGAATTCCTCACCGTTACCGGGGTAGACAAGCTTATTGGTAAAGGGGGAGGTGTAGGCGTCTCCCGGCTTTGCCATATCTGCCTTCAAAGCATGCTCGGTCATTTTTTCAAGACGGTCGAGGGTGTCTTCAATTCTGCCCTGCGCCATCGTGTAGGTTGAGACGATATGATGCAAATTTGCAACGTCGCTGTGATAATACAGCATATTGTCACCAAAGAACGTTTTATAGGCGTCGATCAGTCAATCGAAGTATCTGATTTTCTCATCCCATCGGTCGGTCGTATTGGGGATATGAGAGATGACATAGGAATATACCTGCGAGTTAAAAGATGTAAGCAGTCTTTCCATATAATCCTGACTGTGGATAATCAAATGATCATCCTCGGGGTGATCCTGCATCCAGGCGGAAAATACGCTTGTTTTTACCGATTCGCGGCAATACTTCATAGAAGACAGCTTATCCGCGCAGGCATCGGCGCGCAGGGTGTCCTTGAAGCCGATGCAGTACAGCGCAGTCAGTACTTCGATCACTTGGTTACGGAATTCGGTATCCGAGGTAGTGTCGATGAGCGTACAATAAATCTTTTCTGCCTCTTTGAGAAGTCCAATTTTAGGCTTTTCATCCCACATGGTATACTTGCAGATCGCGTCTGCCAGATTCTTTTGAATATCCTCTTCTCCCGGGAATTCCGCCGCCCATGCTCTTGCCTCGGCAACGGTTTCTTCGGTGCTGTCGGGACAGGTTTCACACGCTTCGTCGATTTTACGGCGGATTTCGCAAAGACGCTTTTTGCGTTCGGTCATATCAATGCCAAGCAGGGTATCGGTGGAAACCGAGAAGAAGGATGCGATGGAGGGAAGTAACTGGATGTCGGGAAATCCTCCGCCCGATTCCCAGCGGGAAACGGCTTGTTCGGTCACACCCAGATAGGTGGCAAGCTGCTTTTGTGTGATCTGCTTTTTGGTGCGCAGATTCTTGATGGTTGTTCCGATGTTTATATTTATGGTAATTCTCCTTTGTGTGGTAGTTTTTGTTCTTTATCAGCTGACACCTATATTATACACTGTTTCCTATAAGAAATCAATTATCAATTACTTGTTTGGAACTAAAGTATTCATTTGGTTTTAGAACGTGGAAACGCCCCGACCGGCAGGGCGGGGCGGGGCGGAGGAGAGCTCAGCTTTTCAAAAGTTCTTGGGAGGTTTGGAACCCTTCTTTCAAGAAGGGTTCCAAAATAAATCTCACTTACTGTACAGCGGATACTTGTCGCAGATCTTCTTGACCTCGGCACGGACGTAGTCGACCTTGCCCTCGAAGTCGTCGTCCACGCAAAGACGGAGCAGGTGGGCGAGGACTTCGAAATCCTCCTCCACGAGACCCCGAGTGGTGGCGGCGGGAGTGCCCAGACGGATGCCGCTGGTGACGAAAGGCTTCTGAGGGTCGTTGGGGATGCCGTTCTTGTTGGCGGTGATGTGACAGATATCCAGACGGCGCTCGAATTCCTTGCCGGTGATGTTGAAGTTGCGCAGGTCGAGGAGGATCAGATGATTGTCGGTACCGCCCGAAACCATGTTGAAGCCTTCCTTGCCCAGTGCGTCGGCAAATGCGGCGGCATTCTTCACTACCTGTGCGGCATAGTCCTTGAACTCGGGCTTCAATGCCTCGCCGAAGCAGACGGCCTTAGCGGCGATGGTGTGCATCAGGGGACCGCCCTGGGTGCCGGGGAAGATCGCCTTGTCGATGGCTTTGGCGTATTCCTCTTTGTTGGTGAGGATCAGACCGCCGCGGGGACCGCGGAGGGTCTTATGGGTAGTGGTGGTGGTGATGTCGGCGTAGGGGACGGGGGAGGGATGCTGTCCGCCTGCGACAAGACCTGCGATGTGCGCCATGTCTACCATCAGGAGCGCGCCCACCTTGTGAGCGATGTCGGCAAAACGCTCGAAGTCGATCTTGCGGGGGTAAGCGGATGCGCCTGCTACGATGAGCTTTGGCTTGCACTCCATAGCGATAGCCTCTACCTTGTCGTAGTCGATCATGCCGGTGTCGTCCTCTACGCCGTAGGGGACGAAGTTATAGAGCAGCCCCGATACGTTGACGGGAGAGCCGTGGGTCAGGTGACCGCCGTGGGCGAGGTTCATACCCATTACGGTGTCGCCGGGCTTCAGGAAGGCGACGTAAACGGCGGTGTTCGCCTGGGCGCCCGAGTGGGGCTGGACGTTGGCGTAAGCCGCGCCGAAGAGCTCCTTCGCACGGTCGCGGGCGATATTTTCCACGATGTCTACGGCAGAGCAGCCGCCGTAGTAACGCTTGCCGGGGTAACCCTCAGCGTATTTATTGGTGAGGACGCTGGCGTTGGCAGCCATGACTGCCTCGGAAACGCAGTTTTCGGAGGCGATCAGCTCGATGCCGTCCTGCTGACGGGCAAGCTCTCTTGCGATGGCTTCCGCCACGGCGGGATCGTACTTCGCCAGAAATTCCATATTTTCGTATACCATTGTAAAATCTCCTTGAAAATATAATCAATAATCCTATTATACAAGAAAAATGTCGTTTTGTAAAGGGGTTTTCGAAAAAATATTTGGGAATTTTTCGGCAAAAGGTAGATTTTTCGAAAAAGTTTCGATTAGGCGGGCGTTCGGCGATAATGGACGCCCGTCCCTCTTTTTTGTAAATTCGCTTGATTTTCCACGCAATGTGTGGTACAATAAACCTAATCCGACAGATAGGAGATACACCGATGAAAAAAGCCATTTTGTTTGACCTGGACGGCACGCTGTGGGACTCGGGCGAGACGGTTCTGCCTGCGTGGAATCGAGTGCTTGCCGAGGTGGGCGTCCGCCCGCCCGTGATCATGGACGAGCTGAACAGCTTTATGGGGCTGGGTCCGCAGGATCTTGCCGACAAGTTTTTGCCTATGCTCTCCGATCCCGCAGAGCGGCTGGCTCTCTTCACCCGTTGCTTTGACGCCGAGGTGGAGGCGATCCGCAAAGAGGGTGCGCGGCTCTACGAGGGCGTAATAGAGATGCTCCATGCCCTAAAGGTGCAGGGCTGCTTCCTGGCTGTGGTCAGCAATTGCAAGGACGGCTATATTCAGGCGTTCCTCGATTACTACTGCCTCCACGAGATCTTCACCGATTTCGAGTCGGCGGGGGCAACCGGGCTTACCAAGGGCGAGAATATCGCCTTGGTGCTGTCCCGCAACGGCTTTGCCGCAGAGGATGCCCTCTATGTGGGCGACACGGTCTGGGACATGGAGGCGTCTATGAAAGCGGGCGTAGATTTTCTGCACGCGGCGTACGGATTCGGGAGTGTTCCCGAAGGCATGCCTGCGGTGAGCAGTCCAAGAGAGATTCCTGCGAAGGTGTGGAGCATTTGACGGACGATTGGTGCCCCCTACGGGTGCGGCGCGAACAATTTGCACTGACTTCACATCTGTGAAAACCGCACGAACTGGAGGAGCAAGCCCCTCCCCTACCGTGGCTGGTGCGAACAAACATGATAACAGGAGAACCACTATGGAATACGAAATCATCAAACTGTGGGAGAACACTCCCGACTTTCACCCCGAATATAACCAGCCCGAGCCCAATTTAGAGGTGCACCCTGTAGAAAATCCCCGCGGATGCGTGGTGGTCATCCCCGGTGGCGGCTACGAATGGATTTCCTTCGATCACGAGGGCAGAAAACTTGCGGAATACCTGAACGCGCAGGGCTACTATGCGTACATTCTTACCTACCGCTTCCGTCCGTATCACCACCCCATCGAGCAGGGGGATGTGAACCGCGCCATCCGTTGGGCGCGCTATCGGGCGGAGGC
>JAFTPF010000064.1 GCA_017463445.1 Clostridia bacterium
CGTAATCGTTGAACCAGAAATTGCCCAGATTGTAGAAGATGGCCTTCCCGTTATCATACCCGAGTCCCTGCAGCTGATGGGCGTGGGCGCCTACGATCAGATCGGCACCCGCGTCGATATAGTCACGGGCGGTGGAGACCTGCACGTCCTCCAGCTCCGCCGAATACTCGGTGCCCCAGTGAACGCAAGCGATGACGAAATCGCTGTTTTCCTCAGCCTGGCGGATCACCTGCAGAAACTTCGCCGTGTCGTAGCAACGCAGGATGCCGGGGGAGTCAGCGGTAGCCTCGGGGGTCAGCTTGTACTTTTCCGCGCGGCTGGCGGCAACGTAAGCGACCTTCCTGCCGTTGACGATATAGTACATCGGCTTCATTGCATCGTTCAGATCCTTGCCGCCGCCCACGGCGTCCACATTATACTGCTTCAGCGCGTCCAGCGTGTCCAGAAAAGCGTCCTTACCGTAATCGTAAGCGTGATTGTTAGCAAGAGAAACAATGTCCACCCCCAGCGTATTATAGAGGGCGGTATTTTTGACGGCGGCACGGAAGGTGTAATACTTCCCTGCCATGGGCGTGCCGCGGTCAGAGATGGTGAACTCATTGTTCATAAAGGTAATATCGTCCGCTTGCATCTGTTCCACCAGCACAGGATCGATACAATCGGTGATGGACAGCCCGTTTTTCGACATATGCTGCATGGGAAGATAGTTGTCCGCAAGACAGATATCCCCGCCGAAGGTGAGGACGGTGGTGTCGTTGATCGCCCCGGGCGTACCCACGCTGAGCAGGCGAATATTATCCGCGCTCTCCGCGTCCCCTGTATACAGATCGCGCAGGACGAAAAAGCTGTTGCCCGTGGCACGATACCAAAGATCGCGTGCGTATGCGCTTTCGCGCAAGATCGCTTGCAAATCGAGCAGGACCGTTTCTCCGAAGGTATCATAGACCCAGCGCAAGAAGCTTTCGCCCATCACGGGATCGGTCTCTGCGCCGCCCACAAGTATCATGATCTCGTCGATCACCGCGTCCACATCCACGGCAGGAGCGGGAGGCGGCTTCGGAGCCGCTGTGGTCGTAACAGAAGACTCAGGGGGCGTTTCCACTGTAGCGGATGCCGAAGTCAGCGTGGCGGAGGTGGTCTGCAAAACAGCAGGCTCAGCTCCACAGCCGCAGAGTAGCGAGAGAATCAGCAAAGCGGTGGGCAAAATGCGGAAATGCTTTCGTTTCATCGTTTCGACCTCACTTGCACTCGAACCAGGTCTTGCCGTGGGACACCTCGGCGGTCAGGGGGACCAGCGCGTCGAAGGCGCGCTCCATCTCTTCCTTCAGAAGAGCTGCGGCTTCCCCTACGCAGTCGTCGCGGACCTCCAGGATCAGCTCGTCGTGGACCTGCAGGATCAGCTTGGCGTCCATGCCCGTCCTTGCCAGTGCCTCCTCCACGCGGATCATCGCCACCTTGATGATGTCGGCGGCAGAGCCCTGGATGGGGGAGTTCATCGCCACACGCTCGCCGAAGGCGCGCATCATGGCTTTGGAGGAGGTCAGCTCGGGGATATACCGCCGTCTGCCGAAGAGGGTCTTCACATATCCCTTTTCCTTTCCTTCCTCAATGGTGGAGTGGAGATAAGCATCCACCCCGCTGTAAGTTTCCTTATAGGAGCGGATATACTCGCCTGCTTGATATTTGGTGATCCCCAGATCCTGTGAGAGAGCAAAGTCGGAGATACCGTAGACGATGCCGAAATTCACCGCCTTCGCCCGTTTGCGCAGCTCGGAGGTCACCTCCGCCTCGGACACGCCGAAAACCTGCGACGCGGTGACGGTGTGGATGTCGGTGCCTTTTCGGAAGGCGTCGATCATGATGGGATCGCCCGCACAGTGAGCCAGCAGACGAAGCTCAATCTGGGAGTAGTCGGCGTCCACCAGTGTATAACCCTCCCGCGCTACAAAGGCACGGCGCAGTTCTCTGCCCAACTCGGTACGGATGGGAATGTTCTGCAGGTTCGGCTCGGTGGAGGAGAGCCGTCCCGTTGCGGTCAACGCCTGCTTGAAGGTGGTGTGAACCCGTCCCCCCTCGTCGGCAACCGCCAACAGTCCCTCGGCGTAGGTGGAGCGAAGCTTGGTCACCTGACGGTAATCTAGGATCAGATCGATAATGGGATGGATGGGACGGAGCTTTTCCAGCACCTCTGCATTGGTGGAATAGCCGGTTTTGGTCTTCTTGAAGAAGGGGAGCTTCAGCTCGTCGAACAGCACCTCGCCCAGCTGTTTGGGAGAATTGATATTGAACTCGTGGCCTGCCATGCGGTAGATCTCCGCCATATCGCCTGCAGCGGCGATCTCCAGTGCCACCGAAAAGGCTTGCAAAACGGCGCGATCCACCAAAAATCCCCGCTTTTCCATATTGTAGAGGACTCTCGCCAGCGGAAATTCCATGGTCTCGTAAAGACCGAGACATTCGTCCGCCTTCATCCGTTCGGTGAGGGGCGCAACCAGTCGCCAAATCACCTCTGCGCTCTCCACGGGCGCGCCCAGATACGCTCCAGCGATCTTGGCAAGGGATGGTGCGCTGTCGGAGGAATTGATGACGTACGCCGCCAGCAGGACATCGAAGGAGCATTGGAATGCGGCGGCATCAAAGTGAGGCAGGAGCTCGTCCAGGGTATGCAAAAGCGTCTTCAGATCGTACACGGCAAAGGTGAGGTCAGTAGCTTTCAAAAAGTCGGCGATCTGCTCCAGGGTGTCGCCCACAAACAGTCCCTCGCCCAGCGCGCAGGAGAGACGGCGGCTGCCGTCGCAGAGCTCGATGGCGTCATCGGTAAGCCACAATGCCACGGGAGAGGTGAGCCCTGCCGCGGCAAGTGCCTCGGCGGTGACCTCCTCCACAGGCATCTCCTCGGCGGTCTCGGACTCGGGAAGATCGGCGTCCAGCCCCATCCGCTTGATGTAGCCGGCAAATTCCAGCTCTGCAAAGAGGGCGCGAAGGGCGGCGCGGTCGGGCGCTTTCAGCGCAAGCGCCTCAGTGGTGAAGTCCAGCGGCATATCTCGGACGATCCGCGCCAGCCTTTGAGACAGATACGCCTGCTCCTTCTGCTCACGGAGATTGGAGAGCACCTTCGCGCTTGCCTTCACCTGGTCGATATGCTCATAGATGCCGTCCAGACTGCCCCAGGTGGCGATCAACTTAGCGGCAGTCTTCTCGCCCACTCCCGCAACGCCGGGGATGTTATCGGAGGAATCGCCCATCAGGGCTTTCATATCCACGAACTGCTCCACACAAACGCCGTAATCCGCCTGAAAACGGTCGGGCGTATAGGGGACGTTCTCGTTGTTCTTGGCAAGCAGGACGGTAGTCTTTTCGGAGATCAGCTGAAGACTGTCCCGATCACCGGTAAGGATGACGCACTCGCCGCCGTCCTTTTCCCAGAGGGCAGAGAGCGACCCCAGCCAGTCGTCCGCCTCGTAACCCTCCTTTTCCAGAACGAGGATGCCCATGGCGTCCAGGAATTTCTTCGCATAGGGGAACTGCATCAAAAGCTCAGGAGGAGTGCCGTGACGCCCCGCCTTGTATGCGTCGTACATCTGATGGCGGAAGGTAGGCGCGTGGACGTCGAACGCCACCGCAACTGCATCGGGCTTCAGAGCGTCCAGCTGTCCCAGCAGGACGTTGACGAAGCCGTAAACGGCGTGGGTAAAGACGCCCGCGGAATTGGTCAGCGGACGCACGCCGAAGTATTGACGGTTGAGGATCGAGTTGCCGTCGATCAGCAGAAGTTTTTTCATATCGGTAAACCTCTTATCGGATAGATGCTCTTATTGTACCACATTTTCGGGAAAATGGGTAGACTTTTTTGAAATTTTGTTTCACAAATAGCAAAAAGCCCGTCCCGCGGTCGGACTGCCATCTCCCGCGCGGCATGCATTTACCGCGCTTTATAAAAGCTCTTGAGGGATTTAAAGGGGAACTTCTTGAAAGAAGTTCCCCTTTAAAAAATCACTGATACTGTTGCAGGTGCTCTGCAAACTTGGGTCCCCACCACAGCATGTAGCCAACCTTGTTGGGATGGATGGGATCGCTCATGTAGCGGCTGTAATCTCTGTCGCTGACGGCGTTCATTTCGGGATCGTTATACAGGTCGATAACGCCGATCCCCCACTTCTCCTGAATCTCCAGAAGGGCGTTGACCATATTGAAATAAGCCGTGCTGTCATACTTGGTACCGGTGTAGAAGGATACCTCGCAGTTCCACTTTTCTTTGGCGGAAGCAATGATGTACTCAATCGCACCGATAACGGTGGTGGTATCGAAATCTTCCTTATTCATAGAGTCGCTGATGGTGCCCAGAGGCTTGTTCTGGGAAGCGTCGTTGGTAGAGAGCTGGACGATCAGGTGATCGCAGACCTTCTGCCGTCTCATCTCATTCTCCATACGGGCAACATAAGAGTTTGCGTTAGAGGTAACCAATGTAGTACCCGATACCGCCCATTTTACGACGGTGCAGTCAAACTCCTCGGCAATGTAATCTGCCATGGACCAGCCGCCCGACGCGGAACCGTAGGTCACGGAAGAGCCTAGGAAAACGAAGGTCTTTCCGTCCAGCGGGAAAGGGGGCTGAGGCTCGGGAGCCTCGGTGGTAGCGGCAGTAGTGGTGGCAGGCGCCTCGGTAGTAGTGGCGGCAGGGGTAGTGTCAGCGGCCTCTCCGGCGCAAGAGACCAAGGGAAGTGCCAGCAGCAGAAGCGCCGACAGCAATGCAATCGTTTTTTTCATTTTCGTAAATCCTTTCGGTATAATCGTCCAAACCCCAATCAGAGGGCTTGGCAAAATTCAATAAATTTGGGCGTCCACCATTCACGGTAGCCCACCCGATTGGGGTGGATTGGATCGGACATATAGCGTTTGTAATCCTCTTCACTGACAGCCCGCATTTCGGGATCGTCCCACAGATCGAGGATGCAAAAGCCGTACTCCTTCGCCAGCTTCCGAAGAAGGGCGACCATTTGGGCGTAGGGCTTGCTGTCGAAGTAGGTACCGGTGTAGAAGACCAGCGGACAGCCCCATGTGGTCTTCACATAATCGGCGATAAAGCGGATAGCGGCTTCGGTGTCGGCAAGGGGAACACCTCTGCCCGCATCGTTGGTGGAAAGCTGAACGATGGTAAGATCCATCTTGATACGGCGATCCACCTTCTTCAGCCGCGCTACATAGGAGCCGTCGTCCACGTCGGCAAGGGTGGTTCCCGAAAGGGCTTCTTTAACCATATTCAGCCCACACTTTTCGGTCATCATCTCGGCAAAAGAGACGCCGCCGTCCCCATAAGTCACCGACGAGCCGAGGAAAAGAACCGTTTTGTTTTTGAGTTCCATAGGATAACCTCCCGATTCGTATCATTCTGTTTTGATTGTAGCACATTGGCTCCGACTTGTCAAGACGAATCCAAGAAATAGCAATATTCGCAAATAAAAAAGCATTTTCCGCAAAGAAAATGCTTTTTAGGTCGTGCGGCGCAGGAAAACAAGTGCGGCACGATCGTTATGAAATAATTTGAAATTTGCGCGTTATGAATTGGCTTCGCTATGGCGGCGGATCCAAAAGTCCACTCCCGCCGCTGCCATCGCCGCCAGAGTGTATACCGCAATGTCCATCCAATCAAAGACCGAACCCACGGCAATCTGCACGTTTTCATTCTCGATGCCCAGCAGTCCCACGATGTCCACAAACTGCAGCACCTCCACCAGAACGGCAAAGCCGAGCAACAAAAGCGGCAGGATGCGCAGTCCCGTAGGCTTGACCGTACGGGCAAGGGCGTACAAGAGGAGCACCACCAGGAAGTCGCCCAAAGTATTGCGTAAAAACCCGCTAGTCCCCGCCAGCAGGATCAGAGCGGCAAAGAGCAAGGCGGACGCCAAGGAAAAGTAAGCGCGAAGCGTTTGTTTGCCAAGTTTCACAAAAAGCCCTCCTTCGGAGCGAAAAGGCAGTCAGATTGACTGCCCTTGCGGTTATTTGGTAGGAATGACCGTGTGCTCGTTCTTGACCCGACGCAGGACCAGGTGGGTCTTGGTTACGGACACGCCGTCGAAGGAGCGAACGGTGCGGTAGATCTCCTCCAGACCGTCGGTGGAATCGGTGACGATCTGCAGGATGTAGTCGAAATCGCCGGTGACGCAGTCGCAGGAAACGATACTGGGCAGATCCATCACCATATGGATAAAGTTGTCGGCGTATTGAGGATGCTCCAAAGCCACCTCCATAATAGCCGAAACGCCGTTGCCGATCTTCTTCTGGTCGATGATCACGGTATATTGACGGATAATTCCCGCCTGCTCCATCCGCTTAATGCGCTCGGTCACTGCCGAGACCGACAACTTGATGGAATCGCCGATGGCGGAGGCTTTCGCGCGGGCGTTCTCCTTCAGATGCTGCAATATTTTCAGATCAATGCTATCCATTGTTATCCTCCAAAAAAAGAATCGTTCATGGATGTTATTTTACCATAATTTTTTTTGCAAATCAAGTGGTTTTGCAAAATTATTTTTTGGATTCCGAAGATTCTTTCGATTTTCCCCAAAGCCCGCGTATCCAATACACCACCACCGACAGCATATTCAGCGTTTCGGTGATCACGCCGGGGATCGAGCCTGCCAAAATATTGTACACCATCCAGCCGGGGGAGACGGCGAAGAAATGCACCACCCGGATCACGCCTGCCCGCTGGCTCCAGAACAGATAAGAGGCGGCGGTCATGATCACGCCCAGCACGAAGTCCGGGATGCCCACCTCCACCCCCGGCAAAAGCAGGAAGCAGAAGGGAGCCGCCAAATACGCCGGCGACAGGACGTGCATAGCAATCTTTCCCGAGAGCTTACGGGAGTCGGTACACAGGATCGCCAGATTCCGCAGGACATTCAGCGCGTTGAGGATACATCCGGTCACCGCGCCCAGAAGACCGAAGTGAATGGAAAACAGCCCTGTAGCTACCGCCATCACCCACAGCGTCCCTCGCGGGTTCTTGACCTGGAAGGAGCAGCAGACCGTTGCCATGGCGGCATAGCCCACGAGCCGGGCGATCAGATCAGGATTCATCCGAAGCCCTCCGTAATGCCCGCCGATCCAGCACGATCAGCAGGAGCGATGCGGCGATGGATGTCACCGCCAGCACTGCCAGCACTGCCTTGACGTCATCGTATGTAAAAAGGATGTAGCGCGGCACGATACGGTCGACCGCCAGCAAAACGGCAGACGCTATCGCCGCAAGACTTGCGGGAATAGAGAGGCAGAGCCGCAGAAGCAACGCCCTCCCCCGAAGCAGCAGAAGATAGACGGCACAGACCAGCGTAGATGCGGCAAGCACCGTCACAAGTCCCTTGGTCATATCGTGATTGATGAACGCCATTTTGTCGTTGTAGCGGTCGGTAACGTAAAAAGTCAGAAGCATCAGCGACCAGACGATGGACAGATGGGCACAGGCGTTCGAGATCATTTTCCAAATTTTCATGCCGTCCTCCTATCCCACTTCGCCTACGCAGATGATGTCGCTGATGGTGCGCTCTCCCTCGAAAGAGACCAGCATCTCGCCGTCGTAGTAGCCGTAAACGCTGGCGCCGCCATCCAGATTGTAGGCCTGCTTACAGCCTGCATTCGAGAGAATCTTCGCCATCTCATCCATGTTCAAACCGTCGCCGCCGTCGCCGGTGTCATCCCGATTGCCGTCCACTACCAGCAAAACGTAATGTCCCGGCTCCACGTAGCCGATGGCGGCACGGGGATTGAGCCGCCAGACGTTGCTGCTGATATTGATTTTCGCCGAGCCGTCGTCATTCAGCAGCTCGGGACCGAAGCTCCACGCCTGATAGGGATTCTTGGCGGCAATCTTCTCCCAGTTATACTCCTTGGGAGTGATCGTCTCCATCGTGCCGTCCCAGTAGAGGACGCAGATATCCGAGGAGATGTAGTCTTTCGTGCGGATGGGGACGCCGTTGCGGATGATGATCTCCTTGGAGGCAGCGCCCGTGTTGAAGACGTCGCCGTTGATGGCAAAGAGCGCGTTGGTTCCCGACAGCAGCTGATTGAAAGACTTATTCTTTCCCGAACTGTAGGATGTAAAGAAATTATCGATATTGCGGACGTAAATATCCGCCAGATAGTATTTCACCCGGGTCTGGGTCTTTTGGGTAGCTCCCTTTTTAGGAAGCTGATCCATTTTCGTATCTACCGCAGTGACTTTGATGTAAACGTCGTGGCTCTGATAGTAATCCTCGCCGCGATTGACCTCATTCTCGCCCTGCGCGAACAGATTGGCAAAGCGCGCGCCGAAGTCACCGGAGGTATCCAGCGGCGGCTCGGTCACCTCGGGGATCTTTTCGGTAGTGACAGGGTTGCCGCTGTTGTCGGTGGCCGGAGGCTGATCGGTTCCCGGAAGCGGATCGGTAACGGGCGTTAGGAGCGTCGAGGAATTGGGAGCCGTCTTCTTGGGCGGACGGGTAAAGACCATCTCGGGTGCCTCGGTCACATTGGGATCTATGCCAATCCCCCAGATCTCGCGGATATGATGATAGTAGCAAAACACCGACAGGAAGACCGCCAGCAGCAGGATGTCGATGAGGATGAGTGCCCACACGGGCATTTTCTTGCGAACGGATTGCATCGTATTTTCTCTCTTACAGATTCGATTGAATTCGACGAAGCGTCGTGAACATCTTATTATAGCACTCCCTGCCGGCAAATGCAAGTTTTTTCATAGAAAAGTCACAAAAGAGAACGACTTTTCTCTATGCCGCGACTTGTTTTTTCCGACAAGGTATGATATACTGACAAAAACACCGTCAAGGAGATTCTGCATGAAAAGACCCGCCGTTTTGGTATTCGGAGAGATCATCTGGGACGTCTATCCCGACAGATCCTGCATCGGAGGAGCACCGCTGAATTTTGCCGCTCACTTCGTCCGCCAGGGAGGACGCGCCGGATTGCTGTCCGCCGTGGGCAGAGACGCTCTGGGCGCGCCTGCGCTGAACTTTCTTGCAGAGAACGGCGTGGACACCCGCTTTGTCGGGCAGACCGACTATCCCACCGGCAGATGCGACGTGACCCTGTCCGAAGCAGGCATCCCCTCCTACTATGTAGTCCCCGACGTGGCGTACGATCATATTCCCGCCGATCCTTCCCTACCCGAGGCCGTCCGTGAGGCAGGCTACGACGTCCTCTGCTTCGGCACCCTCGCCCAGCGAGGAGAGAGCCGTGCCGCGCTGGAGCTGTTCCTTGAAAAAGGATCGTTCCGCCATATCTTCTGCGATGTGAACCTGCGCCCCGACTGCTACGATGCAGGATCGGTTGACAACTGCCTCTCCTACGCTACTCTCCTGAAGATCAGCGACGAGGAGGAGCCCCTCCTGCGACAGGTTGCGGGCTATCTGCCCGAGGGTGCGCCCTTGGAAGACGCTCCCGACGTGCTGTTTGCAAGCCATCCGCAGCTGGAAGCGGTGATCCTGACCCAAGGTGCGGAGGGTGCAACCCTCTACCGCCGCGACGCCGCTCCGCTGAGTATCCCTGCCGCTCCCGCCCGCGTGGTCTCCACCGTCGGCGCGGGCGACAGCTTCGGTGCGGCGTGGCTCTATCACTATCTTTCCGGGGACGGTCCCCTCGCCTGCCTGGAAGCGGCGGCAAAGCGGGCGGCGTTTGTAGTCGGACACAGCGAGGCGGTACCGGGGGAGCCCTGTGCCGTGCAGTCGCCAGTCTCCTGACCGTCGCCCTGCTTAATCGCACGAACGGACTAACCATCCCTTACAAGGCGCGAACAACATCCGGCGAATCCGTAGGGGAGGGGCTTGCTCCGCCCGATTCAAACTCTGTGCAGATCGTTCGAGCGGATGCGCAATGCGCACCCCTACGGGGTGGGCGCGAACAACGCCGACTCCCTTCGAGAATAACAAACGAAAACCACGGGCATTGCCCGTGGTCAGGCTACTGACAAACCTCCCTGAGAAGAAGTTGTTTGAAAAGTTGCACAAACCCGAGGCTCCCTCCGGGAGGGAGCTGTCGCCGCAAGGCGACTGAAGGAGAGCGCGAGCACAAAAAAGTATGCATTTTTAAGCCAA
>JAFTPF010000020.1 GCA_017463445.1 Clostridia bacterium
GCTGGACGCCAACTTGGTCTACATTGACGCTACCGACCGTTTCCTGGATCTGCTGGCAGGTGTATCCGATCCCGAGCAGAAGCGCAAGATCATCGGCAAAGAGTTCATCGAAGTTTTTGCTGAGGAAGCACGCAAGCTGGAAGATGTTACCTTCTTAGCCCAGGGTACCATCTACCCCGATATTCTGGAGAGTATCAAGCAGGCAGAAGGCAAGCAGGCAGTCAAGTCGCACCACAACGTAGGCGGTCTGCCCGACGATCTGAAATTCAAGCTGGTGGAGCCCGTGAAGCTACTGTTCAAGGACGAGGTCAGAATGGTGGGCCGAGCGTTAGGTCTTCCTGCCGCTATGGTGGATCGTCAGCCCTTTCCCGGTCCCGGACTGGGCGTTCGCTGTCTGGGGGCCATCACCCGTGACCGTCTCCACGCACTGCGGGAGGCAGATGCCATCCTGCGGGAAGAATTTGACAATTGCGGTCTTGCAGGAAAGGTATGGCAGTATTTCGTGGTCATTCCCGACATCAAGAGCGTCGGTGTAAAGAGCGACAGCCGTTACGAGGGCTGGCCCGCGATCCTGCGTGCCGTCAACTCTACCGACGCCATGACCGCTACCATCGAGCCCATCGACTACGCCGTCCTCGCCAAGATCACCGACCGCATCACCCATGAGGTCGAAGGCATCAACCGCGTGCTGTACGACATCACGCCTAAGCCTACCGGCACGATCGAGTGGGAATGATTGATCATGTTTAATCCCCCTAAAAACTCTTGATTTTAGCCACTTTTTGAGATTTTGATAATCAACTCACGGCACATTCACGGCAAGTCATTTAATAAACGCGACGTCCCGTATGATTTTAATCATGCGGGACGTTGTTATACTTATGCGCTCAGAAAAATATTGTATATTATACTTGAATTCTCACCGTTTTGTGGTAAAATGATAATTAGTCGATCTGCTTACTTGGGGAATACCCAGAAGCTGAATAACCGACAGCCCGATCTTGAAGGTGCTGATAGAATGACAAGAAATGAGCTGGAACGCTTTACCGTAAGCATTGATGTCTTTGCCACGTTCACAGTTAGCATACGACTGAAATAGGTGATAGAACAGCCTTGTTGCCCTCATTCCAGCAAGGCTGTTTTTCGTCAGCCGTATCCGATCCTTTCACTCGATGTGATGTAAAAAAACGATTTTTTTGCAAATCCGTGGCAGTTTTTCTGAAAAAAACTTACATATTATAACAGAGGGCTTTATTAGTTCAATATACACGGAGGAAACTAAAATGAACGAAGAAAACGAAAAGAACAAGAACAGGCTGCTCCCAGATGACGTAATCATTGAACTCTACTGGAATCGAAACGAACGTGCCATTGAGGAGACGGACCGAAAATACCAGAAATACCTATACACGATCGCATATAATATTCTTCGCGATACTATGGACTGCGAGGAATGCCTCAACGACACATATCTGGGAACCTGGAACGCCATTCCGCCTACCAGACCGTCCGTATTTCAAGCGTTCCTGTCCAAAATCATGCGAAACACCGCAGTGGGGCGGTACAAGAAAAATGCGTCCTTAAAGCGCATCCCTTCGGAGATGACGGTATCGCTAGACGAGTTTGGCAAATGCCTGCCCGACGCTCCTTCTGCCGAGGAAGATTATTTTACATCACAGATCAGCCGCATTATCAGCGATTACCTGCGGTCCCTTCCGGAGCGAAGTGCATTCATTTTTATCTGCCGGTATTACTGCTCCGACCGCATCGCCGACATTGCCGATATGCTTCACGTCAGTGAACGCACCGTGTTCAGAGAATTGACCGACATTCGTAGCAGATTACAAGAGATTCTCGTAAAGGAGGAATATATCCGTGGATAAAAAGCGTGATTTTACTATAAACGTTGTTTCCGAGATCGACGATGACATTGTTGACACCAATCTGAATAAGCGTTCCACTTTATGGTCTTCCAAAAGAAAGCGCAAAAAGAAGGCATGGATTCCCATCGTGTCCATAGCGGCATCCTTGATTTTGATTTTCACTTCCGTCTTTCTGCTGGTGCCGGGCGGCAAACAGGTGCCTGTTTATCAAGGGATGACCGTCTCCAACGATGCGCCCCAGGTACAAGCAGCGGTTGACCGCGCGGACGGCAATACCGCTTGGCTGTACGCCAACCGCCTTGGGACACCGAGACTTGCCATCACGCCCTTCAACCTGTTGAGCGCAACTGCCGACGATCCCGTACACGATAACCGCGACAAGGAGAAGCATTCCGACACGAGCGCTCCCGAGGCATCCGGCGGTGCGTATTACGCAAAGCCCAACGAGGATATCTACATTCTGGTTCACATTTCCAACCCCGGCGGTTACGAGATCCTTTCCTTTACCCTCAACGGAGTGAAGTATTCTTCCTATATGTTTGAGCCGGGATCGGATCTGGAAACGCTGATCCTCAAGTATAACGTGGGTGACGTGGAAGGTATTCAGCAATACACCATCGACGCCATCAAATACGTAGACGGCGAAAAGATCAAGGACGTTCGCATGGAAGGCGAGCGAACCATTGAGGTATTGGTTGGCTCCAGCGGACAGGACGTCAATCTGTTCCCCCGCTTCGACGGCTGGGATCTGATCATCTCTCCCATCTGGGCGGATGACTTTACAGGCGAAAAAACGTTTCTGACGCTGGCGGTCTATGACGGAGAGACCAAACTCATGGATCTGGATCCGAGCGAGAAAGTTTTCAAGGATCTGCCTATGGACAAACGGCTGGTATTGGCGGCTACCTATGTAAAGGACGGTAAGACCATGACCGTCAAAACGGTGATTCAGACGCCTGCGCAATCCGAGGGATTGAAGATCATTGACGGCGTTGTAACGGGAATCGGAACTTGCACCGATACCGTGCTGTATATCAATATGCCGATCGGGGATAATGCGTTCGCCGGTAACAAGGATATTACCGAAGTATTCTTGGGCAGCGGAGTGAAGTCCATTGGAATCCGTGCATTTCAATCCTGCGAAAAACTGAGGAACATCACCTTTTCAAAGGGATTGGAAACGATCGGAAGCTATGCTTTCTCTTTCTGCCCGTTGCTGAAGAGTCTCATCCTCCCTGACGGTGTTACCAAAATTGCTGCTGAAGTATTATGGGCAACCGAAAACATTACCACTCTCGTGATCCCTGCCAGTGTAACGGTTCTTGGTACCAATTTCGACGGCGGAAATCAGATGTCTGCCGGCGGAGTTTTCGGTCACATTAAGGATATTCGCATATATTGTGAAGCAGAACGTCAACCCAGCGGATGGTTTGAAGGTTGGAATAGTTGTGATGTCAGTTCGAAAATCACCGTATATTGGGGAAACGATTGGTCTTATGTTAACGGCGTACCGAAGCCAAAGAGCAATAGAACGCCGATGAAGTCGGATGCGAACCGTGATCCTTACCATATAGAGATCGACAATGCCGATCTCACCATCATTTCCGGACCGCAAAGCGGCAACACCAATGAAAGTTATACGAAAATATTTGACCGGGATGTGGAAACCAAAGTCTGCACCACCGATCTTGAAACGCCCATCATCTGGTCCTACGACACTCCAAAGCGCATTGTTTCCTATTCATTGGTAGGTGCCAACGACGATTCAACATTCCGTACTCGCGTGCCGGTAAACTTTACGCTATACGGGTCGGTCGATGGCGAATCCTGGGAAATTATCGACACACAGGCAACCGATGCCTCTTTGGAGACTTATGATCCTTGGTTTCATAATTTCCAAGAGCGAAACTTCAAGCTCTCCGAGGGTGTAACCTATCAATATTTCAAATTGGAGATCAAGCAGCCGTT
The DNA here is from genome assembly GCA_017463445.1 of Clostridia bacterium. Lineage (GTDB taxonomy): Bacteria > Bacillota > Clostridia > Oscillospirales > CAG-272 > CAKSQF01. The sequence continues at coordinate 3,852 of JAFTPF010000020.1, forward strand.
TGCAAACTTGTATCAATTCTCCGAAATCATTCTGTACACCCAAGAAGAAGCATAAAAGAAATCATCCCTTATTTGCCCTCTGATATATGCCGATATGAGGATACGGATTCCGGTATATTGGGTGAGTGTGCGAAGAGATTGGGGATAAGGGGCTCCTGCATTGCAGGAGCCCCTTTTTTCGCAAAAAACTTGCAATATTTCTTCTTCTATGCTATAATACAAGCAGTTATCAAAATCCCATCACGGAGGAGTTATGAACACGACCCACGAAACACGCCGTCTCGGACGGATCGACACCGCGCGGGGCGTCGGCATCATTTTGGTGGTGCTGGGACACGCCATCCGTCCCGGAATGGTGGCGGAGCCCTGGTGCGATTTCCTGTTCGGGCTGATCTATTCCTTTCATATGCCGCTGTTTTTCGTCCTGTCGGGCTTTACCTTCGCGCTGACCTGCCGAAAATACATCTCTGCCCCCATCACGTTCCTGAAAAAGCGGACGCGCTCCCTGCTGATCCCCCTGCTCACTTGGGCGGCGGCGGTCTACCTCTGTTTCTTTGTGGCGTACCGCATCCCGCAGATCGGAGCAATGCTTGAAGCCTCCTCCTTTGAATGGGTGGATCCCCTTCGCTACCTCTATCTGATGTTTGTTTGGGAGAACCCTTATGCGGCGCATCTTTGGTATCTCTGGGTACTGCTTGTGATCACGCTGGCGGCGTTTATTATAGCGCACCTCTTCCGTGGAGCGGATCAATGGCGCACTGTACTGCTCCTTTTCTCCCTTCCCTGCTTCGTGATTGCGCTTCTTCTACCGATTCCTACTGCCGTCCGCAAAATGCTGGCGTATCTGCTCTTCTTCGCCGTCGGCGCTCTACTGGAACGCTTGGGCGACCGTCTACTGAAGCCGCGCGCCCTTACCACGGCGGTCTCGCTAATCGGTACCGCCCTGCTGATCGCCGTCGCATTGCTTTCCACCATAGGCATCCTCCCCGACTACGGTACGCCGCTTCTATTGAAGAATCTGCTGCTGACTGTGGCGGTCTTTCCCGCCATCCTGGGCTTTTTGCAGCTTTGCGATGGGCTGTCGAACCTGCGTCTGCTTACTACGGCGGGACGGGATTCCTTCGCCGTCTATCTCCTGCATCAGCCCTTCTGCTGCGGATTTGCGGGCATCCTTCTGTACGATCGGCTGGGACTTCCGTCGGTGTTTGTACTGGCACTCTGCACCGCACTCAGCTTTCTCTTCCCCGCCGCGGTGGTATGGCTGTCCCGACGCTTCCGCTGGATCGGGCGCATTACGGGTGCATTGTTAAACATTTGATCGAAAGGAGCCTTCTATGAGCTTGTATGTCTGCGGCGACACCCACGGGACGCTGGATATCCATAAACTGACCACGAAGCTATTTCCCGACCGTGAGATGACCGAGGAAGACTACGTCCTCGTTTGCGGCGATTGCGGCGCGGTCTGGGACTGCGGTCCTTCCGATGCATATCTGCGCCGTTGGTTTCAGAGTAAGCGCTGGACGGTGCTGTTCGTGGACGGAAATCACGAAAATCACGACGCGCTGGATCGGTATCCCGTCACCGAATGGAAGGGCGGAAAGGTGCATCGCATCTGCGACAGCGTGATCCATCTGATGCGCGGGCAGGTCTACGAGATCGACGGGCACACGCTCTTCACCATGGGCGGTGCCGCCTCCCACGACAAGCAGTATCGCAAGGAAGGTGTGAGTTGGTGGGCAAGGGAGCTTCCCTCCCCGGAGGAGTATGCAGAAGCGCTACATAATCTTGCCTCTCACACAAATCGGGTAGACTACGTCATCAGCCACTGTGCAAGTAGCCGCACGCAGGCGATAATCGATCCTGCTTACCGGACCGACGCGCTGACCGACTTTTTGGATCAGATCGAAGAAATCGACTTCGGTCATTGGTATTTCGGACACTATCACGTCGATCGTGACCTTGACGAGAAACACAGCGCATTGTACGACCGCGTGATCAAACTATGGTAAATACTGCAAATCCACCCCTTTTTCGTATCGAAAAGGGGTGGGTTGTTATATTTCCGAGCGAACCCAATGTTCCGCATCGGTTCGCAGAAGCGTGATCTCGCCGTCCTTGAAGCAGGAAGGCAGATCGATCAGGTGGGTGGTCAGCATCCAGCGGTTGCCGCCCTCGGCAAGATAGCGTAGGATGTGGGACAGCCCCTCTGAGCCTTCCCGGTAAGCGGTGGTCTGGAAGGTCTCGTTGAGCAGAACCAGCCCGTCCGTGCCGATCTCGTCCAGCACATCCGCCATCTCCCGCACCTCCTGCTCGAATCTGCCCGCCTCGTTGCCGGCTTCGAATTCCTTCTCGCCCGAGGAAAAGTGGGTGAAGATCTGCCGATACAGCGGAACGCGGGCGAACTCTGCGGGGATCGGTAATCCCGCTTGGGAGAAGATCTGCATCAGCCCTATTGAACGAAGCCAGACCGTCTTGCCGCTACCGTTCTCCCCCACGGTCACCAGACCGGGTGCCGAAGTGGGCGTAAGATCGTTAGGCGTGATCGCGCCAATCTCCAGGGTCTGCAGCAGAAGCGGATCGTAGAGCTTTTCGAAAGCGGTCACGTCATCGCCAACCTCGGCAAAGCAGATGTGCGCGCCCTTCTCCTCAAGCCAGGCCGTGTAGCGCATGGCAGAGCGGTAGAAGGAAAGCTCCCGTCCTACTGTCAGGAAACGGTCAAATAGCGCGGCTGTCAGTTCCTCGGCAAGATCGGCAAGAGATTGCATCGCCGCCGCGCGCAGATCCTTTTGCAACTGACATGACCTCAGATCAATCGCTACGGTGGGAGCATTATCCGTCTCTTTTTTAGCAAAGAGAAAACGTTTCTTCTTTGCCTCGGGTGCTCTGAAGGGGATCTTCTGCCGATCGGTCAGATCACAGGCGACGATGGAACCGTATTCATTCAGTCGCAAGCGCAGAGCGGCACCGCTGGTTTCGCTGTATTGCTCCATGCGTGAGCATAAGCGGAGCAACGGTACTGCATTTTCTTCGGAAACGACTGCATCCAGTTCATTTTGGAGCGCACACAGCCCTTCCGAGGTCAGTGTGCAGGAGCTAATCGTCCGCTTTATCGCCTCCAGCAGCATTAGACAGCGTTTGAGGGTCAGCCCCGCCGTCTGCAACAGATTCTTAGCGGCTTCGGGAACTACTTCTCCATGTGTCGAGCGAAGGACAGCCCGTTTTTCTTTTTTCAGGTCGGCATGATCGGCTCGTACGCGGTAAAGCTTTTCAAAAATACCGTCCAGCTCACCCGGCAGAGCGGGATTTACCGTAAAGTCCCGCAGGATTTCTCTCCGATAGGTAATATCCTCTGCTTGAACGAGCGGCGATGTCAGCGTACGCTGAAAATAATCGGCATCCGCTTTCGAAAGGCGCAGACCATCGATCAGCCGCCGCAGAGCGAGCCTGTCGGGGGTATCCTTTCCAATGCTCCCGAGCGGAGTATTGTTACTGTCACGGTACAGGAGACTGACGCTCATCGCTCTCGCCTCCTTTCCGCTAGTGACGCCGCATCCAGCTTGTATTTTCGTAATATGTCCCGTGCGTAGGAGGAATCTGCCCCCTGCCAGCGGCGGATCTTAAAGGTGCGGTGGTTTCCCTTCCCTTCCACGACGGCAGAGAGGACGGGATAGCCTTGGAATCTCACCTCCAAGAAATGGGTAACGTACAATCCGCACATCCCGCGCGCCCGAATCCGAGCCGCTGTCTCCATCGCCAATCGAAAGCCTTTCTCTTCGTCAGTCGCGCTGAAGGTTTCGTTGAGCAGGAGGAAGGCGTCGCAGTCCGCCTCCTCGAGAATGCGGTCGATCCGCAGTTTTTCGCTGTCCAAACGCCCCATTCCCGAAAAGGTCTCGTCAACGGGGAAATGGGTATATACAGCGGAAAAGGGATAGATCTCCGCACTTTTCGCAAAAATGGGGCAACCTGCCATAAAGAGCAATAAATTAACGCCCATCGCCCTCAAATAAGTAGTTTTGCCGCCTCCGTTGGCACCAATCAAAAACTGCAAGGGCGCATCAGCGAAAAAGTCCACATCGTTGGGGATGATCTCGGGGCAATCCTTCAGGTTCAGCGTAATATCGTAGACCTCCTCCGCCCGATAGCGTTTCTCGGCTGAAACCGTCGGAAGACAAACGGGAAGCCCCTGCTCTGCCGCCTTTTTCATCAGTTCGCGAATCTCGAAAAAGAAGCGCAGTTCGTCTATCAGCCCCAGCAGTGCCGTCAGATCGAGTTCGGCATATCGGTCAATGATCCGGCGCAGTTCCACCAGTTCGGCGTGATACAGTTGTGCGAAAGCATCGCCGATGATCCCATCCGGTCTGATGGGACGGCGGGAGGTAGCGGTCAGTCGGACGCCCATTCGCTCGGCGAGGGCGGTCAATTGCTCCCCAAAGGAAGGCACCCGTTGATCGGATAGCAGCCATGCTTTGTCGGCAACGTCTATGCTGTCGGTCAGCAAGAACAGCGACGATTCCATCCTACGGAGCAGTTCATCTGAGCGCTGCAGATCGGCTGCAATCGCGCTTCGCAGCGATGGCGGACAATCCTCCCGCAAGACGGCGTTTACTTCACACAGAAGCGCCGAAGTGCCGTCCGACGCGGCTATGGCATTGACCGCATCAAGATATGCGGAATACGCACGAATACGCAGGTAGATCCCCTCAAATGCCACGTGGGATTCTCTGCACAGTTCAAGCTGCTTGGCAAGATGCACCAGCGCATCGCGGATCACCACCATCCGGGACAGAAAAACGGGATCATCCATCTTTCCAAAGATCTCTTGCCGTGCGCGGATAGTCTCTGCTCGCGATCCTGTGCCGCTGACGCGCAAGACGCGAAGCGTGTGAGCGGATAACAGTCGATCCAACAGCAGATCAGACTCCGCCGCGCTATTCATCATACGGGTATCCGTAAGCCGTAAAAGAGATAATTTGCTCATTCGGATCGCTCCAATTCTCCCAGAAAACTCGATAGGGTGTGCAGTGTCATTCCCGCGATCGATTCACCGTTTCCGAGGAGGCTCTCGCGATCCACCTTGTTCAGATGCACCTCGATGCAGGTGGGATTCAGCAGCAGAACGGGACGGATGTCTTTGAGATACCACTCATCTCTGAAACCGGCGCGGAAATCGTAATCGGGAAGTTTGCAGGGTTTGGAGTCCCTAAAAAATCGGGCGTATCCGCCGCGGGAGGATACGAAATTCAAAAACTTTCGCACGCGGAATGTGCCGTCATTGGTAAAGATCAGGTATTGTCCTCGCCTTTTCATCGCGAACAGCTTGACGGCGTAGACCGTCTCGGGCGTCTCTACGTAAAAATCGCAGGTCTTCCCCATCCTTCGCCCGAAGAGCCACAGCTTGCGGACAGGATGAAGACTGTACCTCCGTTCGAGACAAAGTCGGCAGAGCCGCCGACGCATAGTGAACCGTTTTCGCAGGATACGAAGATAGGGGAGTAAAACGATCAGCAGGATGATAGCGACGATCAACAGATAAAACTCCATAGGCTTCTCCTCTCAATGTATCAAGTTTTTGAGCATATCAACCCAATTTAGCATCTTGTTTTTATTGTACCACGCATTCGCTTGTTGTCAAGTGTTTTTATTCGATTTTTCGTTATTTTCTTTTAACCACCCAAATGTATTCAGATCTGAACAGGAAACGCAAAAAAGGAGATCGCATCTCTGCGATCTCCTGATGGTTCATATAGTTGAAAAAGTGTATCTATCTAATACTAATTACTGCATTGGACCATACTCCTGTTGGGATTTGACGTTGGCATTAAAACTTATACAACTTAGTACATTGGACCATATCTCCTGTTTGAATTTTGGTTGGATTCAATAACAGTTAGTACATCGGACTAAATCTCCTTCAAGGATTTCGTGCCACCGATATTTCCGATGGTACACGTCCGCACTTCTTATTGATCGGCCTGCATCGGTAGGATGGGGTTCCGATCTGCACAGGCGGTGTGCGCGTTCCTATCTTCGACACTTGGTGATAGTTCCGAACATATTCACAGTCGGATCTGATACTTTTTCATATACGCATCTTCCGGCTTGCGGCTTCTCTTTTCACTCAGACAGCTTCGGTTTAGACCACTTGTGATTCGTTGACACAAGGATGCGTGCCTGCCATTTTGAGAAGGTCAGTTTTTGCGGGCTCAGAAGATGCCCGGATCAAATATTTTCCGAGACCCTCCCGGTCATCGTGCGGGTTTTATCAACGAATGGATAGTGGGCTTCTTTGGTTGCATTGAGGAAGACCGAAGGTGCAATTTTCATGCCTCTGTTGACTTGTATTCTCTATCCCAATTAACAATTCTTCCAATTTTATTAATTAGGGATTTTACATAATTATCTACTCCATTTGTTAATATTGTTTCACCAAAATTTTGAAGTGTAACCCCC
>JAFTPF010000065.1 GCA_017463445.1 Clostridia bacterium
AAGGGTCTTGGGCGGGATCCAAGGGCGGAGCCCTTGGTTACTGTGCCGCGTCTACGATGGTTGCGAATGCGTCAGCCTTGAGGGATGCGCCGCCGATGAGACCGCCGTCGATGTTGTCCATCGCCAGCAACTCGGCTGCGTTGGCTGCGTTCATAGAGCCGCCGTACTGGATGACAGTGCCGCGAGCGACTACCTTGCCGTACAGACCTGCTACGACACCGCGGATCAGACCGCAAACCTCGTCTGCCTGCTCTGCGGTAGCGGTCTTGCCGGTACCGATCGCCCATACGGGCTCGTATGCGATGATGATCTTCTTCATCTGATCAGCGGTGATGCCGGAGAGTGCCAGCTTTACCTGCTTGGCCACTACCTCGGAGGTGATGCCCTGCTCACGCTCGGTGAGGGTCTCGCCAACGCAAACGATGGCGGTAAGACCTGCGGCAACGGCTGCCTTGGTGCGCAGATTGACGGTCTCGTCGGTCTCGCCGAAGTACTGACGGCGCTCGGAGTGACCGATCACTACGTACTTCACGCCTGCGTCGATCAGCATCTCGGGAGAGATCTCACCGGTGTACGCGCCGGAGTTCTTGAAATGTACGTTCTGTGCGCCCACCTTAATGGCAGTGCCTGCACAGACCTTTACCACTGCAGGAATGTCGATAGCGGGTACGCAGACTACGATATCACAGCCGCGCTTGCCCTTGACTGCCTCGTACAGCTCAGACGCGAAGTTCTTCGCCTGCGAGGGGGTCATATTCATTTTCCAGTTGCCTGCAATTACGTTTCTTCTCTTGCTCATTGTTTTGTCCTCCGAGGGTAATCAGTTCTTTTCGTTGAGGCAGGAGATGCCGGGCAGATCCTTGCCTTCCAGGAATTCCAGCGATGCGCCGCCGCCGGTGGAGATGTGGGTGATCTCGTCGGCAAAGCCCAGCTGCTCGCAAGCTGCCGCAGAGTCGCCGCCGCCTACGATAGTGATGGCATCGGAATCAGCCAGTGCCTGTGCAACAGCGATGGTACCCTTTGCCAGAGTGGGGTTCTCAAATACGCCCATGGGACCGTTCCAGACTACGGTCTTGGCGGACTTGACGGCGTCTGCGAAGATCTTGCAGGTCTCCTCACCGATGTCCATGCCCTCCAGATCGTCGGGGATCTGATCAACGGGAACAGTCTTCACGTCAACGGGAGCGTCGATGGGGTTCGGGAAATTACCGACCACGGTGTCGACGGGCAGCAGGAGGTTGACGCCCTTGGCGGCAGCCTTGTCCATCATTTCCTTGCAGTACGCCACCTTGCTCTCGTCCAGAAGGGACTGACCGACAGTATAGCCCTTTGCTACGGCGAAGGTGTAAGCCATGCCGCCGCCGATGATCAGGGTATCGACCTTCTCGATCAGGTTGTCGATCACCGCGATCTTATCGGAGACCTTTGCACCGCCCAGGATGGCAACGAAGGGACGCTTGGGCTCAGACAGAGCGCCACCCATAACGGAGATCTCCTTCTGGATCAGGTAGCCGCAAACTGCGGGCAGATAATCGGCAACGCCTGCGGTAGAAGCGTGCGCACGGTGAGCGGTACCGAAGGCATCGTTCACATAGACGTCAGCCATGGAAGCCAGCTCCTTGGCAAACGCGGGATCGTTCTTCTCTTCCTCAGCGTGGAAACGGACGTTCTCGATGACCAAGATCTCGCCTGCCTTCAGAGCGGCGGCCTTTGCCTTAGCGTCGGGACCGATAACATCGGTGGCCATCTGCACTTCCTTGCCTAAGAGCTCGGAGAGCTTCTGGGCGGCGGGCGCCAGGGAGAACTTCTTCACGTCGCCCTTTGCCTTTTCCAGAGCGGCGGCGGTAGCGGCAGCCTGCTCCTCTACGGGGAGAGCTTCGATCTTCTTCTTTTCCTTCTTATCGAGCTTTACGGTCTCGTTGAAGATGTTGTGGGGGCGGCCCATGTGGGAGCAGAGGATGACCGCTGCACCGTTATCGGCCAGATACTTGATGGTAGGAACGGCACCAACGATACGCTTAGCATCGGTGATCTTGCCGTCCTTCATGGGGACGTTGAAATCGCAACGGACCAGCACTTTTTTGCCGGAGACGTCGATGTCCTCGATGGTTTTCTTGTTATACATAGACATACTATTCACCTCAAAAATTATTTGATTGGAGTCCATCCATAATATTACCACATTTGGTGGCAAATATCAAGGGTTTTTGCGAAAAAAATTGCAGTTTTTTAGATTTTGGGAAGAGGGGGAAGGATGCAAAAACTCCCCCGACCGCAGTCGGAGGAGTGGATGGGGAATGTTATGAGTTTTCCTCTATCTCATAGGTTTCGGGAATCTCTATGACAATATCAGTAAACTCCACTATATTTTTACTCTCAATTTGAATGGTTCCATCCAAGGTTTCTACCTTCACATAAAACGTATAGACGGCTCCCGCAGATTCCATATACGCCTCCACCCGGTAGGGCAGATCTCCAATCTCCCGATTGAGAATGCCATCTGCATCTTCCGCTATAAAGTCAGCCAAGACGTCGTCCCGAACCTTGTACCGATTGGAAGCAACCTTCTCCAAATTGTCGTCATCGGTGAAGAGCGAGCCGCAACAAGAAGGAAACAACATTTTCATGGCATCCTTCCAACCGAAATCGTCGGTACTCTCGCGGCGAATCCATACGGCTTTCTCGTCAGAATATGAATAATTATAACCGGTATCCTGATCTGTAATATGATTGCTGCTGAAGTTATTTTCAGGAGAGGATTCCGACGTATGATTCCCGGTGCTTGAATAAAGGTCGTTATCCTTTTTATAGACCATAAGATCATGCCGGCGATCCTCAGAGCTGATAACGATCCGATCCAGCGTAAACTGTGCATCATTGGTATTCAGCAGAGCATCATACACCTGTTCGGGAGAGAGGTTCGTGTATGCTTTCGCATCATCCGCATTCCCATCGCCTGTTTTGTTCCTGCAAGCGGTCATGGACGAAACTGCCAATACGCAAGCGAACAAGAAAGCGAGTATTTGATTCCATTTTTTCATAGATGATCCTCCATTATTTTATACTGTTACCATAGTTCATTTCCCGAAAAGCAATGCCGACAAATTCGTTCGTTTCAGTAATATTCACCCTGCGATATCCATCGTGGTTACTCCCCTCGCGCGGCGCGGCGCTTGCGGATGAGCTTGCGGACGATCAGGACGATAACTACGATCAGCAGCGCGATACCTGCCACTACAAGCAATAACGTACCCAGCAGCGTTGCACTGATGGTAAGCAACGTATCCTTCACCGCTTCCCAAAATCCTTCTGCGCGCTTCTCTTCCTTATCATCCTGAAGCGCGATAAATTCCTCCACTTCGTACAGCACAGTCTCGTCGCCGTCCAACACCTGATCGTTCAGATCCCATACGAACACGCCGCCTTCTGCCTTTACCATGGCAACGCGGTTCACGGAATCTCCAACCAACGTCCTAACCAGCACGATCTCCTGCGCCTCTCCCGCGCCCTTTTCGGACAGCAGACGGGACAGCAACTCGTCGTCGGTAAGCAGTTCTAAATAGTGGTGCCGCTCACCCTTTTGGAAATCTTCGTCTACCCGAGTAACCCACCGTTCCGTTGGATATACGTCGTCAGAGGTGCGATGAAATCCTATGTAGCCGAAAATACGCATTTCTTCCCCAATCTTGCCGATTAGGGGCGTGAGAAAAATGGGCTTATCTGCATAGCTTGCCGGCAAAAACGAACTACTCTCGTCAGTGCCGAATTCCCGCAAAGCGCGGTAATCCATCTCATATTCCACGAACACGGTGTCGGTCTCAATCTGATACCCATAGGCGAGATTGACCATTTTTCGAATATCCTCGCGAATGGAATCTTCCTCTTTTCTCAAGGACTGCTCGATCTGCGAGCGGTATTCGGCCTCATCCTCGCCCAGCAAATAGCCGCGGCGAGGGGAGTTCTCCGATGCTGTGACCGCTCCGCTCAGGCAGAGAAAGCAGAGCATAAAGCAAACGATTGCCAAAAACAGTTTGCGGATGGTGCGAAAGGTCATAGAATCAGCCCCTCTCTGATGTTCGGGGAATCATCTCGGTTTTGTAATTCTATTTTACCACATTTTCAGACAATTGTCAATATTCGTTTGTGAAAATTTTGCAAACGCTTCAGCCACCGATCAGCCCGAGCAGCGTCTCCCGCTCATTGGGCGTTCCGTCGATGACCGCTTCCAGCAGGCGGGCGAGGGTGTCGCCTACTTCCCTGCCGCGAAGTCCCAGGGAGAGCAGATCGGAACCATCTACGGCAAGGTCGCGGACGGTCAGCGGTGCGCCCGCGGCAAGGAGGGACTCCACCGTTTCACGCACCTCGGGGAGGATCACGTCGCGACCGTGGGTCCTGCCGTAGGGGGATTTGCCCGCCAGATCGGCTTCCTTGACGGCAAGCAGGCGCAGGGTGCGCTCTCTGCCCAGCCTCACCAGCAGGCGGTGGATCTCCGCACGCGCCGACGGTAGGTCGATGTCGTGGAGATAGATGAGGACGGTGACCTCCTCGCGAGTGGCGCGCTCTGCCCGCAGGCGGGTGAGGATGGCGTCGGCGATGGGTGCGCCCTTTTCGGGGTGGGTCTTGAAATGGGAGGTTCCGCGGGCGTCGGTATAGTGACAGGCGGGTTTGGCGATGTCGTGGAGGAGCATGGTCCAGCGCAGGATGGGATCAGGTGCAACGGCGGCGACGGTGGCGGCGGTATGCGCCCAAACGTCCCGATCGTGGTAGGAGGTGTTTTGTGGGAAACCGAACATGGGCGTCAGCTCGGGAATGGCAACGGCGATGACGTCGCCATAGGTCAGCAGTACCTGCTCCACGCCTGCTCCGCAGAGGGTGCGGGTCAGTTCGTTGTAGATGCGCTCTGCGGCGACGGGAGCGATCAGGTGCTTCCCCTCGTGGAGGGCGCGGGCGGTCTCGGCTTCGATGGTAAAGCCGCAGGCGGAGGCGAAGCGGAGGGCGCGCAGGACGCGGAGTCCGTCCTCGGTAAAGCGAGTCATGGGGTCGCCCACGGCGCGGAGAATGCCTGCCTTGACGTCGGCAACGCCCCCGAAGGGGTCGCAGAGTCCGCGGGTGGGGGAATAGGCGATGGCGCCTGCGGTAAAGTCGCGGCGGGCAAGGTCGGCTTCGATGGAATCGAGAAATTCCACGGCGTCGGGACGGCGGTGGTCGGTGTAGCCGCTCTCGCCCCGGAAGGTAGTGATCTCGTAGGGGATATGGTCGATGACCAGGGTGACGGTGCCGTGCTGTAGTCCGGTAGGGATAACCGTCTCGTGGGCGAATATCTCCATCACCTGTTCGGGACGAGCAGAGGTGGTGAGATCCCAGTCGTGGGGAGCAACGCCGCGGATTAGGTCGCGGACGGCTCCGCCCACGGCGTAGGCGGCGTGACCTGCCGATTCCAGACGAGCAAGGATAGACGTAACGGTTTGGGGGAGAGAAAACATAGGAACTCCGATCTATGATGAAAATTGCAAATGAAGGCAGGGGAAGCGGGCGCGAGTTCGTCCGCCCACCGCAGGGGCGGAGCTTGCTCCTCCCGTTCGCGCGATCTACACGGAGGTGACGGTCGGTGGTAATCATTCGGCGCGGACGCGCAATGCGCGCCCCTACCGGCGCGGGAGAATCCGCACCGTCTCCGTCGTCCGTACGGACTGCACAGAGACAGGAGCGCGGCGGGAATTGTTCGCACCAACCTCGGCACTCTACGGTTAAATTGTACCACGCGGGGGCGGTTTTGTCAAGGCAGAGCTGGTGGGTGTCTGTCACTTTGCCGAAATCTTTGTGGATTTCGACAACTGCTCCCGTTTCCTATTGCGAAACGGGGTGATTTATGGTATACTGTGAGTAACGATATTTCTATGGAGGTTCCTGCGATCATGCCTGCCGTTTATGCGCACCGCGTTTTTGGAGACGCCATCATCAATACCCTGTCCCACTCCCTCTTCGAGCGGCTGGAACCTCACCTCCCCCTCTTTCGGATGGGACTGCACGGGCCCGATCTCCTCTTTTATTATAAACCGCTGCGGAAAACGCCTTTACGGACCATGGGCGATCTCTTGCACGAACGCAGCGGTCGCCAGGTGCTCGGATGTATGCTGGACACGCTCCCCACCCTCCCCTTGGAACAGCAGGACGCCGGATTTGCTTACATTCTGGGATTTGCCTGCCACTATCTGCTGGACAGCGCCTGCCATCCTTATGTGGAACAGCTCACAAAGGCGGGAAAAGCTCCCCATTGCACCATCGAGGGCGAGCTGGATCTGTGGCTGATCGCCGCCGAGGAAAAGAAGCCGTCGGAGGTGGACCCCGTCTCTCATCTTGCAGAGCTGTCTGCCGATGACTGCGCCGTGATCGCTCCCTTTTTCGCCGCGCTCTCCCGTACGGTCTATCCCCAGGCTCCGCTGAAGGAACGGTCGGGACAGATCGTCTCTGCTCACCGCACGATGCTGCGGCTGAATCGGATCTTCGCTTCGCCAAGCGGTGCAGTTCGGGGGCTTGCCCGCGCGGGGTTGTTTCTCACCGGCGGATACGAGGAGCGGCGGGGGCTGGTTTACAACAACGTCTGCGATCCCGCCTTTGACGGATGCTGCACCCATCTGTTCTCCCTGATGGAGGGTGCGCTTTGGGAGGCGCCCGCCGTGCTGGAATCGCTGGCACGGGGAGATTTGACCGAACGGCTGGATCGGACGTTCGGATGATGGATATACTTCTTTCGACAGGAGGACTTCATATGTTACTGGTGACCCAGACCGACCGTCTTGCCGAGCTTTACGGAGACCGTGAAGCCATCCGCATGATCGCCGAGGCGGGCTTTGACGGCATCGATTACTCTATGTTCACCCTCACCGCGCCGGGGCATCCGCTGATGGGAGACGGTTGGCGGGCGGAGGCAGAGGCTCTGCGTACCTATGCCCGGTCGCTGGGCGTGCGCTTCGTTCAGGGACATGCGCCCTTCCGCTTCGGCGACAACTCCCCTGAGGCGTGGGAACGGTTCAATTTCCCCTGTCTCGTCCGCGCCATCCAAGTGGCAGGAGTGCTGGGCATCGGCGAGCTGGTGATCCATCCTCTGCACTTTCTTCCTTATAAACAGAATACGGAGACGCTCCGCGACTACAATATGGAGTTTTACCGTGCGCTGCTCCCTCACGCCAAGGCGGTGGGGGTGCGGATCTGCCTTGAGAATATGTGGCAGAGGAATCGGCTCCGGGGCAATCTGATCACTCACAGCACCTGTTCCCGTGCCGAGGAGGCCGCCGCTTGGGTGGACGAGCTGGACGATGCCACCATCGGCTACTGTCTTGACCTGGGGCATTGCGGTCTGGTGGAGCTGGACGCCGCCGACGAGATCCGAAAGCTGGGGCATCGCATCACCGCCCTCCACGTTCACGATAACGATTTTATGGAGGATCAGCACATTCTCCCCTACCAGGGTCACGCTGATTGGGCGGACATCCTCGCCGCTTTGCGGGAGGTGGGGTATGCGGGGGCGTTCACCTTCGAGGCGGACAATTTTCTGCGGCAGATCCCCGAGGCAGTGCTCCCCACCGCGCTGAAGTTAATGGCAGAGGTCGGGCGGTATATGATCGAGCAGATCTAGGGGTGAAGGGCGGCATTAAGAGGCTTCCTGGAGTGCGGATCGTTCGCTCTTTGTAATAGGAACAAATCTTTGTGAAAAGAAGGGTGCGCAAAGAACCACTCAGGAAAGGCGAAACCTGCGTTTTCACCTTCCCCGAGACCTCCGAAACGGAAGAAAGATGAAATGGCACTCCTGCGCTTGACTAAATCGGAGCGTTTTTTATTTCATCGTAAATATTGACAAATCTCCCCCATTATGGTATCATAAAACCAATTAATATATTTTGGAGGATTCCCCCATGAAAGATTACAAAGATCTCCCCCGCGGCGAATATCCCCGCCCCGACCGTGTGCGCGAAAATTGGCTCTGCTTAAACGGCGAATGGGACTTCGCTTTCGATGAAGACGGTGTCGGCATCGACGAGGGCTGGATGTACAAGACTGCTCTTGATACTAAGATCACCGTTCCCTACGTTTATCAGTGCGAGCTGTCCGGTATCAATGATAAGCGTCACTCCGACTTCATCTGGTACACCCGCACCTTCAAGGTTCCCGCCGAATTTGCCGGCAAGCGCGTTCTGCTCCACTTCGGCGCAGTGGACTACAAGGCAAAAGTCTGGCTGAACGGTCACTTCATCGGCGAGCACGAGGGCGGCTACACTCCCTTCCACTTTGACATCACCCATCTGACCAAGGATTGCGACGTAGAGCATCAGATCACCGTTTGCTGTGAGGACACCCTCTCCACCGAGTATCCCCGTGGTAAGCAGTCCTACCGTCCCGAGCCCTTCGAGTGCTGGTATACCCCCAGCAGTGGCATCTGGCAGCCCGTATGGCTGGAAGCAGTGGGCATGAAGTACGTAGAGGACGTGCGGATCACCCCCGATTATGACAACGCTTGCTTTAAGGTAGAGGCACTTCTGTCCGCTACTCCCAAGAATGGCACCCTGAAACTGGACGTAACCTTCCGTGGCAAGTTCGTGACCTCTCTCACTCTGGCTGCCATCGAGAACCGTGTGGACACCATCGTTTGCTTCCCCCACGACCACAAGCGACTGGAAGGCTTTGAATGCTGGGATGTTGGATGCGGCAATCTCTACGATCTGACCCTGACCCTCTCTGAGAACGGCGAGGCAGTGGATACCCTCTCCACCTACTTCGGCATGAGAAAGATCCAGTGCGAGGGCGGCAGAATCTACCTCAACAACCACGAGCTGTATCAGCGTCTGATTCTGGACCAGGGCTACTGGCCCGACGGTCTGCTGACCGCTCCCACCGACGAAGCGCTGAAGCGTGACATCGAACTGACCATTGCTCTGGGCTACAACGGCGCCCGCAAGCATCAGAAGTTTGAGGATCCCCGTTACCTCTACTGGGCAGACTGCATGGGTCTCTTAGTATGGGAGGAGCTTCCCTCCGCTTACCGCTTCACCGACACCATGAAGCGCAACTGCTACCGCGATATGCAGGAAGCCATGAAGCGTGACTACAACCACCCCTGCATTATCACTTGGGTTCCCATGAACGAGTCCTGGGGCATCTATCAGGTGAAGGTTCATCCCGAGCAACAGGCGTTCACCGACTCGCTCTACTACATGATCCACGCGCTGGACAACACCAGAATCGTCTCCTCCAACGACGGTTGGGAGAATCCCCAGACCGACATCGTTTCGGTTCACGATTACGCCTCCTTCACCCGTGACCTGTCTCCCGAGTACAAGTCTGCCGAGACTATGCTCACCGGCATTCCCAACGGCTTCCGTACCGTGGTTGCCGACGGCTACGACCACACCGGCAAGCCTATGCTGATGACCGAGTTCGGCGGCATCGCGCTGGCTAAGGATAAGCACGGTGACAACTGGGGCTACGGCGGTGCCGAGCACGACGAGGAGAAGTTCTTCGAGCGCTTCGAGGACATCACCATGGGCTACAAGAACTGCGACTTCTTCTGCGGTTACTGCTACACCCAGCTCACCGACGTCTTCCAGGAGGTCAACGGACTTCTGGATATGGACCGCAACCCCAAGATGGACGTAGAAAGAGTCCGCAGAATCAACCACAAGAGAAGATAAGCTTTTTCACAGAGCAACCCGCAAGGGTTGCTCTTTTTGCGCCGTTCAACGAACCGAAGTCGCCCTCCGGTCAGCTTGACAAAATTTGTCGAAATCTTTCGCAAACGTATTGCCTTTTGGAGGAAAATGTGCTATTATATAGGTAATATTATTGTGTTTCGACAAGGAGAATCCGTTTCTATGGATAAACTGCAAACCATCCAAGAATATCAGCGCAAGATCAAACGCGTGGTCATCACCGAAGAGGAGATCAAAGAAGCCATTGCCAAGGCAGGCAAGCAGATCAGCGAGTCCTACGACGGCCGCCCCATCCTGCTGGTCAGCATCCTGAAGGGTGCGTTCGTCTTCCTTTCCGACCTCTGCCGCGCCATCACTGTCCCCTGCGAGGTGGGCTTTATGTGCGCCAAGAGCTACTACAGCGGCACCGTTTCCACCGGCGTGGTAAAGATCACTATGGATCTGGATCGGGACATCAGCGGCTACCACGTCATCATTGTGGAGGACATCATCGACACCGGACGGACGCTGAACGACATCGTGAAGATGCTCAAAGCCAGAAATCCCCTCTCCCTGCGGGTGGTCACCCTGCTGGACAAGCCCGACCGCCGTTTGGTGGATTTCAAGGCGGATCTGTCCTTATTTACCATCCCCGATTATTTTGTGATCGGCTACGGTCTGGACTGCGGCGAGATCTACCGTAATCTCCCTTACATCGCCGAGTACGGTGAATAAAATCGCCCGTCAAGATTCCATACTCCCGAAAACCCGCCATCGGCGGGTTTTGTTTTTGTTTTGCCGTAAAGAGGGTTTGATACGGGAAGGATAGTTCCCCCGCCCGTCGCTGAGGTGACGGTTGGTGCGGGGCGTTCGATGCCACCAAGTTTAAAGCGGGAGGAGCAGTAGATGCGTATACATCTACACCCCTCCCCTACCGGCATGGTGGGATACGCATCACCTTTGTAGGGGCGTTGCCATCCATTCCGCACAAATATTTCTACGAAACGCGCTGACTTTTGTCGGTTGTATCATTGACATTCTCTTCTCCGAGTGATATAATACGGGATGGTTCAAAGAACCGTTTCCCCACATCTCTTTGATGCGATCATTTTGAAAGAAGGCGTTATTATGTCTACCGCAACGATATTTATCAGTTTATCGGTTGCTCTCATCGCGGGACTTCTCCTCTCCCGCCTTGCCAAACTCGTCAATCTCCCCGCCGTTACCGCTTATCTGGTGGCGGGTATTCTCATCGGTCCCTTCCTGCTGGGTAGCCTCGGTGTGGACGGTGTGGGCTTTACCTCCCACCATCAGGTGGAGAGCTTCTCCATCATCTGCGATCTGGCACTGGGCTTTATCGCCTTCGAGATCGGTAACGAATTCCGTCTGTCGCAGCTCAAACAGATCGGCAAGCAGGCCACCGTTATCGGCATCCTGCAGGCTGTGGTCACTACCCTGTTGGTGGATGCGGTGCTGATCGGTCTCCACTTCGCCATGCCCGACATCCTTCCCCTGCCCGTTGCCATCACACTGGGCGCCATCGCGGCGGCTACCGCTCCCGCGGCGACTCTGATGGTCGTCAAGCAGTACAAGGCCAAGGGCCCTCTGACCACCATCCTGCTCCCCATCGTTGCGCTGGACGACGCGGTGGGTCTGGTGCTGTTCGCCGTGTCCTTCGGCGTGGCAAGATCGCTGGGTGCCGGTGAGGTCAGCGTGCTGTCTGTGGTGCTGGAGCCCATTATTGAGGTGGTGCTTTCCATTGCGCTGGGTGCGATTATGGGCTTCATCTTCAACTTCATGGAGCGTTTCTTCCATTCCCGTTCCAAGCGTCTTGCCGTTTCGGTAGGCTTCGTGCTGATCACCGTGGGCATTTCCTCTATGACCTTCACCGTAGGCGGTATTCACATCGCCTTCTCTTCCCTGCTCTCCTGTATGATGCTGGGAACAGTCTTCTGCAATATCTGTGACTTCTCCGAGGAGTTGATGGATCGAATCGACCGTTGGACCGCTCCCCTCTTCATCCTCTTCTTCGTCCTCAGCGGTGCCGAGCTGAATCTCAGCGTATTCTCTCAGTGGACCATCGTTGTCGTCGGCGTGGTCTATATCCTCGCCCGTTCCGCAGGTAAGTATCTGGGTGCCTTCAGTAGCGCGAAGATGACCAAGTGCTCTCCCAACATCGTAAAATATCTGGGCATCACCCTGCTCCCTCAGGCAGGCGTTGCACTGGGCATGGCGTCCAAGGCGTACGACACGCTGGACGGCGGCGAACTGGTGCTGAACATCACGCTGTTCGCGATTCTGGTCTATGAGATCGTGGGTCCCTTCCTGACCAAGATCTCCCTGACCAAGGCAGGCGAGATCGTACCCGAGGGCAAGGTCAGCGCCCGTCACGAGCACGCCAAGAAAATGGCGGCAGAGAAAATCGAGAAATATCAATAACCGAACAAAGCCCGTAGCGTATCCGCTACGGGCTGTTTTTTGCTGCTGTTTGTTGATACGTCTATTTGGTGGTCTGTCTTGTGTCAGAGCTGCAGATATTATGCGGGCATTCACGTTTTTTGCAGCGTTTACAAGCCGATTCGTTCAGATCCTCCGTGCAACACATCAGATAGTCGCATTCATCGTAACAACACTCAATCAGTTCTCCGTCTTCGTCGGCGTGAAAACCATTGGCAGGACAGTCTTTTCCGTAATTTCCGGGCATTAACTTCATTTTGCTTCACCTCACCATTTAATGCACCAAAGTGGTTATATAAATGTGATTATAACATATTATATAATTGTAGTCACGAGGTGATGTCATGTTCAAAGTCAATAAAGAGTTCAAAAGTGCAAATATTCCGCGCACTATTCGATTCACCGAGCAATTATTTGAAGACCTCAACCGCGTTGCGGCGGAAAACGACGTTTCTTTTAATTATTTGGTTTTACAATGCTGCAAATATGCTTTGGATCATGCAGAAAAATCCGAGGACGCAAAAGACGACATTCAATCCTGACGGCGTTTGCTTGGAATCAAACAAAACAAAAAACCGAACCCAACCGGGTTCGGTTTTTTCGTGTATCGGTTAAAATTACTTAACTTCAACTTCTGCGCCTGCAGCCTTGAGAGCCTCAGCAACCTTGTCAGCCTCGTCCTTGGAAACGCCTTCCTTGATTGCCTTGGGAGCGCCCTCAACCAGGTCCTTAGCGTCCTTCAGGCCCAGACCGGTCAGCTCACGAACAGCCTTGATAACGTTCAGCTTGGAAGCGCCGGCGCCCTTCAGGATAACGTCGAACTCGGTCTTCTCCTCAACGGGAGCTGCAGCACCTGCTGCGGGAGCGCCTGCAACTGCAACTGCGGTTGCGGATACGCCAAACTCTTCTTCCAGAGCCTTAACCAGCTCAGCCATCTCCAGGATGGTCAGGGACTTAATTTCTTCAAACAGGGCAGTAATCTTCTCGGATGCCATTTTTCTTTCCTCCAATAAATGAATTTGTCGCTGTGCGACGGTGGTAGCCGCTTTGCAGCTACGTCATGCGGATCTGTGCCGCGAAATATGTTGCGGAGTCTTGTCCTTCTCCGCTGAAGGTGTGGCGCGGATGCCACGGGACACTACAGATGCTTATTCTGCAGCGGGAGCCTCCTCTGCGGGGCCGTTTTCCTTGTCGATGATCGCCTGCAGGACCATAGCCAGTTTGCTCACGGGGCTCATCATGCCGCCGAGAATCTTGCCAACCAGTACGGGCTTTGCGGGGATCGCTGCCAGCTCGTTTACGCCGTTTGCGTCCAGGACGCCGCCGTCAACGAAGCCGCACTTGATCTCGAAAGAAGGGATCTTGTCTGCGTACTCCTTCATGATCTTGGCTGCTGCTACCTCGTCCTCGTTGGACAGAGCGATAGCGGACATGCCTTCCAGATGAGCCTTGATCTCGCCGTAGCCTGCGTTTTCGCAAGCCATACCGGTCATGGTGTTCTTGTAAACCTTGTACTCGACACCTGCCTCACGGAGAGCCTTACGCAGTGCAGTATCGTTCTCAACGGTAATACCCTGATAGTTGACGATAACGCCTGCCTTCGCACCCTTAATCTTTTCGGTCAATTCAGCAACGATCGCTTTCTTCGATTCCAAAATCTTTGCGCTGGGCATTTTGGTTTCACCTCCAAAATAAAAAATTCCTCTGTACGGACAGGGGAAAAAGAGAGAAACACTCAAAACGGAGTTTGGGTGGGATATTCAATACTTTTTCGCCTCGGCAGGATGCTTACGGACTCGCGCCTTGCGGGCTGTCCCCCTGCTGTCTCTGACGTACTTGGTAAGTATAGCACACTTTCCGGGGCTTGTCAAGGGGTTTTCGCGATTTTTTTGCGGATTTTTACAAGTTTTTTGTGGGGGAAGAAAAATCTCCCCCTCGCAGGAGGGGGAGGGTGGGCCCCACGGGCGGGGCAAACCGGAGCTTGTCCCGCCCGCGCTCCCCCGAAGGGGGAGGGGGAGAGGAATCGGACTTTTGCTGATGAAAGTTAATCTGTACTGAACAAAATTGTTTTCTCGCCGTTGATGAGCATATACGCATATACAGCTTGATAAGAGTTGACCCATTCTTTGAGAACCTTCACCTCGTTTGGCGTTGCCAATCGTATGCCGGATTCATCATAGATCAGTTCCTCGTTTGGAAGAACGAAGTCTCCGTTTTGATATTTACCTATAAACTCGTCGTAATCATCGGTTTCGAATTTAATATACAGTTTGTTTCCATCCTCTGTTTCCCACGAATAGAGTAGTGGATATCTTACACCGCTGTATTCGCTGGGATGTGGGCTACCAATAGATTCTACGATAGAGCCCAATGTCATTCCGGACTTCAAATTAACAATATCCGATTGGAGCACAGGCTTTTTCTCATCGAAATCGAATTCTACATCCAGAATAGCAACGGTTGATATTGACGGCGAAGTAATGTCCGTATCCATAGTAGTTGTCTTGGCACAACCCGAAGACAGTAATACGCACAAAGCCAACAGAACAACTATCAGAACATTTACTCTGTGCATTGAGAATTCACCTCCATACTAGCATAATACGTACACATCATTGAAAGCAATATAGTGTTAGTTATGATAGGACAACCAACATAATACGAATCTAGTAATTCCATTAAGTTATCATACAATACAACATATCCCTGAATATAACAATATATGGGATCAGATATTTCATACATATTTCCCCAAGGAGAAACCGCAAAATATCCAACAAATTCAGTATAGTTACCCCAATCAGCTGTAAATGGGTCAACAATATACTTGTTTGAAGCATCTAATCGTGTAACAGGAGTTATACCAGGTTTATGTGACCACAAACCATCTGAATCTTGGCGATACCAGTGATAGTCGTTATTAGATATCACAAGCGCTACTTTATATGTTCCAGCAGGGCACACATCATATCGTCCAATTGGTTCAAACACTAATGATTGATCATAGATGCTATTATATCGTTGATAATCACTAACCACTGCGTTATAGATATTTTCTCCTGAAAATGATGTATACATATTTCCTTGGTATTCGCCCATTTGTTGCATAAACCATAGAAAATTGGTTCCAGGATATACTTGATTATTGATTGCGTATGCATAGCAATTACAGCAATTACTTACATATTCATCCCACAATGAGTAGGAATAATCTACTTCATATCCCGACGTAGGAAGAAGTCGTTCAACCACCCACTCATCCCGATAATTCGTATCATTGGTGTACGCCAGCTGAACGAGATCGGTGCCGTCGGTAGAAGCGCCGCTTGCAGGAACGGCCAGTGCCATGCCGGAGGACGAGCCGGGTCTAAAGCGATACGCACCGCCGGAGGTTTGGGAAATGTACCATTCCCGTCCGGGTTGATCATCAACAGAGGCGTATTGCTTGATTGCAGCTCCGTCTACCGTGGAGGAGTTTTCTACACCGATGTATTTGCCGGTGTAAGCGCTTTGGATCGAATAGGCACCCGAGCGCTGCATCTTAATGACCCATCGGCTCCAACTCTGTCCGTGGAATTCCCACTGTTGGATAGGCGTTCCGTCGGCGGTGCCGGCACCTTCCAGATCCATATATTTCCCGGTTTGCTTATTGCCGATAAAATAGGTGCCTTCTTCCAGTGCGCCAACCTTGATGGTCACTGTCCGTGAACCTCCGCTCCATGTTGCGGTAAGGAAAGTCCAGCCTTGGGAAACGCCGGTGACCACACCGGTAGACGATACAGTAGCGATACTCGTGTCGTGAACTCGCCAAGTGTAGGCTATATCGCCGGGGGTAATATTGCAGTAGAACTGTACGCTCTCGCCAATTTTGATGAAATCATCGTCGGGGGTGATTTCTGCGGTGACCGGTGTATAATTCAGCGACAGATACGGTCGCATACTGGTGGTGCCGTACTCCGTGGAGCAGAAGGCTTTGTTGACGGTGTTTTCGTTGACGCCCTTCATCATGAAGCCGTTGGAGGCGATGTTGGTACCGTTGATCCACTGCTTCACCAGATCGGTCAGGTCGAAGGTGGTGGGTTGGTTATTGCCCAGCTGGGCGGTGGTTACCACGCCGCAGGAATAGCCCATATTGTCGTAGGTGACGTTGCTCTCCGTCCAGTTCTCGCCGTTATATAGCTTGTGGATTTCAATGGTCTGATCCGCCGAGCCGCCCCCATGGGCGGGACAAGCCGGAGCCTGTCCCGTCGGGGATCACTGGGGAGGAGAGGTGAGGTGCTTACATTCCTCCTGTAATCGTTTCAACCATAGTAGAATAGGTTTCATCGGAAGAATCGTTCCTGGAATATGATATAGTCGAAGTCGTAATAACGTGCGGTTTGCCATTATATAGAAACAACCTGTGAGATTCGATTTCCACACCGGAGATTGTATATCTCTCCTTTGTGTCTGTTCGTAAATAACCGTCTACTTGATCGTTAATTGTTTTGATCGACTTTAGAAACTCAGAAAAATCCGCCTCGGCATAGCCAAAATCGTATATTTCCAAATTGATGCTGTCTTCGTCGATTTGTACCGCAATGTGTTCGTTGGTTTTATATCCCGCAATGGGTTTTGAATAATAAAAAATGTAACAGAATAATTTTTCGTGTTCATTTTCGTCTACGATTCGAAATCCTTTTACAGTTTTGGAGTCCATACCGGGACGTTCATCTCCATAATCTTCGTCGTAAAATTTGTTGTAGTGCGTTGTGCAAGAATATTGATAATCGGACAAATCATATCTGCCTTCCAGTAGATCGGATATAAAATCGATATATTGCTGTTCTTCCGTCATTGAATGCGTAAGAGGAATACCAGAATATTTTACCACCTCGCCAGTTTGAGCGTCAAATTGCACAGTCGCGCCTTCTACTTCGTCCAATTGATATACATGAACGAATAAATCAGAACACGCTCGTCTAGTGGAAGTGGAATAAGTTAAATTATAGAGATTCCCAAATAAATCCAATTGACGCTTAGTAGGTGCCGTTTGATCAATATAATCTATGAAATCGTAACTGCGAGCATCTTCCTTTTGTTCATATATCGAGTCATTTTCGTATTCTGCGTATAAAACTGTGTGAAATGGTTTGTTGGTTTTACAACCAAACAGTGATACAAAGCATAAACATATTATTATTGCTGCCAATATTAGTCTTTTCATAATCGTACCTCCTATGTTTCTATCAATCGGGGAATGAGTATTCACCTGCAATGGTTATTTTATCTGCCGAAACTATATCGCCTTCCTCATCAATGTAACAATATTTCGAGTCGTTCATTACCATTTCTTTTGCTTTATTTACCACATCTTCTATAGTTTTGTTGGGATCGTCGTAATACTGCGTATAATAGTCAAAGAAATGCTCGCACCACTGATTACATACCCCGGAATTAACTTTATGTTGGAACCCAATAACTGTTCTTGCCCCGGCATCATGTGTCGCAGTAACCAAATTTGAACTCGTATTTCCACCGACTCCCGTCAAGCACGCACCGTAAAGAACCAATTCTACGTTACTTAGATCTTCATTTCTAATTTTACTGGTATTAATTTTCCCATCCGTAACTTCAATGGAAAGCCGTAATCCATGTGCTCTAACCAACACTATTTTCGAATTGCGCATCAAATAGAGCATCTGCTCTACTGATACCCCCTCCGTTATGGTTGTATGATTATTATAGCTTAAATTATATCCAATACTGGACAAATCTTGAACTACATCATCAAAAAACGATGAACGATCGTAAGTTTCTTCAATTGCAACTAATGAAGCATCAATATTGATGCGAAAATACCATTCATCCTTATAACTCTCATTATCCACATAAAGCCGTTGCTGAACTTGGATACCGTTGGAGCTTCCGTTGACCATATTAGCGGCAACTACAGCAAGGTCTGCAGAATATGGTTCGGAGGACTTAGCTTTGATTTTATAAGAACCATGGGAAGTCAGTTCGATTTTCCATAATTGACGAGGAGTATTTACTTTGTTTTCTTGTAGAATAAAAATATCTTGACTTCCCTCGCCTCCGGCTTGTGTTGCCATATATAAGCCACTGAGAGCAGATTTAATTCTGTAATAGCCGTCATACTGTACTTCAAGTTCCCACTGTTGATGTGCACCAATTCCGAACTCCCATTGCTCGAGCGCATATCCGGGTGTATCATAATTAGGGGCCAATATGCTGGCTGCTTGAATGAATTTTTTGTGTTCTCGGTTCACTATGAAATAAGTCGTATCCAGCAATTCCGGGACAACAACCGTATACGAATCCGGTGTACCAATTCCGCCCGTTCCGCTTGCGTTGGCTTTATAAGCGGTGATGGTAACCGTACCTGGGGATACGCCGGTTACCTGTCCGGTAGAAGAATTAACCCGAGCGATCAAAGAATTGCTGGATGTCCAATACATATCTTGATCGATAGACTCGGTACTATATGCTGTTGCTTTAATGCCGAGTTCATAAATTCCTCTGGTTTTACCAATAGACACGTAACGTTTGGTCGCAGTTGAAGCATTCCCATTGGTATCTCTATTAAAGAGAATCGCGCCGTTGTATTCTCTCGTGATGGCGGTAAAACTCCATCGTTGACGAGTTAAATCAGCAGTTTTGCTTTCTACGACGACATTGGCACCGGATGCAATTGTATCCGACTCTAATGATAGTGTCCGTGAACTATAACCTTGATGTGTAATTGTATAGCCGGAACTATCATAGGAAATCTTCCATTGAGCATTTATCGTGCTTCCCAACGTATCATTAGTACCGCGGAATATTGTATGAACTTCGTAGGACGATGAATAGGTTAATCCGTAGTCTAACTTCGACATAGGTCGGATGCTATACAAACCGTCACCAAGATGACACACTCGCCACATTATTCTCGTTGCATTGGGCTCCAATGTATATAAGCCTCTTTGATTCACATCAATCGTGGATGCACAAGATAATTCGGTTGCCAAATACAAATTGCTGTAGTTGTTCGTGATTCGGTAAACCCCTTCGGGAATTGTCACCCGCACTTCCACCGAGGACGAGCTATCTCCTGCCGTTGCCGTGATGGTCACGCTTCCTGCGTGGACACCGGTGACAACGCCCGTGCTGCTGACCGTGGCGATAGAATTGTTGCTGGAACTCCATGTTACGATCGCATCTTCGGGCTCAACGTTGGCGGTCAAAGTGATACTGCTTCCTATATTGACTGTAGTAACCGATGAAGTCACGTCGATCACCGGCGTATAATTGAGCGTCATATACGACCGCATACTGGTGGTGCCGTACTCCGTGGAGCAGAAGGCTTTGTTGATGGTGTTCTCGTTGACGCCCTTCATCATAAAGCCGTTGGAGGCGATGTTGGTGCCGTTGATCCATTCCTTCACCAGAGAGGTCAGGTCGAAGGTGGTGGGTTGGTTATTGCCCAGCTGGGCGGTGGTTACCACGCCGCAGGAATAGCCCATGCTGTCGTAGGTGACGTTGCTCTCCGTCCAGTTCTCGCCGTTGTACAGTTTGTGAACCTGAATCGTCTGATCCGCCGAGCCGGTAGCACGGAAAAACACGCCCCCACGGCGGGACAAGCCGTAGCCTGTCCCGCCGCCCGCTCTCCCCCGAAGGGGAGGGGGGAACATTACTCACACTTGACTACAAATGTGCGCGTATAATCAACCAATTCATCATTTTCGGTATTACTTAAAGAAGTATTTGTTTGTACACGAGCGTATAATACACCGTCTTGCATAAAGTAAGTTTTAGTCGAAGAAATCGAAATATCTTGTACAGAATACTTCTCGCTAATGTTTTCTCGGATATAACTCTCCAATTCGGAATCAATCTTTTCTAAATCTACTTTATTGAACAATTTTTCCGGAATCGGTTGATGATGACGCAACTCAAAACACAAAGAACTACTTATATCCATTTCCGGATATCCTCTTGCAAATTCCACGTAAGGAGCTATGCGTTCGCCTGCAGCTTCCCAATCGCAATAGTAACTAACGCTATAATGATGTACGGATTCATTCTCTTCATTCGGAATATAATAACCTTGTTCCATACTCATGCTCAGATAATCATCGTTTTCTGTTCTCACCCGAGTGTCATAATACGGTTTGCAATCTTCCGGAATCGTGTAATTTCCAACCTCTTTCACAACGTCCTTTCCCATTTGAGCCACTTGCTCCGGGGTAGTGTTATCAAGATCGATTAGATCGATCGGCAATCGAAACCTAACTATATTTCCATCGGTGCGAGAAAATTGCACGAACCAGCCGTTTAAAGGAACTCTTTCCTCCCCAATTTTAGCAACCTCGCTGCCTTTGAACATATACAAATCCCAAGAATCATTCCACAGGGGCACGGTTAAAGATTGTACATATTCCATCTCGAACGTTTGATTGAATAATTCTACCGTTCGATATTGTTCAATAGTTTCGTCAACAAAACACCTCGAGGTTATACGATTCGTTTCGCAATTTACTCCGATCCAAGCATCATTTATGAACAAAGTATCATCTGATTCGATCTCAAATGAGTATGAGAAGGGCTTATCAGACGTAACAGCTTCGGTAGTGGTGTCGGTTACGGAGTTCGAAGAGAGGGTGCACGATGATAAAGCGAATAATAAGCTCCCGCAGAATACTACAATCAAAATAATATATTTTTTCATAATAAATCTCCTTTATGAATTTGGAAATACGTCGGGAACGGAATTACTCCCTGCTAAAACATAATTTCCCATAGAGTATGACTCCGGCGGTGTGTCGTCATTAGAATCGGCATCATAAGTTCCACTATAATGTTGATGAGTCTGTATAGCCCAATCAGTTAGTATCAGCAGTCCCTCTAATGTTGGATTGGAACTGTCTTTATTCGAAACCATCAATTGGAAAAATCTATTTTTCCATGCCTGCGCTGCATCAAGCGGAATATTGTCTTCAAATCCAATTGCGGAGTTTATGCCCGCATTGACCGATTTTGTAACCAAATTGCTAGCATTTTCTCCGCCGTCACCCGTCTTGCACGCTAAATAGATGATCAACTCTGAGTTTGCAAAATATTGATTTCCTAGTTGTAATAATTTGTTGTCGGTAAGATTCCCATTAGTTAATTCGATCATATTATAATCTCCGTGCGTACAAACAAGTGTGATGGTAGAATTTTGAATATGATGCAGTAGTTGATCTTGAGTAACTCCGGCAGAAAAAGTATCGGTATTCTGGTAAAAACGTTCACAACCGTTATTAACAAACAATGTTTCGATGTCCTCAAAACCTTCTGCCGTATTCATCAAATTACCGTTATTGTCATTAACATTCACACCGAGCATAGACACATCCCATCCGATGATCCATTCGTCGCGGTAATCACTATCTGCGGTATATAAATATTGCCGTAAATTAGTTCCGTTTATATCTTCATCTTTATCGACAGAAATAACTGCATTCGCTCCATTAGTGGTTTTGCAAACAAACCGATATGCTCCGCTGTTGGTAGGAATTATACTCCATTTTACATTATCTGCTGTAGGTGAAGAGGCTTGTTTGATGGGAACCCCTCCTGCATTTGCTCCTCTATATACACTTACATATTTTGAAGTATATACAGATTTGATTGTGTAAAAACCATCATTTTGAAGTTCGATGATCCAATTGCTCCAGTTCATTCCGTGGAAGTCCCATTGTTGAATATTAGCGTCGTCAGCAGTTGAACCACCTTCCACCTCCATATAATGTCCGGTTCCTTTGTTTTTAATAAAATATGTTCCGTCCATGTTCTTTTTGTTTACTATTACGGGAATAGATATTGTTGTATTTCCTATTGTAATAGTTATTGAAGTGACCGCTGACTTGTTACCATAAACCAATATCGTGCGATCATCCGATTGAGGAACAACATTTATATAGTTAAAGTCACACCCCCAAGATACTTCTAACTGAGAAGGGCAAACATCGATTGTAAAAGATGTGGATTTTCCTTCCAAAACATTTAAATGGGTATGGCTAACCGTAATCATCGGCGTATAATTGAGCGTCATATACGGACGCATACTGGTAGTGCCGAATTCGGTGGAGCAGAAGGCTTTGTTGACGGTGTTTTCGTTGACACCCTTCATCATGAAGCCGTTGGAGGCGATGTTGGTGCCATTGATCCACTGCTTCACCAGCGAGGTCAGGTCGAAGGTGGTTTCTGCATTATTGCCCAGCTGGGCGGTGGTGACCACGCCGCAGGAATAGCCCATGCTGTCGTAGGTGACGTTGCTCTCGGTCCAGTTCTCGCCGTTGTACAGTTTGTGAACCTGAATCGTCTGATCCGCCGAGCCGGTGGCTTCGGTGACGGTGAACAGCACCGAATTGACCTGACTCGCATTGAGGCTTTGGTACAGCGTGCTGTTCAGCATCCCGTCGGGACGCACGATCGTTCTGCCAATGCCCCAGCCGCTGTAATAGCCTACCCGGTTGTAGGTATACGAGCCGAAGTTTTGCGTGGGTTTGAGATTGTATACGGGGGCATCGATGATGGCATCGGAAGAATAAGGCTCTGCCAGCATCGTCAGATCAATGGATACGGGATAATCATTTGCGTTGGCTTGCAGCCAGCCGCTGTCTACCGTTACGGTAATCTGATAGAGCGAGCCTGCCTGTACCGTGGTAACGCTCATTGTACCCTGGCACATATCTGCATACTTATCGTATGCCACTACGGAGCTGAGGGTGATTCGTTCGGTGCATCGGCGGTACGGGCGAGATAGTAGACTCCGTTTGCCTGATACATGGTCATGCCGCTTGTATGGAGCAGGAAGGTAAAGCTGTTCTGATCGGGCACGTCGTCCAAAACGATCTCTTCCTTCACGCCGTTGTAGAGGACGGTATAGCGCAGGTC
>JAFTPF010000066.1 GCA_017463445.1 Clostridia bacterium
AATTGAGGTGGTCCATAGTGACTTTCCTTTCGAATTGTTGTCTTGGCAACTCCAATTCTACCATGGAATTGTTACTATGGATTTTCTTTTTTGAAAATTTCTACCCCATCGGGTAGTGCAACTTCATTTTACAATCTGCGTCACATTTTTCTTCGCCACGCAAGAGGTGAAGAATAGTTTTTCCCCCGAGGCAATGTCTACAAGAGCGACTTTACCGGCATCACCTTTACCGCTCCCGACGGCTGGACTTATCTGACCGATGATCAGATCGCAGAGCTCTACAACTTTGCCGCTGACGAGTTTGCAAAAGACAAATTTGCTGATGCGATCGCAGATACTGCAAACTTCACCGAAATGATGGTTTCCGATCCCACTACCCGCAATAACGTCAGCATTGCCTACGAAAATCTTGCTAAGACCGGCAATTCCTCTCTATCCACCGAGGAGTATCTGGAGGTTGCTCTGGAGCAACTTGATTCCGCTATGACCGGCATGACCGTTGAGAATGCCGGCACCGAGTCGGTTACCCTGAGCGGTGCAAGCTATCAGCGTACACCGCTCAATATTACTGCCAACGGTATCAGCATGACCCAGTACCTTTATCTGCGCAAGATCGATGGCTACATGGTATGCATGAGCGTTACCCTTACTACCGGCTATACCGTTGCTGACATCGAAGCAATGTTCTCTTAATTGCTCATGCCAAAACTGCCCAATCGGGTAGTTTTTTGTTGCATAATTCTGAATGGCAGCGGCGATACTATCCAAAACCCCAAAGGAGAAAATCATGAACGAAATCGATCTGTTAAACCGTATGCGGCAAAATCTGGAGATGGGCATTGACGGCATCAAAAAGGTGATTCCCTACGCCCAAAATGAAGGCTTCAAGGAGGCGCTGAACCGTCAGCTCACCGAGTATCAAGGGCTATATCGGGAATCAGATGATCTGCTTGCCAAGCATCAAGGTGAGCCCAAAGACGTGCCGGTGATGGCGAAGATCTCTACCGAGGTAATGTCTACCATGAAAGCAATGGCCTATAAGGAGGACTCCAAGATTGCGGAGGATATGGTGCGCGGCACCGCCACCGGCATTGCCAAGCTGATCCGTCATCAGGGCGAGTATGGCGGGAGTGATAAGGAGGTCAACGATCTCTGCACCCGCATCATTCAAGCGGAGGAGAAGAACTCTGAGGAAATGAAGCAGTATCTTTGAAGCTCTCTCATACGCAAAAAAGACGCACGGCATCGTGCGTCTTTTTGATTGCTTTAGTTCTCCTTCTTAGAGAGCAAATCGCGGATCTCCTTAAGCAGTGCAACCTCGGGAGTATCGGGTGCGGGAGCAGGTGCAGGTGCGGGTGCAGGCTCTTCGCCCTTCTTGCCCTTGCGCAGCTTCTTGGCAGCGTTGCCGGCAGAAAGAACGATGCGGAGCAGAATGAACACGCACAATGCAACGATCAGGAAGTTGATCACGGCACCGATCAGAACGCCCCAGCCGATAGCAACCTCGCCAACCAGCTCGCCGGAAACAGGATCGGGCGTGCCTTCAACCAGTACGGTCTTGAGGTCGGTGAAGTTCATATCGCCGATGAGATAACCGATGGCGGGCATGATGATGTTATTGACGAGAGAGTTGACGATGGGAGTGAAGGCTGCGCCGATGATCACGGCAACTGCCATGTCCAGCACGTTACCCTTTTTGATAAATGCTTTGAAATCCTGGAAAAACTTTTTCATAAGTAACCTCCGATATTTGTTGACACGAATAGTTTAACACAAACTCCGTATTTTGTCAACACCAATCGTGGATTTTCGCTATTTTTTCTGTTTTTTCGACGATTCCACCGACCGTCCCACGCAAACGCAGACGATACTCCCCGCTCCTGCACTGCGAAGCAGTTCCGCACCTGTCAGCATCGTCGCACCCGTGGTGAGGATGTCGTCCACCAGCAGGACCGTCGAGCCTTCTGGGAGCGAAAAACCTTTTCGGAGTCGGTAGGTGCGCCGTGCCGAGCGAAGACGCTCGTCGGCGGTCAGCTCCTTCTGCGGCGGTGCGCCTCGACGGGCGAATGCTTTCACTACCGGTAGCTCCAATCTTTTCCCCAGCGCACGGGCGAGGGACTCCGCCTGATCCACACCGGTGTCCGCTTTGCGCGATACTGCGCGGGGCAAGTAGGTGATCACGGTGCGCTCCTGCCCCTGCATAATGCCGCGCGCGGCAAGTGCGGATGTCAACTCATCCGCAAAGAATCCGGTAAGTCGAAACAGACGCTCGTCCTTGGCAATCAGCAGGAGGCTGCCTGCGACGGTCGTTTGTTCATAGGGCACCAGATGCACACACTCAACATTGCGGATCAGATCAGCAAGGAGTGGCGGTTTACATGCGCAGACCGTCTCATAGTCGCCGCAAACGGGACAGTATGCACGGCGCAATTCCTCCCATTTGGTCTGACAAGCAGGACACAGCGGAACTTGTGTGCCGATCGTTTGTAGCTCACCGCAAGCAAGACAGGAAGGCGGATAGATAAGATCCAGAATAAAATCGATGGTATTCATCAGCTGTATTGAGAAAGCAGGTAGCGAAGTCCGGTGTAGCGGTTGACCTGGCGGTTGTTCTCCACCATTCCCTGCACTATCTGCGGTCTGCCCACCATAATGACCATCCGCTGGGCGCGGGTGACGGCGGTGTAGAGAAGATTTCGGGTCAACAAGCGGGAGGAGTAGTTGTAGGCGGGAATGATCACCACGGGATACTCGCTGCCCTGACTTTTATGGATGGTGATCGCCCAAGCGTGCTCCAACTCCTCCATCTGGGAGAAGTCGTACTCGGCGACGCGGTCATCAAAGCGGAGAACGAGCGTTTCATCGGCAAGATTGATCTGCTCGATATGTCCAATGTCTCCGTTGAAGATACCGCTTCCCTCCTCCTCTCCACGGGTCCAGAGGATGTCGTAATTATTTTTGATCTGCATCACCTTATCGCCCTCGCGGAAGATCACATCTCGGAAGCGTTTCTCCTTCTTCAGATCGGAGGGCGGGTTCTGTGCCTCCTGCAGGAGCGCATTGAGAACTTCAGTGCCTGCCCGACCTTTTCGGGAGGGCGTGATGACCTGCAGATCCTCGCGGATCTCCTGTCCGTAGGTGCGAGGCAGACGGTAGAGACAGAGATCCACGATGGTTTTGGCAATCATATTCTCATCCTCACGGGTGAGAAAAAAGAAATCGCCGTCCTTATCGTCCAGGATTGGAAGCTCACCGTGGTTGATGGCGTGGGCGTTGGTAACGATGCGGCTCTCCTGCGCCTGACGGAAGATCTCGGTGAGGCGCACCGTGGTAAATCGGTCGGAGGCGATCACGTCACAGAGGACGTGTCCTGCTCCCACTGAAGGAAGCTGATCGGCGTCACCGATGAGGATCAGGCGTGCGCCGGGTTTGATGGCTCTCAGCAGTGCTTCCAGCAGAAGCGTGTCCAGCATAGACGCCTCGTCCACGATGAAGATATCGCCCTCCAGAAGGTCGTTTTCGCCCCGTAGGAACTGGGCTTTGCCGTCTGCGGAAAACTTCATCTCCAGCATCCGATGGACGGTCTTCGCCTCCTGCTGGGTCGCCTCGGACATCCGCTTGGCGGCTCGTCCGGTGGGAGCGGCAAGAGAGACCTTCAGCCCCATACGGTCAGCAATCCGGATAATGCCCTTGACGATGGTAGTCTTACCGGTACCGGGACCGCCCGTCAGCACCATCACACCGCCGGTCAGCGCCGCGCGGATAGCCTGGCGCTGCATACGGGCGTAGGTCATGCCCTCATCATACTCGATCTGGGTGATCATACGGTCCAGATTGCCTTCAGAGACCGCCTGGCAAACTTCATCCAAAAGCACCAGCTTCGATGCGATGTATTTTTCGGCTTGATAATACTCCTCCAGATAGACGCAATCGGTGGAGCCGTAGCGGATCACGCGGAGTCCGCTGATGCCCCCCTCCACGATCTCCTCCACCCGTTCCGCAGGCAGCTCCAGCAGCTGTGCAGACAGTCCGATCAGCTTGTCCCGAGGGATGAAGACATGTCCGTTGTGGGTGGCGTTATGGGAGAGAGCGTACTTGATGCCCGCGCGGATGCGAAAGGGAGAGTCAGCCTCACAGCCCAGCGATTTCGCCATCTGATCGGCTTTTTCGAAACCTACGCCGTGGATCTCCTCACAAAGGAGGTAGGGATTCTTCTTGAGCAGATCCACCGCTCCGCTTCCCCAGCGCTTGTAGATCTTTACCGCGATGGCAGGACCAAAATAGTCGCGGCAGAAGACCATCACCGACCGTATACCAAACTGCTCGGTAAAGGCTTCATGGATCTTTCTCGCCTTTTTGGGGGTGATGCCCGGAATATCGGTCAGATACTCCGGATTGTGCTCCATCACGTCAAAAGTATCCTCACCGAAAAGATCCACGATCTTCTTTGCGGTGATCTTTCCGATGCCTGGGATCGCGCCGGAGGCCAGGTATTTATACATCGCCTCTCTGCTCCGCGGCATCTGCTTTTCGTAATACTCTACCCGAAACTGCCGTCCGTAACTCTGATGGGTCTCGAATTTGCCCATCGCCTTGATCTCTTCTCCGGCTGCGATATAGGGCATGATCCCAACAATGGTATAGGAGTCCTCTCCCGATAAGAGTTCGCAAACGGCATAGCCGTTCTGCTCGTTTTGATAGGTGACGTGTTCAATCGTCCCCTCCAGCGTGATCAGATCCTTCATCTCTTCCATCTTCGGAGTCCTCCTTTCGATTTCTCGGTTCGCTGTCTTCCAAAGTGTACCGCGGTGCGCCGATCCATTTACAAACGAGCGCCGCCAGCTCGTGGAGCGCCGTATAACCGCCGTACACAGCCAGTACGGCAACGATAATTTCAAAGAAGAATTGTAGCATAGGCTCCCCCTTAGGACAGTCTATGCTACCAATTCAAAAATGTGCGCGGATATGCGTGATACGATCGATCAGCCGATCGCCTCAGCCAGCGTAGGAGCCAGATCGCGGCTCTCCCAACCAACATTCACGTCTTCTCTGCCCACATGACCGTAAGCGGCAAGCTGACCATAAATGGGTGCGCGCAGTCCGAACCGCTCGATGATCGCAGCGGGACGCAGGTCTACCAGCTTGGCAAGGGCATCTGCGATCTCCACGTCGGCGATCTTGCCGGTGCCGAAGGTATCCACCATCAGCGAAACGGGCTTGGCAACGCCGATAGCGTAAGCCAGCTGTACCTCGCAACGGGAAGCTAGTCCTGCGGCAACCACGTTCTTGGCCAGATAGCGTGCCGCATATGCAGCGGTACGGTCTACCTTGGTGGGATCCTTACCCGAGAATGCGCCGCCACCGTGACGGCCGTAGCCGCCGTAGGTATCGACGATGATCTTACGACCGGTCAGACCGCTGTCACCCATGGGGCCGCCTACCACGAAGCGTCCGGTAGGATTGACGAAATACTTAGTCTCTGCATCCAGCAGCTCTGCAGGGATAATAGGCTTCACTACGCACTCGATCATGTCCCGCTCGATGGTATCGTGATCCACGTCGGGATCGTGCTGGGTGGAGATAACAACAGTATCCACACGCAGGGGCTTGTCTCCGTCGTATTCTACCGTTACCTGGGTCTTACCGTCGGGACGGAGATAAGTAAGGGTCTTGTCCTTGCGCACGGCGGTCAGCTGCTTTGCCAGCTTGTGGGCAAGAGAAATGGGAAGAGGCATCAGCTCGGGGGTCTCGTCGCAAGCGAAGCCGAACATCATCCCCTGATCGCCTGCGCCAATGTCGTAGGGATCGGTGTCGCCCTGCTTTGCCTCCAAGGACTTGTCCACACCCATAGCAATGTCGGGAGACTGCTTGTGGATCATATTGATGACCGCACAGGTGTCGCAGTCGAAGCCGTATTTGGCACGGTCATAGCCGATGGAACGGATCTTCTCACGGATGATATTCTCGTAATCGATCTGAGCAGTGGTAGTGATCTCACCCATCACCGACACCACGCCGGTGGTAGTCGTGGTCTCACAAGCAACGCGTGCGTTAGGATCCTTGGTAAGGATCGCATCCAGAATGGAGTCAGAGATCAGGTCGCAGATTTTATCGGGATGTCCTTCGGTAACGGACTCGGAAGTAAACAGTTTTTTCATCATATTTATCCTTTCGGGAATGAAAATTTCAAAAAAATGATCCTCGGAAATTCCAAGGATCATTGACCAAGCGATATGATCTCATCTCCAAGGAATTGGCACCTTGCCGCAAGGTAGGTTGCCGTGGCATCACAGGGCCGGTCCCTCCGCCACTCTTGATAAGAATTTTTATTACACTAATATTCTATCACGAAAAAGAGTAAATGTCAATACTTTTTCTCGTATATTGCAAAAATAGGTGAGATTATTCTCCGGTCTTCGCTCTGATTTTATCGCAGAAAATACCGAAAAAATAGGAAGCGACTGCGCCACAAACAATTGACAGAATATAAAAGAAAATGTTAGTAATCGAAGTCGAGAAGGACGGCAAAATCATCATCGTGGTCGCCAGCACGAAGCCCATAATACAGTGGGAGACCACCGCAAAGAATTTGGCAAAGATAAACTTCATCAGTCTGGAAAGCAATACGACGGTAGCCAACATTGCAAGACCCAGCGGAATGAGCACACCGAAATCAAGCTGGGAAATACCCTCCGACATCGCCTCGTAAATACCGAAAAACAACAGAAGAGTGGAGGAGCTGAAGCCGGGAACGATGAAGCTGAGTCCCCAGAACACACCGCAGATCAGCCAACCAACAGTATTCGGAGCTATGGTAGGAGACCAATGATTCTTAAATACATAGAAAAGAGCGGCGACCGAGACGAAGCTGATAGCCAGCGCCAAGATGGAAAGCTTGCTTCGACCCTGTTCTCCTGCATCCTTCCAGAGCGAAGGAATCGTACCGACGATCAGTCCGACGAAGACACAGAGCACCACCGCCTCGTTGAGTTTCAGCAGCCAGTTAGTCACGCCGGCAAAGCAGACGAAGCCTGCCGCCACACCGGTGAGTACAAAAATCAGCAGTTTCCAATGCTTTTTGAGTCCTTGAAAGGGATTGGACAGCACGTCCAACAGGGGACCATAGATTCCGAAGGCATAGCAGAGCGTTCCTCCGCTGACACCGGGAAGAATCGCGCCAATACCAACGATACATCCCTGAATGATCCACAGGATCGCTTTTAATATGATATTCTTATTTTCCTTCATTGTTCTGATTTCCTTTGTATGATGGTTCTGTAATACACCAAGATTCGCAAGAATCTACAGGATCATGAAATATTCTATCAGATTTTACGGAAAACTGCAATAGTATTTCCCGTGAATTTACAAAAACTTAATGGTTCAGCCACGATTTTGGATGAACTTCCCTTGCAACAGCGGTGAAAGAGGCTTATAGATCAAAAAGCACAGGAGCACGTCCAAAAGTCCTTTCAATAACGTAAAGGGGATATTAAAGGTCACAAGGCACATGAGCAGTCCGTCCATAGATGGCAGGATTGCCTTGTACATATCGACGATCGCCTCGATCGGCAAAAATCCAGAATACGCGGGATAACTGATGAAATAGTTGATTGGCAGACTGCATAGTGCCATAGCAAGCGCACCTGCTCCGCTGGCGATCAGCGCGCCCAGTCGGGTCTTGCGGTAGCGATAGATCAGTCCGGCGGGCAGAACGAAGGTCACGCCCATGAGGAAATTGGCAAGCTCTCCGACTCCGCCGGTAGTGGTCAGCGGCAGATTGATGAGATTCTTGATCAAACAAACAGCAGCACCCGAGATAGGGCCAAGGCTGAAGGACGCCAGCAGTGCGGGCAATTCAGAAAAGTCGAGTTTGATAAAAGACGGCATGAAGGGCACGCTGAAGGAGAGCATCATCAGCACAGTGGCCAGTGCCGCCAGAAGAGCGGTCATGGCGATTCGCCAGACCCGCAAGTGCATTTTATTACGTGAGGTAAGGGTTGACATAGTTTTGATCCTTTCTATCGTCGCAGGGCTTTACTGAATCGAGATAAAAAAAGCCCGACAGACGTCGGGATCGCAGACGGCGCCTTCCTTACTCTGCAGAAAAAAGCAAACCGCTCCGAATTTTATCTTCTCTCATCCGGACTCTGACCGTCGGCGCAAGAATTTCACTTGCTCGGCGCAGACAACGTCTGCGTTCGTGGGCTGTACCACCGGTATGGAATTTCACCAATCCCCAAAGATATTCAGTTTATACAGTATATTCAAGTTTTGAAAAGTGGGTAGGGCAAAAGCCCTACCCACGGTTTCCGATAAAAATTATTCAACGATCTCAGCAACAACGCCGGAACCAACGGTACGACCACCCTCACGGATAGCGAAACGCAGGTTCTGCTCCATAGCGATGGGAGTGATCAGCTCAACGTTCATAGAAACGTTGTCGCCGGGACGGCACATCTCAACGCCTTCGGGCAGGTTGATAACACCGGTAACGTCGGTAGTTCTGAAGTAGAACTGAGGTCTGTAACCGGAGAAGAAGGGCTTCTGACGGCCACCCTCTTTTTCGGTCAGAACGTAAACCTGACCAACGAACTTGGTGTGAGGCTTAACAGAGCCGGGCTTGCAGAGAACCTGACCACGCTCGATCTCGTTCTTAGCGATACCACGGAGCAGAGCACCGATGTTGTCGCCAGCCTGAGCAACATCAACCAGCTTGTGGAACATCTCAACACCGGTAACGGTGGTGGACTTCTTCTCGTCGGACAGACCAACGATCTCACAAACGTC
>JAFTPF010000067.1 GCA_017463445.1 Clostridia bacterium
AAGAAGTTGTTTGAAAAGTTGCACAAACCCGAGGCTCCCTCCGGGAGGGAGCTGTCGCCGCAAGGCGACTGAAGGAGAGCGCGAGCACAAAAAAGTATGCATTTTTAAGCCAATGTGCTCTGATTTAGTCGCGCAGGCTCCTTCCGTCACGCTTCGCGTGCCACCTCCCTCTCGGAGGGAGGCTCAGTAAGCTTTTGCTTTGTGCATTTTACCGATAGTCTGTTATAAATGCTCCTTTGTCAGTAATCTGACCCCGACCTTCTGGTCGGGGTGTTGGTTGTTTATGAGGAATGCACAGAATCATCCGTAGGGCGGGGGCTTGCTCCCGCCGCCTACAGAGGATTTACACATTCTAAATTGCTTGTTTGCTACGGTGGGAGCAAGCCCCCGCCCTACGAGATCATTTCTCATTCACATCTTGATAGATCCGCTCAACGGCATCGTCAAAGCTAAGATCTTGTTTGAATATCGTCTCTTGTATGACGGTAAGATGATCCTCCTCTCTCCTTCCGTGGACGGCAAGTAGTTGCCGTCCTTTTTCGAAAGTTTTTGAAGGTTCTTAGGGAACTTTTTTCAAAAAGTTCCCTAAGCGGGATGCAAGGGCAGAGCCCTTGCCGGAGTTTGAGGCGGAGCCTCAATCCAGCCCTTGTGCCTTCAGCCAGCGGTAGCTGCGGGCAAGGCAATCGAAGGGATCTTCGCCGTAGCAGTTGTCCTGCTCTACAAGGAGATATTTTGTACCGCCGTCGTAGCAGAGGGGGATAAGCTTCCCAAAGTTGATGCTTCCCTCGCCTACGGGTGCCATGCGGATCTCCTTGCCCACCACGCACATATCCTTGAAATGCACGCAGTCGATGCGTCCGGAAAGGGCTTTGAAATAATCCGCCACATCAGCACCGCCGTACTGGAGCCAGTAGGTGTCTACGGTGATGCCGATCTCCTCGGGGGTGGTGCGCTCGATCAGCGAGAGCAGACGGGTCTTGCCCTCGGCGTCATGGTTCATCTCCTCGTAATGATTGTGATACATAAATTTCGCACCGGCGGGCGCAAAGACCTTCCCCAGCTTGTGCGCCGCCTCTACCAAACGGTCAAGATCGGCTTCCTCACGGAGTCCGTTGTAATAGCCGATGCCGATGTAGTCACAGCCGAAGGTCTTGTGCTCGGCAAGGACAGTCTCGGGCATCTCCAGCATACGGTCGAAGGAGGTGTGGGTGATAGCGCAGGTAAGTCCGTTTTTGTCAAGCTCCGCCTTCAGCCAGGCGGGATCGTAAGCACAGGTGCCCGACACCTGCACGGTGGTGTAGCCAATGTCGGCCACTCTTGCCAGTGTGTGAGAAAAATCTTCGGGAGTCTTGCAGAAATCCCGCAGGGTGAACAGTTGCGCTCCGATCTTCATATCGCGCCTCCTGAATCGTTTTTAGGATTATTCCGTGAAGAATCGGAAAATTCGACGTATCGGCGTAGAATTTTCCCAAAGACACCAATGAGTGTTCGCACTTTCTTCACGGTGTCTTTATTGTACCACATTTCGAAAAATTTTTCAACAAAATTTCGAAAAAGGGTAGTCTTTTTTCGGAATGTGTGCTATAATGATTTCGATTATCCTGAACCTGCTTATCATCGGATCTATTACTGTGAGGTGAACCAAATGATCCCCTATGACGCCCATGTGCATAGCTGCTTCTCTTTCGACGCCGATCCCGCCGCAACGCTGGACGCGATCTGCGAGTCTGCTATCGCCAAAGGCATCACCCATCTTGCCCTGACCGATCATTATGACATAGGCGCCGTTCTGGACGGCATCTATACATACGACATCTCCTCCGCCAAGGACGCAGTGGAGGAAGCCAAAGAAAAATACGGCAATCTGCTCACCCTCTCCTGGGGCATCGAGCTGGGTTCCGCTACCCAGTATCCCGAAGAAGCGGAGACTTTTCTGAAAAAACACAGATTCGAGACAGTGGTGGGCTCTACCCACTACATGACCGGTTGCGACGATTTTGCCTTCTGGGATATGAAGAATATCCCCCACGAGGACTTTTCCGAAGCGTGGCTGCTCTATCTTGCTGAGCTGACCCGGATGTGCGAGCTGGGACATTCCGATATCCTTGCCCACATCACCTATCCCATCCGCTACTATGTGAACGCAGGACACCAATTCGATCTCTCCTTCTGCCGCGACGAGCTGGCGGATCTGCTGACTACCGCCATCGACCACGGAATGCTGCTGGAGGTGAACACCTCCGGCTACCGTCAGGGGATGGGCGGACCTCTCCCCGAGGCTTCGGTGATCGAGCTGTACAAGGATCTGGGCGGCAGACTGATCTCAATCGGCTCGGATGCCCACCATCCCGACGCCATTGCGGCAAATTTCAAGGACGCCGAGGCGCTCCTTTGCTCCTTGGGGATGAACAAGATCGCTTT
The DNA here is from genome assembly GCA_017463445.1 of Clostridia bacterium. Lineage (GTDB taxonomy): Bacteria > Bacillota > Clostridia > Oscillospirales > CAG-272 > CAKSQF01. The sequence continues at coordinate 2,422 of JAFTPF010000067.1, forward strand.
TATCCAGAATCATTCGATTCTCACCCATACTATCTAACGAAAGGAATCCATCTATGAAAGAAATTCTAAGAATGCTGGAGGAGGACGCGCGCCTTACTCCCGAGCAGATCGCCGTTATGACCGAAAAAGACACCGGCGACATCAGACGCGCCATCGAAGAATACGAGAACAACGGCACTATCGTTGCCTACAAAGCCCTCATCGACTGGGATCAGACCGACCGTGAGTACGTCAGCGCGGTCATCGAGCTGAAGGTCACGCCTCAGCGCGATCGCGGCTTTGACGTGGTTGCAGAAAAGATCTGCAACTATCCCGAGGTCAAGAGCCTTTACCTGATGTCGGGCGGTTTCGACCTGCTGGTCATCCTGGAGGGTCGGACTATGCGGGAGGTGGCACAGTTCGTGGCCTCCAAGCTGGCTCCCATCGAGGCGGTCATTTCCACTGCGACCCACTTTGTACTCCGCAAATACAAGAACAACGGTGTGGTCTATGAGGCTCCCGAAGTGGACGAGAGAGGTTCCGGCTCCCTATGATGCAGTACGATTCCATTCTCTCTAAGACCGTTCAGGAGATCGCTCCCTCGGGAATCCGGAAATTTTTCGATCTTCTCGACGATCTGAAGGGCGTCACCGCCCTGACGGTAGGTCAGCCCGACTTCGTGACCCCTTGGCACATCCGTGAGAAAGCCATCGAGTCACTGGAGCAGGGACGCACCTACTATACCTCCAACGCAGGTCTGCTTCCCTTACGGGAGGAGATCTCAAACTATATGCAGCGACGCTTTGACCTCTCCTACAACCCCCGCGACGAGATCATCGTTACCGTGGGCGGCTCCGAGGCCATCGACCTTGCGGTACGCGCCTGCGTGAATCCCGGCGACGAGGTCATCGTTCCCCTGCCCTCCTTCGTCTGCTACGGACCCATCGTGTCCATGGCGGGTGGTACTCCTGTTTATCTGCCTCTGAAAGCTGAAAACGATTTCAAGCTCACAGCAGAGGAGCTGGCGGCGGTCATCACCCCCAAGACCAAGATGGTGGTGCTCCCCTTCCCCAACAATCCCACCGGCTCCATCCTCACCGAAGAGGAGCTCGTGCCCATCGCCGACCTGCTCCGTGACACCAACATCCTCGTCCTTTCCGACGAGATCTACGCCGAGCTGACCTACGGCAGACGCCACGCCTCCATCGCCAACCTGCCCGGTATGCAGGAGCGCACCATCATTGCCAGCGGCTTTTCCAAGGCATACGCCATGACCGGCTGGCGAATGGGCTACACCCTCGCCCCCCGCGAGATCACCACGCAGATGTATAAAGTCCATCAATACGCCATCATGTGCGCCCCCACCGCCTCTCAGTACGCCGCCATCGAGGCGATGCAGAACGGCGACGAGGACGTTGCCTATATGCGGGACGAATACGACCGCCGCCGCAAGCTGATCGTGAAGGGACTGCGGGACATCGGCATCCCCTGCTTCGAGCCGGAGGGAGCCTTCTACGTCTTCCCCGAGATCGGCAAATTTGGCCTCTCCAGCGAGGACTTCTGCACCCGCCTGCTCTACGAAAACAACGTAGCAATCGTCCCCGGCACCGCTTTCGGTGCGTGCGGCGAGGGCTTTGCGCGAATCTCTTACGCTTATTCTGTGCGCCACATTACCACTGCGCTGGAAAAGATGGAAGAGTTCGTGAAGAAATTGAAGTAATGAGACAAGAAGAAACCACCCCGAGGGGTGGTTTCAGCATGTCGAAAAAGTCCATCGTTATTCCGAGGGGAGGGAAAAACCATCTCAAACGCCGAAGTTTTTCCCCTCCCC
>JAFTPF010000068.1 GCA_017463445.1 Clostridia bacterium
AGATCACGCCATCCCCATTGACAACAATCGTGCTGAGACTGCGATTCGACCGTTTGTAATCGGGCGCAAGAACTGGCTCTTTTCCGACTCCGCAAAGGGAGCCGAAGCGAGTGCGATGCTCTACTCCCTTGCTGCTACTGCCACAGCCAACGGCCTGAACGTGGAACGATACTTTACCGAGCTGTTCAGCGCACGGCAAGCCTTGCTCCCTTGGCTAAACTGAACAGACTACACCCCGCTGTCCAATGGCAGCGGGGTTAGTTTATGGCGTACGCGGGATTATTGGGCGGGTACTGTTCTTCTATAACATAGGCGAAATTTTTTAATCTTCAAGAAAACTTACTTTTTGCTGACGAAAATAAAAAGACCGCAGGGACGGAAGTTCCATCTTCCATCTCTGCGATCTCGTGACCAAAATCCATTTTGTTGACGAAAATTATTCTCGTGACCAAAATTTTACGCGGTCATTTCGAAACGACAGTCATATATCATATCGAAACGCTTGAGGTCGCTGTCGCTTATTTCGAAAAGATAGTCATATCTTTACTGGAATCTTTTCAGCCGACTGTACGGTGCTTGATCTCGTATCAAGCGACGGTCAGCCGGAACGCCGCAATCGAAAAACGCCTATCTATGATTAATCTATAGGACTTCATTTCGAAAAGAGAATCATCTTTTATCATATCGAAATTATAGGTTATCATATATCATTTCAAAAGGAGCTTACGTCAAGGCATAGTATCCCCATTGGCATCCATACTCAGTTTAGTCTTGTTTTGTACCTGAGGGCTTTCTAAAGGTCTAAAAAAGCCTTGACGTAAGCCACTCCTTTGGATTCGCCCGGCAACAGTTTCTTTATGACCTCTGGTCTTAAAGAAACTGTTGCCCTATCGAAAGGATAGTCATATATCATATCGAAAAGACAGTCATCTGTCATTTCGAAACGAGCCGTTCCGCTTTTATCTGCTATGATTGTAGGTCAGGCAACCACCGCGCGGAACTCGTCATATATCATTTCGAAAGGTACAACATTTATTATATCAAAACGAAAATCATATTCAATTTTCCCGTAAGGGTGAGTACTATGGAGTCACCGAAGTGCTCCCCAGTGCATGCTCCCAAAATGAGAGTGGAGGTATAATAACACCTCACGCACGTCACCGATTAACAATCAAGGATTGCTACGAAGCCCCCAACTACGGCTCCGTTCGGCGGGAATTTTCATAACGATTAAAATTCCATAAACTTCGGTACTTCTGTACGAAAACAGGATTTTGGTCAGCATGCTACCGAAGCCTGCAAGCATAATGCTATCCAAATTTTCGTCCACACCGTACAGGTGGTTCCGCACTTTGCTGTTGTAGTGACAATAGGGACTTGGATCAATTTTCGTCTGCAAATTCTGTGTCTTGGCAATTGCCCCGTGCTCTTATTGAAGTTGGGACTGATCTTTTCATTTGCCGTTGCTTGTGCAGATTCTGTTGCTGTCACCGTGCAGTAGGGCTTTCCTTGGTGCGTCAAGGCTGCAGGATCTTCATCTTTCGATGCTGCCGTGTTCTCAGAGGATTGTGGCACTACCCGACTATTCGGATCTTTTGTGCCGTCCTCCCTCTATCCTTAAAGCCATCGAACAGAGTTTTTTCGTGCTTAGAGAGTCTTTGAATTTGAAACACCCCTTCGTAAATAAAATTTTGGTGATTTATTTTGACTCCGTAACAGGACATATTGCCTGCCCGAAGAACAAAAACGAAGGAAAGAGATTTTACCCCCTACTTAAGTAATATGAGTTTTGGGTCAAAAAGTCAAGGGGTACTCCAAACTTTTTTTGCTCCAAAATGGAAACTTTTTATGACGAAAACGCATATCTGGCATTGCTGCCGGACATGCGTTGTTATATCGTATTGCGAAGATTTTTCAAAGGAACATAGGAAAAGGTGCAAGAAACTATCTGTATATCCAGATATTTAGTGCAACAAATCCTGAGAATTAACGATTCATATTAACGAGATCGTTAATTCTCAACATGAGGTGGTAATAACGGTTGTTTTAATTGTTAAAAAGGTGCAAATAACTTTCGAATCCTATTGTAAAATGGTGCGAGTTGTGATATAATACATATATCAACTGCTTGGAGGTTCATTTATGGAACGAATTGCTTTGCAAAAATTGATAGATTGGAACAATAACAAGCGCAAGAAGCCTCTAATTGTTTGGGGTGCAAGACAGGTTGGTAAAACCTATCTTGTTCAAGAGCTCTTTGCCGAAAACTATTATAAGAACAGCTATATCTATATCGACTGCAAAAAAGAAGATGAAATCCGTGAATTTTGTTCCGGAACAGCAAACGCAGAAAAAATCATTGAATACATTTCGTTACGTAAAGGAAAGCAAATCAACGAAAGTACACTACTGATTTTTGATGAGGTGCAGGAATGTCCCAACATTATCTCCTCGCTTAAGTATTTTTGCCAGGATTTCAAAGATATCCCTGTAATTGCAACCGGTTCGATGGTGCGTATTAAACTCCAAAGAGAGACACATAAGAGGGGTTCAAGAAATAATGACAAGTTCCTTTTCCCTGTAGGAAAAATCAATCAAATGACCATTTATCCCATGACCTTTGATGAGTTCTTGATGAACAGTAATAGAATGCTCTATGACACCGTCAAAAAGGCATACGAGAGCAAGCAACCCCTTGACAGTCAAATTCACGAATTGGTTATGGAGCAGGTTTATAAATACTTGCTTGTTGGCGGTATGCCCGAAGCAGTAGAGGCCTACATTGACGGCAATAACCTTCTTGAAGCAAGAGAGATTCTTAAAGTTTTATATGATAACTACCTTGCAGATATGGAACTGTATCAAGCAAGCCAAGAAGCAGTATTGCGTTCCCGAACCTTGTTTCAAAACATTTACAGAGAACTTAACAAGGAATCCAAGAACTTTTCTCCGGGACTGATTGAAGAAAAGAGCAAGACAAGAGATTTTGCAACCTCCATTCAATGGCTTACTATGGCGCATGTTGTTAATCAGTCCTTCCAATTGAAGGAGCATATTACAACACCTCTTATGCCCGACAACGAAAGTAACTTCCGTTTGTTTCTTGGTGATATTGGTATGTTCTCTTATCAAAGCGGAATTAACGCAGCGTCTTTTGTGTCAAACGAAAGAGAAAACACTTTGTCCGGTATTTTCTTTGAAAACTTCGTAGCTAACGAACTGATTGCGAAAGAACACAAACTGTTCTATTGGCGTGGAAAAGCATCTGCAGAACTCGAATTTATCATTGAATCCGATAACAAGCTTTACCCGCTTGATGTTAAAAAGGGTCGCGGAACACTTAATTCTCTTGAAAAGTTTTCAAATCATAACAAATTTGAATATGCTATCAAGGTTTCTAAAAACAATTACGGATATAATCCCGAACAAAAGCTGCTTACCATACCGTTCTACTTTATCCCGTTTGTGGCAAAGGATCTTGCTAACGGGACGATGGAGATATAAAAACTCAACCTGTAACCGAGGTGAAACAACTATGACAAAACTCGAAAAAATTGCCTACGCCAAATCATTTATTGATAAGCTTGCAAATGGTATCAATCCCATTGATGATCAACCGGTAGTTGAGTATGACGTTGTTAATAACGTAAGATTAACCAGATGCTTTTTCTATGTGTCGGACATTTTAAGACAAGTGATTGAAAACGGCGGAATAACTCCACCTAAGAAAAAAGCAAAGAGTTCCTTTGGTATTACACAAGAACAGCTTGCTCAATATCCTTATTCAGAACTTCCAATATCCGTTAGTGAAATTGCCAAAAAGATTAATGCGTTAGTTGATACAGAGCATATGAAGCAGTTGTCTTACAAGCAGCTTACTGGTTGGCTTTTAAGCATCAATGCCCTTGCCGAGCAACCTACGGTAAACGGAAAGTCTCAAAAACGTCCAACCGAAACCGGAAGACAGTTGGGCATTTCGTTGGAAACACGTAACGGAATGAATGGCGAATATCAAGTTGTCGTTTACAACAAAGAAGCCCAGACTTTTATTCTCGACAATATTGATGCAATCATTGCATTGGAAAACAAATAAACACTTGGAGATTGATTGTTATGGCAAAATCAATTGTATTTTTTGACACCGAAGTTGGTATCGATGATAAGAAGATCCATGATATAGGTGCTGTTCGTGCAGATAAAGGGATTTTTCATTCCGCTTCTGTGCAGGATTTTTGCGCCTTTGTTTCTGATGCAGAATATATTTGCGGCCATAATATCATTCATCACGATATAAAATTCTTAGAAGAAGCCACTCCCCAAAAGCTTTCCTCGAAAGCCATAGATACTTTGTATTTGTCCCCATTGCTGTTTCCTAAAAGACCATATCATCGGCTTCTTAAAGACGACAAACTCCAAGTTGAAGAGCTTAACAACCCGGTAAATGACAGCCAAAAAGCAAAGGATTTATTCTTTGATGAGGTGAATGCTTTTTTTAATCTATCGCCCGAAAAAAAGAAGATCTTTTGCGGTTTGCTATATAACTTCGTTGAGTTTCAAGGCTTCTTTGATTATGTAGAGTTCAGACCATACAAGTATAATATGAAGCAGATGATCCTTGATGAATATAAGGATAAAGTGTGCGCGAATGCTGATATTGATCTTTTGGTTAAGTTCTATCCCAAAGAGCTAGCATATGCGCTTGCTCTTGTTGGGTGTGGTGATCAATATTCCACGACACCACCTTGGCTATCACATAACTTTCCCAAGATAGAGAACGTAATAAAGTTTCTTTGTAACACGCCGTGTAAAGATGGTTGTGCCTATTGTCAAAGCGTTCTTGACGTACATAAAGGACTTAAACGGTTCTTTGGGTTTGACAACTTTCGTACTTATAACGGGGAACCCCTTCAAGAAAAGGCGGCAAGAGCTGCGGTGGAAGGAAAGTCCCTTCTTGCTGTATTCCCGACTGGCGGTGGCAAATCGATAACATTCCAGCTTCCTGCGCTTATGGCCGGCAAGGCAACGCACGGCTTGACAGTGGTGATTTCTCCTTTACAGTCACTGATGAAGGACCAAGTGGACAATCTTGCCGAAAAAGGAATTGAAGATGCGGTTACCGTCAATGGAATGCTGAATCCCATTGAACGCGCCGAGGCCTTTGAACGTGTAGCAAGCGGAAAAGCATCCCTTCTTTATATATCACCTGAGCAGCTTCGGTCTAAAACCATTGAGCGTCTTTTAATGTCTCGGAATATTGTAAGGTTTGTAATCGACGAAGCGCACTGCTTCTCCGCCTGGGGACAAGATTTCAGGGTCGACTATCTTTATATTGGTGATTTCATTCGTAAGCTCCAAAAGGATAAGCAGACGGACAAGAAACCTATTCCCGTATCCTGCTTTACCGCAACGGCAAAACAAAAGGTCATTACCGATATATGCGACTACTTCAAAAAGAAACTTGATCTTGACCTTGAGATTTTTGCTTCGACAGCGACAAGAGAAAATTTGCACTATACCGTTTTACACAAAGAAACTGATGAAGAAAAGTATAATGCACTACGCTCTTTGATTGCGCAAAAGAATTGTCCAACGATTGTCTATGTTTCAAGAACCAAACGTACTTTTGAACTTGCGAGCAAATTGACAAGCGATGGCTTCAAGGCGTTGCCTTACAATGGCAAAATGGAGTCGAATGATAAGATCGCGAATCAAGAAGCTTTTATGAATAACGAGGTATCTGTTATCGTTGCTACCTCGGCTTTTGGCATGGGTGTTGATAAGAGTGATGTAAAACTTGTCGTTCATTATGATATTTCGGATTCTCTTGAAAACTACGTTCAGGAAGCTGGACGTGCAGGCAGAGATCCTTCCTTGCAAGCTGATTGTTATGTTTTGTTCAATGACAACGATCTTGACAAACACTTTATCCTTCTGAATCAGACCAAACTGAGTATCAGCGAAATCCAGCAGGTGTGGAAGGCTATTAAAGATCTTACGAAAAATCGTCCAAATGTTTGCTGTTCAGCTCTGGAAATCGCACGTCAGGCAGGATGGGACGATTCTGCCGGATCCGAAATGGAAACAAGGGTAAAGACTGCAATTTCGGCCCTTGAAACTGCCGGATATATTGTAAGAGGGCGAAACGTTCCTCGTGTCTATGCCACAAGTATTCGTGCAAAGGATATGACAGAGGCTTCCTATCGTATACGAAAATCGGATCTGTTTACTGAAGAGCAAAAAAACACGGCTCTTCGTATCGTAAAATCTCTTATATCGAGCCGCAGTATTGCCACAGCAGGTAATTCCGACGCTGAATCTCGTGTAGACTATCTCGCAGATATTCTTGGTATTGAGAAAGAATCAGTCATTGAATCTATTAACCTTATGCGTCAAGAAGGGTTGCTTGAGGATTACAGCGATATGTCCGCCTATATTTACGATTCGGACAGTCAACACAAATCCACGCTTGTTCTTGATCGCTTTGCAAAGCTTGAAAGATTTATCCTTTCAAAAATCACGGAGGAAGGAGTTTCTTTCGGCTTTAAGGAACTTAATGAAGAAGCGCAAAACGAAGGCATCACGACTTCTAATGTAAAAAATATCAGAACGCTACTTCATTACTTGACGATAAAGAATTACATAACCAAAGAAGAAAACCGAGATAGCTTTTCGGTGAATCTTGTTCCTTCTCTTGATCTGAAGCGACTCATGGATAAGTTTGAGAGAAGAATTGATATCTGTCGATTCATTCTTGGTGAGCTCTATGGCAAAACAACACCGAACGAAGAAAATGATGCAGAAAAGAAACCCGTTGAGTTTTCTTTGGTGGGATTATTCAAGGCATACCAATCCGTGCCCAGAATGGATTTTGTCGATGCTCCCGTGGTGCTTTCCGATGTTGAAGATGCTCTTTTATATCTGTCCAAAACAGGAGCGTTAAAACTCGAAGGTGGATTTCTTGTGCTTTATAATGGCATGGAAATTAAGCGCGTAGTTAAGGATAACCGTATCAAATACAAGGTTGATGACTATCGATTGCTTGATGAATTCTATAAGCAAAAAATCAGGCAGATTCATATTGTCGGTGAATACGCAAACCTTATGGTACGTGATTATAATGCGGCATTGCAGTTTGTTCAGGACTACTTCAATATGGACTTCAAGAAGTTCATAGCGACTTATTTCAAGGGTGACCGTGCGAAGGAAATTGAACGCAATATTACACCGGACAAGTACAATCAATTGTTCGGAGAACTTTCAGATAAGCAGGCTGAAATTATTAATGATGCTGAGTCAAAGTATATTGTAGTAGCGGCAGGTCCCGGAAGCGGGAAAACAAGAGTTCTTGTTCATAAACTTGCGTCTTTGCTGCTTCTCGAGGATGTAAAACACGAACAGCTTTTGATGGTTACCTTCTCTCGAGCAGCAGCTACAGAGTTCAAAAAACGCTTGGTTGGCTTGATCGGTAATGCAGCAAACTTTGTGGAAATCAAGACCTTCCACTCGTATTGTTTCGATCTTCTCGGAAAGATCGGAACGCTTGAAGGATCAAGCAATGTTGTGAAAGATGCCGCTGAGATGATTCGAAACGGCGAGGTGGAACAGGGCAAGATCACCAAAAGCGTTTTGGTCATCGATGAAGCACAAGACATGGACGAGCATGAATTCGAGCTTGTAAAAGCTCTTATGACCATCAACGACGATATGCGAGTTATTGCAGTTGGTGATGACGATCAGAATATTTATGAGTTCCGTGGTTCGAATTCCGAGCATCTCAGAACTTTGATCGATTATTACGGAGCGACCAAGTATGAGATGACGGAGAATTACAGAAGCAAAACGAATGTTATTGCGTTGGCTAATGCTTTTGTTAAAAAGATCTCCGATAGAATGAAAGCTGCTCCAATCGAAGCGGTGGCGGACGAACCCGGAGAAGTACGAATCACGCATCACACTTGCGCCAATATGGAGGAGGCGGTCGTTAACGAATTGCTTGCAACGTATAAAACAGGTAAGGCGTGTGTGCTAACCAATACGAACGACGAAGCTTTACGTATTCTTGGACTTTTGTTAAAGCACGGCAAGAGAGCAAAGCTGATTCAATCGCTTGATGGATTCAGACTTTATAACCTTCTTGAAATTCGTGTTTTTCTAAATGCCATAGATAGGAATCTTCATTCGCCTGTAATCTCAGATGATATATGGAAAAACGCGAAAAAGGAACTGTTCAGCAATTATCACAACAGTGCTTGCATTGATAATGTCAGACGTCTTATTTTGGATTTTGAAGCAACCCATTCCGTAAAGTACCGTACAGACTTTGAAGAGTTTTTAAGAGAGTCGAATTTCGAGGACTTTTACGATGAGCAAGATCGAGATATTATCTATGTTTCAACGATCCATAAATCAAAGGGCCGCGAGTTTGATAACGTATATATGATGCTCAAAAACTCAACCGGCAGGACGGATGCAGAACGTAGAGCATTATATGTAGGTATGACGAGAGCCAAGAGCAATCTATACATCCATACGAATACCTCGCTGTTTGATAATTATCATATACCGGGCATTGAGCATATTGCAGATCAAACGGTGTATGGAGAACCTTCCGAAATCATGCTTCAAACAACGCATAAGGATGTGGTGCTCGATTTCTTCAAGGGCAAGAAAGAAATTATTTTTGCCCTCCGTAGCGGAACTGCTCTTAAAATCGATGATGTATATCTAACAGCAGAGCGAAACGGTAGAGATGTGCGCGTAGCGAAGTTTTCTAAGGCATTTACTGAAACGCTTGTAAAACTTAAGGAAAAAGGTTATGCACCAATATCGTCAGAAATTCGCTTTATCGTTGCATGGAAGGGAGAAAATGACGAAGAAGAGACTCCCATCTTATTGCTGGATATCCATTTGAGAAGATAACAATTCTTTGAACGCAAATTGCAATAGCAAGTTGCGCCGAAGAATTTTTCGACAAATTTAAAAACTCCCTCTGCTTGCACAGCGGGAGTTCGTTTTATTCTACCGTTTCTTCCGCCTTCGCCAGCGAAGATGCCTTTGCCAGCGCCGCGTCGATGTGGTCGCAGACGAATTCTTCGCCCACCAGATCGATAATACCTGCCTTTTTCATGGCAGCCATAGGCTGGGGATTGACGTGCGACAGGATGATCTGCACGTCTTTCTGCTTGCAGGTATCCACCAGCGACTCCAGATTGTGGAGCACGGTGCCGTCCACAAATCCTACCTTTACCATGCGCAGGATCAGACAGTTCTTCCCTTCTCCGGCGTTAATGGTAAGTAGCTCATCCGCCGCGCCGAAGAAGAGCGAGCCGGTGATTTCGTAGACCATGGCGTTGGCGGGCACGTTTGCCAACTCCTCGGCGATACTGCCATCCTTCCAGCCCTCCACATGGGTCACGTCGCTCATCCGCTTGAGCAGGAGCACCGCAGCAAGGAGGATGCCCACGATAATGGCAACCACTAGGTCAAAAACCACTGTGAGCACGAAGGTGATCACCAGCACCAGCACGTCGCTCTTGGGAGCGGTCTTGCAGATGCGGACGAAGGTGCGCCAACCGCACATATTGTAGGCGACCATGAAGAGGATCGCCGCGATGGTGGGCATGGGAATCAGTGCCGCATAGGGCATCAGCACCAGCAGGACCAGCAGCAGGACCACCGCGTGAACCATACCTGCGACAGGAGTGCGTCCACCGTTTTTGACGTTGGCGGCGGTACGGGCGATGGCTCCCGTGGCGGGAATACCGCCAAACATAGCAGAGGTGATATTGCCTGCGCCCTGTGCCACCAGCTCCATATTGGAGCGGTGACGGCTGCCGATCATGCCGTCTGCCACCACGCAGGAGAGGAGCGACTCGATCGCCGCCAGAATGGCGATAGTGAAAGCGTCGGGAAGGACGTTCTTGGCGATCTCCAAGGTCTCGCCGTTGAAGGCGGGGAGGGTGAGCTGGGGCAGTCCGCCCGAAATAGTGTACAGATCTCCGATGGTATTGACCTCCATCGAAAAGCCGGCAACCATGCCGATCCCCACCAGTACCGCGATCAGCGAAGGGGGGATCTTCTTGAAAAAGCCGGGAAGGAGCGGCCATAGGATCAGCACCAGTAGCGAAACGCCGCCCACTAGAAGCGCCTGCCAGTTGAAGGTATTCAGCGAATTGACCACGCCTTCCACTTTCTCCATCGTCTCGATCAGCGGCTCTGCGCTTTGGATGGTAAGTCCCAGAAAATCCTTGATCTGACCCACCACGATGGTAACGGCAATGCCTGCGGTAAAGCCGATGGTGATGGGATAAGGGATAAATTTGATGAGCTTGCCCAATCGAAGGAGCCCCATCAGGATCAGGATCACGCCTGCCATCAAGGTTGCGATCATCAGACCCTCGATACCGTTGGCGGCAACCACTCCTGCTACAATAGTCGCAAAAGCGGCGGTGGGGCCCGCGATCTGCACGCGGCTGCCGCCTAGGAAAGAAATGACAAATCCCGCAAAGATGGCGGTATAGATGCCCATTTCGGGGGTCACGCCCGACGCGAGAGCGAGGGCGATCGACAGGGGAAGCGCGATGATAGCGACGATGATGCCTGCCACTACGTCTTTGCCAAATTGAGCGGCGGTATAATTTTTCAGTACCGAAAACAGCTTCGGTTTTAGCTTGTCCATAGATTATAGTACCTCACATTGCTCGACATTATTTGCACGGTCACTATTATAGACCTCGAAAAGTGATTTGTCAAGACCGATCCGCAAAAAACCGGCATCTGTTATGCCGATTTTTGTTTCAGATCAAGTAAAATAATGCGATCATAATGACAGCCACCAAGAAAAAACCTAAGCCGGTAAAGAAGATAAAGCCGTAGCCCTGCGGACGATTCTCGCGCTTGCGCATTTTGTAATCGTAATACCGTTCGTCTTTGAGTTTCGTAAAGGGGATCAATCTGGCCAGCCGACGCGCGCTATAGGTCAGACCGTCAAAAAAGCCGTCCGATGCCACCCAGATGAGTCCCGCCGGCAACATCAATATCACGCCGGAAATCGTAAACGCATCCGCCAGCATCCGAAGCTGTATTTTCTGCGTCTCTGCATTGGAAAATTCCTGCAGATACAAATACAATACGACCAACACGACACCTATCCCTACCGTGATCGAATATCGAATCAGTCGTTTTTTCAAAGCCCCAGCTCCTTTTGGTAAGCGAGCGCCTCTTGATCATTGCAATAGACGAAATGACCGGGCGTCAGCTCGCGCATAGAAGGCTGATTCACGGAATAATCGTGCTCTGCCAGCGGATCGTAGGCGACACGCTTGCGCACCTTCTCAAAATCAGGATCTGGACGAGGGATCGCCGAGAGCAACGATCGGGTGTAGGGATGGAGTGGATGCTCGAACAGTTCATCAGCAGGCGCCAGCTCTACCATCTTACCAAAGTACATCACGCCGATCCGATCGGAGAAATACTTGACGACCGACAGGTCGTGGGCGATAAACAGAATGGTCAGACCCAGCTTCTCACGCAGCTCGTTCAACAGATTGATGACCTGTGCCTGAATGGAGACATCCAGCGCAGAAATAGGCTCGTCGGCAATGATCATATCGGGATTCATAATGATCGCGCGCGCGATGCCGATTCTCTGCTGCTGACCGCCCGAGAATTCGTGAGGATACCGTCCCGCGTGCTCCCGCACCAGACCCACCAGCTCCAGGATCTCGTACACCTTTTGATCGATATACTCCCGATCCTTGATGCCGTTGATCACAAGACCCTCGGAAACGATCTCGCGGACGGTCATACGGGGATTCAACGAGGAGAAGGGATCCTGGAAGATCATCTGGATCTTGGTGATCAGCTTGGTCTTCTTGGCGAGCTTGCGTTCGGCCTTGTACTGGCGTTTCAGATCTACCTTTTCCCGGGAAGTACCTGCCTGCGCTAACAGAGCGGCGAATTTCTGATCGCACTCCGCTACCAGCTTCTGTGCGTAGACATGATCCGAGTGCTTATGATCGTACTTGGCGGCTTCGATTTGGGCATACAGCTCTTGGATCTGCCGCTGACAAGCACTGACACGTTCCTCTGCATCGGGCGCCCCCTCTGCTTTGATGTCGCGGATCGTCTGTCTCTGCGCTTTGATCTCGTTCTGATAGGCGCGCGTACCTGCGCAGATCCGCTGACCCTTGAAGTAGATACTGCCGGAAGTAATATCGTAGATCCGGATGATGGATCTGCCGGTAGTGGTCTTGCCACAGCCTGACTCGCCTACAAGACCGAACACTTCACCTTTTTTCACATCAAAGCTAACATCGTCTACGGCGCGGTTTTCGAATTTGCCGGACTTGCTTTTGAAATATTGACAGAGGTTTTCCACCCGCAGCAGAACTTCATCATCCGGAAGATTATTGGTAGGATTCTTAGTTGCCACTGTCAGCACCTCCGGTCTGCTTCATTCCTGCAATGCGGTCGGTAATTACCTTGGGGATCTCCACCTTAGGCGCATCGGGATGGAGTAGCCAAGTCGCCGCCCAGTGTGTGGGCGAAATCTCGAACCTCGGCGGCGGCATCTCAAAATCGATCTTCAGCGCATACTTGTTGCGGTCCGCAAATGCATCTCCCACGGGAGGATAGATCATATTGGGAGGCGTGCCGGGGATCGCCTCCAGGCGGTCCTTGGAGTCAAGATCGGGCATAGAGGACAGAAGCGCCCAGGTGTACGGATGTCGGGGATCGTAAAACAGATCGTCCGCCGTACCGTATTCCACGATCTTACCGGCGTACATAACGGCAATGCGATCCGCCATATTGGCAACGACGCCCAGGTCGTGAGTGATAAAGATGACCGACAGATCCCGCTCCCTCTTCAGTTTGTTGATCAGCTCCATGATCTGCGCCTGGATGGTAACGTCCAGCGCGGTGGTTGGCTCGTCACAAACCAGGATATCAGGGTCGGCAGACAGCGCGATGGCGATCACAATTCTCTGTCTCATCCCGCCCGACAGTTCAAAGGGATACTGGTTGAAGCGCGCCCGAGGCTCGCTGATGCCCACCTCCGCGAGAAGCTTGATCGCCTTCTCCTTTGCCATACGCTTTGTCAGCTTATAGACGACCTGCGATGCCTTTTCCTTGAGATAATCGATCATTTCAACGCCGCGCGCCGTAAAATCCACCGAGGACGAAGCGGCAATGTCAGCGGTATACTTCTTTTCCAGGCGATCCAGGACCCCCGCAACGCCCGCCTTCAGCGCATCCGAATCGTAAACGCTCTTGGGAACGACTTCCCACTCAACGGACTTTCCTGCATTGATCAGCTTCTGGCGTTTTGCAGACTGCTCAGCGAACCGCTTTTCTTCCTTGGGGTTATTGACCACTGCGGCAAAATACGTATCTATTGCCGCGGACAAGCTGCTCTCGAAGGTGTATGCCAAGCTATCCTTGACGGTAACCAGACGGTCAATGGACGCCTGTACCAGCGCAGTCAGCTCCTTGCACTTTTTCTTAGCGTCGGACTTGGTGAAGTCACCCTTGAAGAAGGTCTTGGCTTCGGCGATAGCTGCCACTACCTCCTGCTTCTTCGCGCAAGAAATGTCGAAGGAATGACGCAATCCCTTCTCTTCCAGCGCACGGAAGCGACCCATAAATTCGCTTTCCAGAGCACCAAGGGTTATTTCATTGACCTCCTGCACGCTCATACCAACAAAATCAGCCTTAGGATTGCGATACACATAATAGCCGATGCGAAAGAAATTGGGACGCTCGGCAGTAGTGATCCGGGCAAGCAATGCGCGCACCTTGCCAAGCGTCGACACAAGGGTATCGGAGTAGCTCTGTGACTTGTCTCCCTTGGCGTTGATCCAGCTTGCAGATTCCGATGTCAGCTGTGCCGCATTGCTTGAAAGATCGGCTTCGAAGCCATCGGTCAAAAGAGGCGCGCGCAAAGCTGCAAGCGCCTTCGCCATCTCCTTCAAGCGTTCCTTGCCGCCGTGCTTCCGCTCCCTGGACAGTCGGAAGAGGAAGTCGTCGATATCGCCGATCAGCTCGGACAGCTTGGTATGGACGGCATTATACTGCTCTTCCAGCTTGATGGCAACGATATTGAAGCGATCAAAATCCGAGATCAGTCGATCGATCTCCTCGGCATCCCTCGGAGAAGCGGCGATCATATGCGTTTTCAGATCTGCCAGCATTGTGTTGAATTCGATCTTGCCGGCTTTTCGGTTCGCGGCGTTCTTGAGAAGCATTGCCTCGGTCAGCTGCTTACCGACTTTTACGATGGGGTTCAGCGAGTTCAGAGGGTTCTGGAAGATCATCGAGATCTTATCGCCTCTGATCTTGTGCATCTCTTCTTCTTCGATCTTCAACAGATCCTTGCCGTCGTAAAGGATCTCGCCGCCCTCCACGATGGCGTTGCCCGCCAGAATCCCCAGAATGGCTCGCGAGGTAACCGATTTTCCCGAACCGGACTCACCTACAATAGCAAGTGTTTCCCCGCGTCTGAGCGTGAAGGAGATATTGCGGACTGCCTTCAGCGTGCCGCTTCCTGTACGGAATGAAATGATCAAGTCTTTGACTTCAAGAATGTTATCCATACGCTTACTCCTCTACGCCTCTCAGGGATGGGTTGAAGGCATCCCGCAGACCGTTGCCGAACAGGTTGAAACAGATCATCATCAGTGAGATTACCACTGCAGGAATGATCATCAAGTGGGGATAATTGGTCCAGATGCTACTGGCATCGGACAGCAAGGTACCAAGAGAAGTCGTCTCAGCAGTTCCAAGGTTGACGATCCCCAGAAAACTGAGCATACTCTCGTTGAACACGACGCCGGGAATGACCAGCGCGATGGACGTGATCAAGGTACCGAGGGTGTTGGGGAAGATGTGTTTCAGAATAATGCGGCGATCGCGCGCACCCAGCGTTCTTGCCGCCATAACGTACTCCTGATTCTTGAAACGGTAAAACTGGGAACGCATACGGGAAGCCGTTCCGATCCAGCCCGTTACCACGAAGGCAAAGAGCATACCGGGGATCGGTCCGAGCTTTTGGGCAAGGTGTATCTGAAAAAGCGTCGCCACTACGATAAACGGTACACCCGACAGAATATCGGAAATACGCTCCATGATCAGATCGAGCAGACCGCCGTAGTAACCCTCGATCGCGCCGTAAATACCGCCGATCATGAAGTTGATGACAGAAACGAATACGGCAACCAGCAAACTCAGACGGATACCCTTGGCAAGCCGAAGGGCCATATCGTAACCCTGGCTGTCGGTACCCAGCAGATAGTTCGGCTCAGAGCCGGTCCGATACTGATAATAGTTGTAATAGAGTACGCGCACCTTGTATGCGGCAGTATGGATGTCCCCTCCACCGGTGTAGGTGTGATATACGGGATCGCCGTTGGCATCGCGGAGGTAATTGTCCTCAAGCCGCAGATCAGTAGAAAGCGACAGAGCGGTGACCTGACCGGTCTCTTCGTTTACCGAAACAGGCGCGCCTCTTTGGTTGGTCTTATACCAATAGTTCGCTTTATCGGCCTCGGGAGCACCCGAATAGAAGTACCCGCTCTTTTCATCGATCAGCGGATAGATGACCTGAAGTCCGCTCTCTTCCTGCCATTCAAGGATCTTCGCGTATTCACTCTGCGTCACCTGCATATTCACAAATCCCAACTGCAGATAACTGTCTACCCGCGCTTGATACGTGAACTTGTATCTTCCTCCGGGCAGTGCCTGCGCTGTGTAGCCTTGGGATTCCAGAACAGGCTGATACTCGCTCGTTTGTCCTTCGGCAAAAGACACCGACGCGGTTCCGTCCCGATCTTCGGCAGCAGCACCGATCGCCAGCAGTTTGATATAGGTCAGATCGTTAAACGCTTCGTCCACACCGCCGTCGGCAATACCGAATGCACGCAGCCAGGTCATTCTGGGGCCTTTCTTGGCATAATAGAGATTCATTTCTTCGCTGATCCCCAAAAAGGGAACGATCAGCGCATACAGCACGATGAGCAGAATGATGATCGCCGCAACGATGGAAGCCTTGTTTTTTCGGAAGCGATTCCACGCATCACGGAAATAGCCGATCGGCTTGTGGTTGAACTTTTTTTCGGAGATCGTACTATCCCTATCGGCAAACTCAAATTTTTCCTTGGGGATGCCGGATCGTGTATTATTCTTATCCATGATCTATTTCTCTCCCATTCTGATCCTGGGGTCAATGAACCCGTAGCTGAGATCTATCACGATGCCCGACAGTAGACCGATCGCCGTATAAAATATCGTATCCATCATAAACAGATCGTAGTCAAGCAGATTGATCGCCTTGATATAGAGCTGACCAACGCCGGGAATGGAGAAGATCTGCTCGATGATCAGCGAACCGCCTAAAATACCAACAAACCCGGAAAGGATCATCGGCAGGATTGGAACCATTGCGTTTTTCAGCGCGTGACGAACGGTCGCCTGCCAGCGGGTCAGTCCTTTGGTACGCGCCAACAACATATATTCGGAGGTCAAGGTCTCGGTAAGCTCCGCGCGGGTAAAGCGGCAAAGTCCGGCGATCGTACCGAAGGACAGCGACAGGATCGCGGGAACCATACTGTAGAACATTTTAAAGGTAAACCATGACCCTCCGGCATCCGCCAAGGAATAAACGTTTAACGGGAAGAGCCCCCACTCAAAGTACAAGAAGTATTGGACTAAGAAGGCATACACATAGCTTGGCACCGAGACGAAGACGATGACCATCGTACTGATCAAGTGGTCCTGCCATTTGTTCTTCTTGACTGCAGCCAGAACGCCGAACATCAAGCCGAGCGGGACCGACAGCAGCAATGAATACAGGTTGACAAGAATGGTCGGGAACAAGCGATCCAGTAAGACCTCTGCCGCCGGGGTATTGGGGGACACATACCAGGAGGTTCCGAAATCGAAATTTGTAAAGATATTTTTGAGATAGATCCCAAACTGGATCATCAAAGGCTCATCGTAGCCAAGCGCTTCCCATCGATCCCGATATGCTTGCTGCAGAACCTTGTCCTGTGGAATTTCACGGGGGAGTATTCTGATGAGCATAAAGCAGATGGTCGTTATGGCAAACAGCACGAATAACATCAGAAGTATCCGCTTGATAACATATTTGATCATGGTGTTTCTCCTTGAATGATTTGCCATCGGACCTTCACACACGGCTCATTCGATCCGATCACTATGTACAAGTGGAGAGACGGGGTCTCTCCACTTGTACGTCGGCATATGCGCCGCAGAAACCACAAAACGGATCCGGGCGGCTTATTCGTAGCTCAAATGGCCGTTATTGCGCTCAACATACTCAGCCCAGTCAGCATCGTTGCAGGTGTAGGTCATCAGACGGAGTCCGCCGTAATCATACATAATGTTATAATCCTGCGTATAATACTTGGCCTGATAGGACAACAGCGTACAAACCGTAGTTGCTGCCAGAGGAATACGATAATACATCTTCAGGTACTCTTCTTCCATTGTAGCAGTGATCAGCAGCTTGGTCGCCGGATCAGCGTCAGCGTATTCACCCGTACCGATCATGGAGCTGGACCATGCCTGCCAGGTCTTGGTTACCTCTTCGCCCTTGATGCGGATGGTAAGCGTTTCAACGGTGGGATCCCAGCAAGCAGCTTCATTGATGTCGGTATAGTCGGGATCACAGTAGACTAAGAAATTTCGGAAGGGATAGAATGCCGCACCGCCCCATGCGCCGTAGCCGATAGCATACTCGCCTGCGGGAACATCGGCGTAACGGTTCGAGATAGACCCCACCGCCTCAACGGTAACGGTGCCGAAGCCGGAGCCCTCGATCGCCGCCTTGATAAAGTGATTGATTACTGCAACCTGAGCGTTATCATCAGAGGTGAGAGCGCCCTTTGCCCAGCCGATACGGATCTTGATCTCTTCGCCTGCTTTGTACAGACCTGCGGCAACCAGCTCATCGCAAGCGGTCTTCATCAGCTTCTTCGCCTCATCCAGGTTGTAGCCGGTGATGGAGTCGTGTGCTTCTTGCAGGGTCGCGTACGCCTTGCCTTCGCCGTACTCAACGCCGTACAGATTGACGATCGCCTGCATTGCTTCTTCGGTCTGACGGTATGAGGAGGCAGGATCGTTGTAGATATCGTAGTGGTACAGACCGTTCATCAAAGAGAATGCGGGCTTGTAGCCTGCGGTGACGGTTACATACTCTGCGCGGTTGATGGCAAGACTGAGCGCCTTGCGGAAATTGATGTTAGAAAGAACTACAGAATTGATGTTGCCCTTGGACTTATCCATTTCCTTGAGATCGTTCACATTAGTGTTGAAGAAAAAGGACATGGTATAAGTCTCGTCTGCCTTATACATCTGGTCGGACGTAGCATAGGCAGAGAGCTCGGAAGCGGTAGGTTCCCATTCGGTCAACTCTCCCCGCATAAACGCCTGCTTAGCAGCGTCAGGGGTCATTACATTGATAACCACTCTGGTGGTCTGATACTGCTGTACCTTCTTGCCATCCACCTCGAAGTTGGTCTCGGAGTAGAGATTCCCCTTCTCGTCCCTCTGCCAGCCGTACCAATTCTCGTTGCGAACGAATACGATCTGCTTGTCCTTTTGGATGGAATTGATCTTATAGGGACCGTAGGACATATAGGTGTCCTTAGAGGTAGCATACTTGGTGGTCAGCAGAGTTCCAGAGTCGTCCATATTCTTCTCGTACAGATCCTTGTGAACCAGCCAAGTGGAGGTACAGGAGGTCAGGAAGTAGTTGATATCGATAGCAGTCCGGCAAACGTAACGGATGGTGTAATCATCAACCTTATAGCATCCCACCTTGTCGTACTCGACCTTGTCACCGTAGGTTTCGGTGAAGTAGTACAGGAATTCTGCGAAGTAGTCTTCGTTTACGGTAGTCTTGGCCTCGTCGGTATAGATCGACAAGTCGAATGCTGCAAGATATGCGTCCATAGCCTTCAGTACATTCGCACGGTTAGCCTCGGTAACTAAAATGAAGCCGTAAGCGTTCTCCTCCTCCGACAGAGCGTTCAGAGCGTCCTTGTCACCGTACTTATGATCGTTCAAAAGTTCCCAGAAGGTATAGTCTGCGATGGGCATATCGCCGTCCAAAGTGATATAAACATCCTTAGAGGACAGATCCTTGAATGCCCATACAGGATCCTCTCCGTTGGGATAAGAAACCACTGTTTCGTAGATGGGGGCCTCGGAGTTGTAATATGCCATACCGCCTGCTACTGCGGACTCACCTGCATAGTATAGATTCGCACGATAGTTTCTCATCTTGGGATTCAGCAACATCTGCATAGAATAGATATAGTCGTCTGTAGTAATCTTGGTGCCGTCTTCCCACCTAGCGTCGGGATTCAGCTTGATTTCGAAGACGTAGCCGGACTCGGTATCCTCAACAGTCTTGCCTTCCTGCAGAGTAACACCGTACCTCGTCAGGTCGCCCTTGTGGTCTTTGGTCACGTCCGTGATGGAAGTAGCCATTTCGTACACCCACTGATATACGCCGTTTTGGGAGTCCTTGATGGACATCGCGACGAAAGGCGAAGTGGTATAGCTTGCGATCTGATCATCCGCATTGGTTTCCCAGGTGTGCGGATTCCAGTTGCTGCCGAGTGAAGTATCATAGCCTCTGTAAGTGTACTCACCGCCGACAGACAGAGAAGCATTGTCCATTATGCCGATGGTGGTCTCGGGAATGAGCGATCCGCTCTTATTTCTGCTGCACGCAATGGCAGTAAAGCAGACCATCGCGGGCATAAGGCTCGCAAGCAGGCTGCTGACTGCTCTTTTGATAGTCTTGCGCATTGATAAACCTCCATAATAATGTTGCGCACTTGATGATTCCGGATGTCTGAGGAGCGTCAGATCCGGCAACTTTAGTATATCCCGTAACCGTCATAATAAACAACTGCAAACAGAATAAACGCAAATCGCTTGACAAGTCGGATGCGAATATGGTATACTGTCCGCAGCATTGCGCATCGCAAGGAGAATGAAAATGAAGCTATTGGTTCTGGATATAGACGGCACGCTGGTGAACTCCCAAAAGGAGATCACCCCCGCTACCCTCGCCGCTCTCTCCCGCTGGAGAGCGGCAGGCAACAAGATCGCCATCGCCACCGGACGCCCCACCGCAGGCGTGCGGGAGATCGCAAAGGCGGCAAGGATGACCGAAGAGGGCGGCTTTGTCCTCTCCTACAACGGAGCCTGCATCACCGATGCGGCCAGCGGCGAGCGGGTGAGCGGAAAATTTCTGCCCGCCGACCTTCCGGCAAAGCTTGCTAAGTATGCAGCCGCCCATCCCGAGGTAGGGCTGATCAGCTACGAGGACGACACGGTACTGTCCCTCAAGGAGCCGGACGAGTACATCGTACTGGAGGCGGTGGCTATCAACAAGATGGGGCTCCGCACCGTCCCCGACTTTACCGCCTATATCGACTTCCCCGTTCACAAGTGCCTGCTAACCGCGCCGCCCGAGGCAGCAGAGGGGCATCTTGCCGCTCTGCAGGAGCTGTTCGGCGCCCGAGCGGCGATCTACCGCTCCGAGCCCTTTTTCATTGAGGTGATGCCCGAAAACGTAGACAAAGCCACCTCTTTGGACGAATTCGTGCCGAAGATCGGCATCACCCGTGAAGATGTAATCTGCGTGGGCGACGGCTACAACGACGTTTCCATGATCCGCTGGGCGGGGCTTGGCGTAGCCATGGCAAACGCCCGTCAGCCGGTCAAGGACGCCGCCGACCGCCTCACCCTCTCCTGCGACGAGGACGGCGTAGCGGCGCTGATTGAGGAGATTATTTGATATAATTAGGGGAACTTCTTGAAAGAAGTTCCCCGTCGCTCTTTAGAGCGACGATACCCCTCAAGAACTTTGATTAGGGGCAGCAAATACTTGCCGCCCGGTTGTTTTTGTGCAATCTTTCGTAAATCTATTGCATTTTTTCATTATCTATGATATACTATGCTTAATAACCCAAGGAGGAACAAAATAATGGAAAAACTCAAGATCGGTATCATCGGCTGCGGCGGCATCGCTAACGGCAAGCATATGCCCTCGCTGAAGAAGCTCTCGGACAAGGTGGAGATGGTGGCGTTCTGCGACATCATCATCGAACGCGCCGAGGAAGCCAAGAAGAATTACGGCACCCCCGACGCCAAGGTCTACACCGACTACAAGGAGCTGCTGGCGGATCCCGCCATCGACGTGATCCACG
This sequence comes from Clostridia bacterium, assembly GCA_017463445.1. GTDB lineage: Bacteria > Bacillota > Clostridia > Oscillospirales > CAG-272 > CAKSQF01. The sequence goes on from JAFTPF010000068.1 coordinate 21,246, forward strand.
TCTGCACCCCCAATCGCTCCCACAGCTTCATCTCGGTGGATGCCATGGAAGCGGGCAAGCACGTCATGTGCGAAAAGCCCATGGCGATCAACTCCGCTGAGGCGAAAAAGATGCTGGATGCGTCAAAGCGCACCGGCAAAAAGCTGACCATCGGCTATCAGAGCCGTCAGCGCACCGACTCCCTCTTTATGAAGCAGGAAGCCGAGGCAGGCACCTTTGGCGAGATCTACTACGCGAAGGCGACTGCCATCCGTCGCCGCGCGGTTCCCACCTGGGGCGTATTCCTAAACGAGTACGAGCAGGGCGGCGGTCCGCTGATCGACATCGGCACTCACGCGCTGGACTTGACTCTGTGGATGATGGACAACTACAAGCCCAAATACTGCGTCGGTACTGCCTATCACAAGCTGAACAAGGACACCAATCAAGGCAACGCTTGGGGCAAATGGGATCCCGAGAAGTTTACGGTGGAGGATTCCGCATTCGGCTTCATCGTGATGGAAAACGGCGCGACCATCGTGCTGGAATCCGCATGGGCGCTGAACTCTCTGGACGTGCGCGAGGCGGTAACCACCGTCTGCGGCACCAAGGCAGGCGCTGACATGAACGGCGGTCTGCGGATCAACGGCATTCGCAACAACGTGCAGTACGTCACCGAGTACGCCGTCAACGGCGGCTCCGCGGCAGCCTTCTACGACGGCGAGGGCGGCGAAGACCCCTCCGCAAGAGAAGCCCGCCTCTGGATCGACGCGGTTATCAATGACACCGAGCCCTCGGTCAAGCCCGAACAGGCATACGTCGTCACCCAGATCCTCGAAGGCATCTACGAATCCGCCAAGTCCGGCGATATTTATAAGTTTTAATGCCTCCGGCGGCCCAAGGACCTTTTTGTAAAAAGGTCCTTGGGAATCCCCAAAAACTTCTGTAGCCCCGCAAATACTTGCGGGGCTGATTTGTTGCATAAATTTGTCGAGAAGTTTCTGCGGGAAAGGTATTGCAATTTGCGTTTCGGTGTGCTATAATATGGAAGTAGACCAAGTTCGCTTCGCGAATTTGCGCAGTAAATCCGCAAAGCGGATTTACTGCTCTGCAGGCGTAGCTCAATGGCAGAGCGCTCGCTTCCCAAGCCAGACACGCGGGTTCGATTCCCGTCGCCTGCTCCACAGCAAGCCCTGCGGGCTGGCTGTTTGAAAAATGCACCCGCTGGGTGCATTTTTTGTTGGAGATAGATTTGGAGGGAATCGAACCCAATCGATCTCCCGTCGCAACTGCAATGCAGACGCCACCTGCGGTGGCTTACTGCCACAGCAAGCCTTTTGGGCGTTTTGGGCTGAGGATAAATTCGAAAAAACAATCATCGCGAACTCCGGAACACAGCGCCGCCAACCGATGCCGTGTCCCGGAGTTTTCGGGTATACTGACTATTTGACAATAGAACCGAGCACCGCGAGAATCTCGTCGTTGGTAAGGGAACTCGGGGACATTCCTACATAAATATCACCATAGGAAACGTGAAACGTGGAATTATCCGCTCTTTCCTCCACAAAACCGGGAAGATCCTTTGCATCGAATATAGTTTTATCCGTTGGAATCGTATGGTCGTAAAGCTGAACCGTAAATTCCCTGCGATCGGCGGCATACAGATCGTCGCTGGTCGTATAAGTTACGTACAACATGGAATATTGCGTGCCGTTTTTCATCGTGGTTTCATACAGAGTCGCTTTTTTGAAATGAAATCCGTCGGGGAGCTGCGACGGCAGATACGCACCGAGATCGGTCGCGCGCGCCACTTCTTCCGAAATGGGGGTGATCGTAGCAGACTCAACGTCACGGATGTTTTCCTGTGGAGGGAATACCGCAATGCTCGCGACGATCGGATCGATCTCCTCAAGATCGGAGGCGTCCCCGCCTGGCTGGGCTGTCTGATTGCCTAAGCCTTGGAGAACGCTCTCCGTCTCCGCCCCGTTCCGATAATGGATTGCCGGGATGGCTCCGCCCAGCAGGATCGCCATACAAGCCGCTACCGCTCCAAATCTGACCCAAGGTCTTGCGGTGGCCTTCCTTTCGGCTACCTTGTATTCAACCGATTCGTTTATGTATTGATCTCCGATCTGATTCATTGCTTCGGAAAAGTTTTTCATCGTCATATAGATATTCCTTTCTCATTCAAGTAGATTTGCATTTGCTTGCGCAGACGGGTCAGACGCACGGACACGTTCTTTTTTGTAAGCCCTACGCTCCTCGCGATTTCCTCGTAGGTGTCCGAAAACCAATATCTGCGCATAAATATCACTCTGTTTTCGGCAGTAAGGGTATCCAGGAAAGACTCAATGATCCGCGCAAGCTCCGCATTGTCGTATTCAGCTTCCACGCTGTTTGGAGAGGAGAGGCATTCTTCAATTTCGTCCAAAGCAACATCGTATCGGCTGTTTCGTTTGGTGGCTGTGTTTTCGTGATAGCGTTTGATGGAAACGTTTCGGACAATACGGCACAAATAGGTCAATAACGGCCTCGGTCGATTGGGCGGTACCGAGTTCCAAACACCGAGGTAAGCGTCGTTGACACATTCCTCCGCATCCATCCTGTTTCCTAAGATATTTGCCGATATTCGGCGGCTTTCTTTGCCGTACTTGCCGTCCAGCGCCCCAATGGCGCTCTCGTCACGGGCAAAGAACAATTCGATAATCTTATCGTCATCCATCTATACGCCTCCTTTCTGCCTCAACCATACACTACGGATTTTTGCAAAAAAACTACAGGTTTTGAAATTCTTTGTATTAATTATCGCATATGTTTTTGATGATTTTGTGAACGCGCAATCATCTACCCGCCGCCTCCTATAAAACGCTCGTTTTTTCTTGACATCCACCGTAGTGTATGATAGAATAGACCTATACGATCAATCTCGGAGGCAATATGGATAAATTCACCGTTTTCGTGAGCATTTCGGTTATACGTCCTTCCGCGAATTGCTGGAGGTGTCGGGCGTGGGACAGATCAAAGCCCAACGCTACGGCGAGCAGTTTCTGGAGGTCATTGAGGCGTATCTGAACTCGGTGGAGGAATTATGAAAAACAAATCAAACGGAGGGAACGAAACCTATGATCGATAAAACGAAAAAATTCTGGACAGGCAGTTCTGCCACCGACATTGACGAGTATCTCCGCCTTTATTCGGAGCTGGATAAGCTGGACGTGCATCCCGTAATATGCCACACCTGCGGAAAAGACGTTTTTGCCCTGAAGCTCCACGGCGACGAGGGTGTGATTCGCGTCACCTGCGCCGAGTGCGGGACGCAGAAGATCCTGCTGGACGGCGAAGAATTATGGCACGAGGTTCGCACCAAAAATGTCAAGTGTAAGCTTTGCGGATGTAAGCATTATAACATTCGCATTGGATTTCACCGCCGAGAGAACGGTGATGTGAAATGGGTCTACAGTGGCGAGCGATGCGTGCAGTGTGAGGTACTCAGCTCCTATGCAGATTGGCCGGTGAACTACGGTCCCACTGCCGAAATGGAAAAGAATATTTGAGAAAAACACCGACAAACATAAATAACCACTCCATTTCCCCGATTCTACCAACGTTCGACTCGATTCTATTGCAATTTGCGCCGTGATCTGCTATAATCGTCTCAAACCAAGACAGGAGGACGACCATATGTCCGATAAATCCATGTTGGGCGAGCGCATCAAGGAAAGAAGAAAAGCCCTTGGAATGACCCAGGCTCAGCTTGCCGAGCGCTTGCACGTGACCAATAAAGCGGTCAGCAAATGGGAAACCGAGGATGCCAATCCCGACATCGCGCTTCTACCCGCACTCTGCGAGGCATTACAAATCAGTGCAAACGAGCTGCTGGGCATCGCACCTGCCACAGAGCCTGCCGCCGCGGAGCCCGCGCCCACTCCGATAGCGGAGCCGAAAAAAATGACCGGGTGGGACAAGTGTAAATACGGCTTTGCCATCGCGGGCGTTGCCGTCACCGCTTTTCTTACCTTCCTGTTTTTGCTATCCGCAATACTGGCACTTGATCGAAATGAAGTCGCAAATTCCACCGGAAACGCCGACGACCAACCGATGCTGATCGCCTTTTCCACGATCCTGATGCTGGTGTTCAGCTTCCTGTGTCTGCGTATCATCAAGCGGCTGAGTGTGATCCAAATGACCTTCCGGCTCAGCCGATATACAAAGCTCCGACAGCTTGCCGCCGAGAACGGGATGCGCCTCTACTACGATCTGCCCAATGCTCAGCAGAAGGAGTGTATGCGTAATTTCCGCAAAACGGTATGGCCACTGTTCATTCTGATGGGTGGCTGTATCCTTTTGCTGGCGGTACTGTATACCGTCCGATGGGCGATCTGGTGGAATCCGTGGATCGACATCCTGCTCTACCTGCTGGGGATCGGGAGTGCCTACGGCATCGGGATCATCCTGTTTTTTATGCGAAGATCCTACTTCAAATCGATGGGAATCTATATCTGAGTCAACAAAGACCCGCCCGTTTCGAATCGTCTCGAAACGGGCGGGTTTCTTTACAGCGCAAGCTCCAAAAGCTCCACGCCCTCTTCCCTACCGCACAGCTCTACCGCGCGGATCGTGCGGTTTTCGTAGGTAGCGTAATAATAGATCCCTCGATCGGCGTTGATGCAGGAGGAGTAGCGGGTAAATTCGAGACTGCCGTCTCCCAGGATCACGCTTCCGCGGACCATCTCCACCGCCGAGAGCAGATGGAAGAACTGATTCACACAAGCGTCCTCGTCGGCAGGCTCGGCGGGACGGGAGTGATGCAAGAGAAACGCCTCGCGCACGAATCGGGAGGGCGAGGAGGTGTCGCCCGGCAGTCCGATGGCGCCCATCCCTGCGCCGAAGGGGGCAATGCCGTCGATCCCTCTCAGATGATTGCGGGGCGGAGCGGGCGACAGGTGCATATAGCGACACAGATTCGCCCGATGAAAGGGGAACGGTGGGTTGTTGGTCAGCACGCCGATAGGGTTATCGTAGATCTGCAGACCGCTTGCCGTAGGTTCTACTGCAATAGACGCATTTCGATCGGCAATATGCCAATGGAGGGGCGTCAACGGTAGGATCTTGCTGAAGGGGATGGCCACCAGACGAGTCTTGGTCAGCAGCTCTCGCACCTCTGCCACCGATCTGCAATGGCAGAGCAGCCACGGGATCAGCTCGAAGGGACTGATGTTGCGGCGGGATTCAGAGGCTTCGGGATAATAGAAGGCGTTCTGCGGAAAATTCAGCCCCGCAATGCACAGACCGTGCTCGTTTGCCGCCTCTGCGTAGAGCGGATAGCCATCGGCGACCGTTGCCATACCGATGATGGCGGGATGCTCGGTCATCGGTGCCTCACGGCGAAAATGAAAGGGGTACCTGCGCGGCGTGATCACTACCCGCTGACCGAAGTCGTACTCCAGGTCCAGATTCCGACCGAAATAGAAATCGGCGGCGTTCATTGCAATGCTCGTACACATATGCGCTCCTTATCTACATAGTAGCCGTAGTGTGTACCAACAAAGAAACAAATATACGCTCCGTGGAAAGCAGTAAAGCCTTCCTCGGAGCGTTGCGTTTAGTAATCAGAATAATTTCAACAGGAACATAAATCCGGTCAGGATAATCAGAAAACCGAAGTTGAACAGCGAGAACATTCCCACGTAGTAACCGGTCTTTCCGGGATTGTGCTTGACATACTCCCGGAAGGTGATCAGGCTCGCCAGCGATGAAATCAACGTGCCTACGCCGCCGATATTCACGCCTACCAGAAGATCGGCGTAATTATCGGTAAACTGAGACAGCAGGATCGCGGAGGGCACGTTACTGATGCCCTGGCAGGAGATCACGCTGAACAGCAGGGTACTCTTGTTCAATAGCATCGAGAACAGATCTCGCACCACACCGATCCGTGCCATATTACCTGCAAAGATGAAGAAAAACACGAAGGTGAAGAGCAGGCCGTAGTCAACCATCAGCAGCGCTTTTCTGTCCGCTAAGAGTAGCACGATGGGAATGACGATCAGTCCGATCCAGTAGGGGATCCCACGGAATACGATCACGATGGACAGCGCAAACAGGATCAGATACAGGATCGTTCTTGGGGGACTCAGTACAATCTTCTCATCGGACAGGCTCAGCGGCTCGGGCTTTACGAAAATGAGACAGCAAACGGTGATCAGCGCCACCGAAAGGAGAAAGGGCGGTGCCATAATCGCCATAAATTCCAGATTGGGGATCTCGAATTTAGAATACAGATACAGATTCTGCGGATTTCCGAAGGGAGTCAGCATTCCGCCCAGATTCGCAGCAATATTCTGCATAATGAAAGTGAATGCCATATACTTCTGCTTGCCCGTGGTCTCCAGAACCAGATACCCCAAGGGCAGGAAGGTCAGCAATGCCATATCGTTGGCGATGAGCATTGAGCCGATAAAGGTAATATACACTAGTGCCAGCACGCTCATCCGCGCCGTTTTAAACAGCTGTACCACTTTCCTTGCCAGCATATAGAAGAAGTTGATGTTCTTCAACGCACAGACCACTGCCAGCACACAGAACAGACAGGTCAGCGTTCTATAATCGAAGTAATCTAAGTACGCCTTATCAACGGGAACGATGATGCTGGTGATGATCGCCGCGATCAGCGCAATGCACATCACCGCATTTTTCTTAATGAACGCCCAGCACTTCGCCCCGAAGGATGGCGTTTCCACAGCGGTATTCATCAGTCGTTACCCTTTTCGGAGATTCTTGCTTCGCGGATTCCGTTTCTGCGGCAATAATCCTGGATCATAGATCCTTCATCGCAATACACGGTTACAATAGACTCGCAGCCGTCAAACAGTCCCCATCCCAGCTCGGTAACGCTGCTGGGAACGATGACTCTCTCCAGACTGGTACAGCCTCTGAACACGCAATCGTCGATAGTAGTTACACTGTCGGGAATCTCCACCTCGTCCAGAAGCGCGCAGTTGCAGAACGAGCCTTCACCGATCTCGTGAACGCTGTCCGGGATGGTGATACGGTTCAGCTTCTTGCACTCGCAGAACGCCCAATCGCTGATCACGGTAACGCTGTCCGGAATATCGTACTGCACCTCGCGGCTGCTGGCGGGATACGCAATGATCACCGACTTGTTCTTGTTAAAGAGAACGTGATCGTTTCCTTCCCGCTTATTGGGCTCGGATTTATAGTTCTTATTCTTGCTTTCCACTCGGATGGACTTTAATGACTCACATCCGCGGAAGGGCGCGTTACTGATATTGGTGACGGTAGAAGGCAGCGATATGTTTGTCAGCGCACGGCAATTCTTGAATGCGCTCTTACCTATCTTCTTGAGGCCCTCGTGCAGCTCTACTTTAGTCATACTGATACAGCCGTTGAACGCCAGATCGTCGATCTTGGTAACGGTGGCGGGAATGTTGATGCTCTCCAGCACCACGCAATCGGAGAACGCACTCTCACCCAGGATCGTCAGTTTTTCGGGAAGATCGATCCGTCTGAGGCTCTTACAGCTATTGAACACACCGCCATAGATCTCGGTCAGACCGCCGGGAAGCTGAACGTCGGTCAGATCGGCACAGTTTTCAAAGGCACGCTCGCCGATTTTGATGCAGTTGTTCTTCACCACCAAACGCTTCATATCGGTACAGTCGCGGAACGCGCTCTCTCCGATCCGCAAGGTCTTCTCGGGAATCTCCATCTCCTTCAGATTGGTACAGCCTCTGAAGCTCTCCAGTCCGATAGACTCCAGCGTTTCGGGCAATTTGATGTGATGCAGCGCACGGCGTCCTTTGAACGCTTCCGCGCTGATCTCACGGATCCCCTCGTCCACTTCGATGGAATTACCGTTATCCTCGCACTTGAGCAGTACGCCGTCTGCGGCAGTCAATCGGTCCATGGTGACTGCGGGCAGGTCGCGGATCATAGATTTGATCAGCTTGTCCATATTATCGGCGGTACTGTGATGGGTATTGGCCAGCAGGATCTGGAAGGCAGGGGGAACCGGTGCGCTGTCCAGATAGATCGGGTACAGCCGTTTTCCGTTCTCGCGGGCAACAATGATCTCCATACCGCAGAAGGGCGAATTCAGCGATGATTTCGAAACGAACAGCAATACCGCCTCTGCATCTTCGATCCGATGACGCAGCTCGTCTCTGAAATCGTTACCAGTCTCACAGGATTCGTCGTACCACAGTCTGTACTTGCAATCATACAGCGCGTCTAGGATAGGGTAAACCTGAGCGGTATCCCGGTGAGAATAACTGACGAACAGATACGGTTCGTTTCCAACGTACGCTTCAAACTTCGTCTGCATATCAACGTAGCCGTCAATTTCAGCTTCGGGGTTCTTCGTGATTTGTTTTTCCATTATTATAACCTCCGTGTTCTTATATCTTTCATTTCAAATTATTTAATCATCATCCTTGATCTGTTCCGACAGGGGCAACTCATAAAACCGTACCAGACAATTATGCTTCTTTGCTAGATTGTTTCTGCTGGACTTCTCGATCGATCCGCTGTACACGAATCCTTCGGAGCGCATATACGCATTCCAGCGGCTATGCTCCAGTATACGGATCTGCCAGAGCTCCTCTTCCGAACGCTCGGTGGGTGTCTTTTCAATTCCGGGGATCTTGCACAGAATCTTCATCTTGCGGTGGATGGCGGATGCCACAGACGACTTATAATTGAAGTCGTACTGCCAGAATGTGTACTCGGTGCCCCATTTCTTATGACGCTCCAGTCCTTCCGCTTCCATTTGAGATGCAAGGACCACTTCTTCCGAATAGGAAGTCTTAAAATCACCGATAAAGTCGATGGAATACTTCATTTGACTATGGTTGGCGCTGCCGTCCAGCGCTACCTTTTTATCGGAATCGTAGACCACTGCATGAATGACGGGGTCGTATCCCATACCCGCCAAAAGCGAGCGCAACTTGATGGCAGCCGCGATATTGGTCTCATCATCGCCAAGCGCAACGAACACATAGGTAGTCCGAGGCAACGCAAGTAGGATATCGTCGAAGGTCTTGGTGTTTACATCGATTTTGGGATGGACGGTAATCTTATATTTCGCTTCATCGAGGACATCGAATCTACCGTTAAGCTCAGGCGACATCAACTCAGGGCAAAGGGATCTGAATCTATCATCGGCGCGTTTATCAAGGTCAAAGGAATTGATCTCCACCCGATAGCCGTCCATCTGACAAAACCACGCAAGGGCCTTCGTCATCTCGGTACCGTGTTGACCCATACCTAACACGACGGCGTTGATATGCTTGAAGCCGTCCTTCCCTGCACGAGCACTTCCGAATATTTTGTCGTACCCTTCCATATACAGCGTCCGATTGATCAAAGAGCGGATCTCATTGATACGGCGGACCTTGATCTCGGGCAAGACCTCGACCTCATTTTCTTCATCGCTATCATCGGAAGCCTTTACCATTTTCACAGACTTGAACTTATTGTAGGCATTGGCGAGCAGAACTTCGGTTTCTGCCAGCGTGGAAAACACGTAGAGGTTCGTATTCTCTCTGGCATGGAAATTCTCCAGAATTTTTAACGCCTGCACGGTGTTTTCGGATTGATCCGAACCAATTGTAAAGAAATTCAATTGGCAGCGTTTACGGTAAAATGAGAACCGGAAGGCAGCAATGTCGTTCCGGAAGCAGACTGCACCGAGCTCTCCTGCTTGTCGTATCAGCTCAAAGCTCTGCTCGGAATTCTGCGCAAAAACATCGGCAAACATAAAAAAGCGTCTTTTGCGACCGTTTTCATACAAGCTCTTGGCAAGGGTCAGTGAACGGTCGCTCAATTCCGAAAAAATATAAACGTCACAGTTAAAGTGGGTCAAATATTGCTTGTATGCAGAGGCGTTTTTGAAAAATGAGAGCACGAAGCTGAAGGTCAGCAGCGGAGCCAGAACGAACAATACGGAAAACAGAATGGTATAGCAACGGAATATCCACTCGGGCGCATCTGCCAAATTGGCCAGAATGAAGTTGAACTCCCCGTCCACGATAAACAGGCGGATCATATTATGGACGGCGATCAGAATGGACTCAAAAATCCCACATCCGCTGGTCTTGAATGCATACAAATAAATCGGTATGAACAGAAAGACCGCGGAAAGCACCACGCCTGCAAACAAAATATTGGATGGGTCAAGCAGTTGGTTGTTTCGATGCTTGGATTTGACTTGCAGCAGAGCGAAGGTCACAGATAACAAAAAACACACAGCAGCCAACACAAAAAACACGACCCACATCATAGTGATCCTCCAAATGCGCACATTTTGTCAAATATCACATAAAACGCGAAAAAGCGTCATACAAATACCAATTCATAATAAGTATACCATTGCAAATTTTCTTTGTCAAGATAAATTGATGAATTAATGTGATGATTATTTGTCGGATCGCACAAAACCGGAGAAAATCGTACCCGCCCAATAACGCCGCGTCTTGACGACATCCGCCCAAAGCGTTAGAATACCCTCAAACAGTCTAACCAGAGTAAACGCGCATGCTCAATCAGTCCGGTTGGAGTAAATGAGCGTACTAAGTAACTCTAACGGAGGG
>JAFTPF010000069.1 GCA_017463445.1 Clostridia bacterium
AACCATTATTCTTTTCTGCTTGTTAGGCTCTGTTATCACAAAAGTAAATGTAAATCTGTTTGCAGGTGAAGCCCTTTCTTCTAATATTATCCTCACGCTGCATCCCGATCAGGCAAATGCCGAGGGCGATCTGAAAGCAACGGCAGGTACAAACGTTACGTGGGCAGGCTTCACTTGGAAAGAAGTGAAATTCTCTGCAACGGAGTAAAACAACCGAAACTAAATAAAAAGCGCCTGCGCAGCCCTTTGTACGCACAGACTCAACCAAACCCAAAGGCGGTGACGGAAACCTATTCCGCCACCGCCTTTCGACTTTGTATTATTCTATATGCCTGAAATAAAGAGATTATCTTCCGTTTTTGTTTGCTATGTATTGTTCGTTACGTCTGATCCAACGGATCAGCCCGTGCTTGTCCACGATGATCCGGTCTCTTTCCATAACAGCAGGGAACCCGGGCAGATGCGCTATTGTATATGCCAAACCATGAGAGATCCGGAATGCCTCTACCAAGCGATTTGGGGGAAATACATCGGGAAGAGAAGCGAGCGCCCTGAGTTTGGCAGTATCGGTGTACGTCTCTTGATCGGACAGCCCCTGGAGTAAATGCTCCTTAAAAATAATAATTCGCTTTTGAATTCTGATATAGGGAATTTGCTTTTCGTCAAGGAGCTGGTATGTACGCGCCTGTGACAAACCAATTGCGGTTGACAGCTCCGGAATCCTTACCACGTCCGGAAGGGCATGGATCGTTTCAAAGTCTAAATAACTGTACAAATTTTACACCTCTTTCTTTTGCGGACAAACATCCTGCATATTGATATGATCTGCTCCATACAGGCGTGATGCCCGTATGGAGTAAAAAATTAAAGGATGAGAAATCACCCTCTGTTTAAGTAATATGAGTCTGGGGCAAAAAAGTCAAGGGGTGCATCTTAATTTTTTTGAGAATATATTTTAATCGCAAATTGCAATAGCAAGTTGCGATTTGAAAACGACAAGGCATTTATCGCCTTTATCACCTGTGGCGATCCAGACCTTGAAACCACCGCCGCTACCGTCCGTGCTGCCGTAGAGAACGGTGCCGACCTCATTGAGCTTGGCATTCCGTTTTCTGATCCCACCGCAGAAGGACCTGTCATTCAAGGGGCAAACCTAAGAGCATTGAACGGCGGTATCACCACCGACAAGATTTTCGCCTTTGTCAAAGAACTTCGTCGGGATGTAAAAGTACCGATGGTGTTTATGACCTATGCCAATGTGGTATTCTCCTACGGTGCGGAGAAGTTTATTTCTACATGTAAGGATATTGAGATCGACGGTCTTATTCTGCCTGATCTGCCCTTTGAGGAAAAAGAGGAGTTTCTGCCCCTTTGCAAACAGTATGGAGTGGATTTGATTTCTCTTATCGCACCTACCTCTGAAAACCGTATTGCCATGATCGCAAAGGAAGCCGAGGGCTTTCTCTATATCGTTTCCAGCCTCGGTGTAACGGGTACCAGAAGCGAGATAAAGACCGACCTTGCTTCCATTGTCAAGGTGGTTAGAGAAAATACCGATGTACCGTGTGCTATCGGGTTTGGAATTTCTACTCCCGAGCAGGCAAAGAAAATGGCGGATATCTCGGACGGAGCCATCGTCGGCTCTGCAATCATCAAGTTGCTTGAAAAATACGGCAAGGATGCGCCGAGATACGTCGGGGAGTACGTAAGGTCGATGAAGGATGCACTAAGATAATGAATAGAGACTGGCATTTTTGTCAGTCTCTTTTTTAGGCAATTTTGTATGTCAAAATTTCGTGCAATAAATCAGAAAAACACAATTTACCTATTGACAAGGTGCGTTACCGTCAGCCCGAGCAGTGGGCGACCATCACCCCCATGGGCAATGATGCCGTACACATTGTCTTTGATATCCCCCAGCGGGCGATCACGCCCGGACAAGCGGCGGTACTGTATGACGGCGACATTGTCCTTGGGGGCGGAACGATCATTTCTTGATCAGATATCACATCGCGGAGATGGACGACCATAATTTTGCCAAGAAAGGAACACGAAAATGACAATATCGACCAAGGGAAGATACGCACTGAAGATCATGATCGATCTTGCGAAAAACGGAGACGGCTCCTATATCCCTGTGAAAAAGATTGCAGAACGGCAAGGGCTTCCGCATAAATATCTGGAGCATATCTTGCCTGTGCTGAAGAAAAATCACATCGTTGAAGGACAGCACGGCAAGGCGGCGGATACCGCTTGACGAGAAAGCCCGAAGAATATACCGTCGGTGAGATATTGCGTCTGGCAGAGGGAAATCTTGCCCCCGTTGCCTGCCTGGAGTGCGGAGCGGAGCCCTGCGAGAGTGCGGATGAATGCCGTACGATCACTATGTGGAAAAAACTGCAGACCTTGATCGACGGGTATTTTGACGGTATCACCATCAAGGATCTGATGCGTTACGGAGGGGATCGCCCCAGCTGGATAGATATTTCATTTTTGGATGCATCACTATGACGGTACAACAATTACACTATGTCATCACCATATCCGAGACGGGCTCGCTGAATAAGGCGTCGGAAATTCTGTATGTTGCGCAGCCGTCGCTGACCAGCTCGATCAAGGAGCTGGAGAAGGAGCTGGGGATTTCCATCTTCCACAGAAGCTGCATGTGCGTAATCCTTACCAACGACGGAGCTGAATTTTTACTGTACTCCCGTCAGCTGTATCAGCAATACGAATCGCTCATGCAAAAGTACGGCAAGATGGGTACTTTGAAGAAGAAATTCGGGATCTCCACGCAGCATTATTCCTTCGCTGTGAAGAGTTTTGTTGAAATGGTAAAAAAATTCAACACCGCGGAATACGAGTTTGCCATTCGCGAGACCAAGACCAAAGAGGTCATAGAGGATGTCAGCACGGGTAATAGCGAGATCGGGATCATATACCTGAGCAATTTCAATCGTATGGCGATGACCAAGCTGTTCCATACCAAGGATCTGGAATTCCACGAGCTGACCGCTTGCGAGGCGTACGTGTATCTTGGGCGCGGACATCCTTTGGCAGGATGCAGGTCCATTCGTTTTGAACAGCTCAATGAATATCTCTGCCTGTCCTTTGAGCAAGGGGATAACAGCTCCTTCTATTTTGCCGAGGAGATACTCAGTACCAACGAATATGCAAGAACGATCAAAGCCAATGACCGCGCCACGATGTTGAATCTGATGATCGACCTTGACGGATACACGCTTTGCTCGGGTATCATTTGCGAGGAGCTGAACGGCAGCGATTATATTGCGGTTCCCTTTGAGCACGAGAATTTGGAAACTGCCGATCGTATGGTGATCGGCTTTATTACGAGAAAAAATATGCCGCTGAGCCGCATGGGAGAGTTGTATATTGAGGAGATCAGACAATATCTGAACCAATACGATCAATCTGACAAGCAAAAACCGATACCGTACATTTATTCGTGAATGTACGGTATCGGTTTTGTTATAGGTTGAGCCTATACCTCGGTATACCTATAATGTAGTGGACAAACGGCAATACCGATAGTATAATATCATTCTCCCATTTTGAAACTGCTTGAAATGTAACGCCAAGTTGTTCGGCAAGCTCCTCTTGGGTGAGATTCCGTTCTTTTCGCAGACGTTTAATGATCTGTCCCATTGTTTCTTTCATTGTAATTCCACCTAAGTATGGTTTCGGTACCGTGATTCTATTATCGCATAAATTTCCGCAAAAAGAAGCGACTAAAAAATGAGTGGCACTCTACGGTGCGTTGAGTTTATTATATCATAAGAGGCGGAATCAGTCAAATCTGCTCACAATTGAGTAAAGGAGAAGCCCCGCCGGGGGCGGGGCAGGGAAGGCAATCTACTTCCAAAGCACATCAATCCAATCATTGACTGGCGGCAGACAGGCAAAGAAATCTGTGGCACAGCATATACTGACGGTAAAAAGCATCGAAGAAATGGCGAAATGTCTTCTGTGATACCGTTTTTTTGAAATTTGATCAAAAGGGTGAAAACAATGTTACTTTCCATGATGACCAAGATGCTGGCGCTCTTCCTGAAAGTGGATGAGCCTGCCTGTTTTCCGCCGCCGCTCTCTTTGGAAGAAGAGCGGGATTGCTTTGCTCGCTGTCGCGCGGGAGACGAGGCGGCGAGAGAGAAGCTGATCCTCCACAATCTCCGTCTTGTAGCACATATCGTGAAGAAATATTACATCACTAGCAAAAATCAAGAGGATCTGATCTCTATCGGCACTATTGGCCTCATCAAAGCGGTGGACTCTTTTGACTGCACCAATGGGGCAAGGTTTGCCACCTATGCGGGGCGCTGTCTGCAAAATGCTATTCTAACATAGCGGCTCCGAAGCCTGTTCAAGTAGAAAATAGTGGCCAAAATGAAGGAAAATGGGTCACTTGGTGCAATATTGGTGGACAAGTGATAGTATTGCTACGGCATACATCAGGGACGGTGGAAGTCAAGCTGTTATACGTTCACCGCTTTCCGCTGTTCAGATCGCACTTCCTTGCAGAGGCGGAGAAGTTCAATCTCCGCTATCCTGATCCGATACAAATCGAAACGGTAGCGGACAAGCTGCGATGGTATCGGTACAGTAAAGGCTTGCTCCAACGGGAGGTTGCGATTATGCCGGCATTGATCGCAGCACGTATATCCATTACGAAGAGGAGGGAAGGGATTATTATCCGTCGGACAAGATCCGTGCAATCGCAGAGTTATACGGAATTGACGTGGAGCAATTATTGGATGAATATAATCGCTTCCTGTATAATGACCAAGGTAAGCAGATCGTCGAAATGCACGAGAGAAGCGGAATGACCGTCACGGAGTATGCCGAGCATCTGTCAGTGGATGCCGGCAAGCTTCGCAAGTGGGAAGGGAATATGATTCGTGTATCGAAGCGGACTTGGGAGAAGTTGTTTCGGGAGCCTGAATAGAGGCGGCTCCGCCTTGGGAATTTCCGATTTAGAGCCGCCTTGTTTGTGTTTTTTACTTGTTTCTTCCGTGTCATATGCACCACCTCCTTATCGTTGTAGCACATACTATATCACAGAAGAGTGGGGAAGGTCAAAGACTATTTCGATCTTTTCTTAGAAGATTTTGTTGATGCAAAGCTCACGTTCACGAGGAAATGCACTGTGTTATCGGAAGCATCGGGAAAAAGCACAGAAATCCAATGGAGCTTGTTCATATGATAGGCAGGATAGACACCGTCGGACGCACCAAACGAGCCGTACATTTCGATTGGAAGTTTCAGATTGACTACATCGATAATCTCGTCGCTGTCAAATCCAAACTTTCGCCGCGATGCCTTCATAACAAGGGCATACCATTTTCGGTTATCCCTGTGCCTCAATACTGCCGTTTCAAAATCCTCGTCAAACGGATAGTCCGGTGATGTGCCGTATGTATCGCGGCAGTATTCAAGGAATTCTTGTTTTGTCATCTCCAGACCTCCTGCTTTACGCTGCCGCGTTGGCATTGATCTGTTCGATGATTCTTCTGAGTCCAAGCCACACCGATAGGTCGGTGAACACTTCAACGATGCTGCCTTTATCGATAAAGGGAGGCTCTTGCAGTACGGACAGATCTTTCATCACACCGTTGTGTATAATGTATTCGACGATTTGGTTGACAAAATAGATCTGCCGTGCATCGAGATTGACATCGCTGAGATAGCTCGCAAACGCCTCCTTAGCCGCCTTCATGTCAAGCCCAACGATCTCACGGACAAACTCACCAAGATGAGGTGCGTTGTTGGTTTTTTTGTAGCGATTAAATTATACAATAAAGCAAGCGGTTGCCCAATACCTTTCGGTAAAAAGCAACCGCATTTTCTTTTCTTGGGCTAAGTTAATGACTCAGCCCCTTATCGTGATTATTTGTATTTGATATGACAGGAGCAGGTACTCTGTCCGGTGAATCAAACTTACAGAGCGTTGGCTTTGTGCTTTCCTTGTAGGTTTATCGATTCGCCAATATCGCATCGATCTCGGCAAGCTCCTCGGCGGTGAAGCTCATGTTTTCCAGCGCCTTCACGTTTTCCTTGACCTGCTCAGCCTTGCTGGCACCGATGAGAGCGGAGGTGACACCGTCGGTGCGGAGGGTCCAAGCCAGAGCCATCTGCGCCAGGGTCTGACCGCGGCGCTCGGCTACTGTGTTCAGCGCGCGGACGGTCTTCAACAGGTCCTCGTTGATGTCGGAAGCCCGCATAAATCGGGGATCGTGGATGGCACGGGAGTCTGCGGGGATGCCGCCCAGATAGCGTCCGGTCAGCTTGCCGCCTGCCAGAGGGCCGAAGGCGATACAGCCTACGCCGTTTTCCCTCAGCACGTCGGTGAGCCCATGCTCGATGGAGCGGTTGAACATAGAGTAGTTGGGCTGATGGATCAGCATATGAGTGCCCATCTTCTCCAGGGTCTTGATGGCAACCTCAGCCTGCTCGGGGCTGTAGTTGGAGATGCCCACATAGAGTGCCTTACCGCTTCTCACGATGTCGTGGAGCGCCTGCATAGTCTCCTCGATGGGGGTATGAGGATCGGGACGGTGGTGGTAGAAGATGTCCACGTAGTCAACGTGCATTCTCTTCAGCGACTGATCCAGGCTGGCGATGAGATATTTGCGGGAGCCGTCGTTGCCGTAGGGTCCCTGCCACATATCGTAGCCTGCCTTGGTGGAGATCAGCAGCTCGTCCCGGTGGGTGTGCCAGTCACGATCCATGTGGATGCCAAAGTTGCGTTCTGCCTCGCCGTAGGGAGGACCGTAGTTGTTGGCAAGGTCGAAGTGTGTGATGCCGTTGTCAAAAGCAGTGCGCAGGATGTCCTTCTGCACGCCGAAGGGGGTGATGTCACCGAAGTTGTGCCAAAGCCCCAGGGAGATAGCGGGTAGCTTGATGCCGCTTCTGCCGCAACGGCGGTAGGGCTGTTTTCTGTAACGATCATCTGCGGGAATGTACATGGTTATATACCTCTCTTTATAAAAATGACTGATTCATAACGTAATCTCTTCAAATCGAAGAGTACCGTCCGAATTTTGGAATGCTTCCACTGCGCGAAGTCTGCCGGCGTAGCCGAAATCCTTGCCGCCTTCGTTGATAAATCCCATAAACACTCGCCGTCCCGTGCCGGGAAGGGTAGCGGATTTGGGGACGTTACCGCAGGGAATGGTGTCGTCCTCGGGGAAGATCCAACCGCCGTAGGGATCTTTGGAATAGGCGTAGTGACCTCTGCCGCCGATGCCGAAGACGAGATAGTAATACTCGCCCATCTTGAAGTGATCAGGGCATTCGGGTTGCCAAAAGCGGGTGGGATCGTCCTCGGCACAGTGCTCGATCCACGCCATGGTGACGCCCGCATCTTGCCAGCCGTCGATGGTCATCCTGTCGTTGACCAGATGCGCCAGACAGCCACTTCCGTCGGACAGTCGGCTGGTGGTGACGAACATATGGTACTTTCCGTCCATGTAGAACACCATGGGATCACGGGCGGAGGTGGGCTCGTAGCCTGCGGGGAGGTGGAAATATTCGCTGCATTTTTCAAAATGCACCCGATCGGTGGACTTTGCAAAGGTCATGCGGGCGGGGGAGCGGTCACACATCCGCACGGCGTACCATGCGTACCACTCGTCTGCATCTGCGGCTTTACAAATCGAGCCGGTGCAGATGGAGCCTTCCCAATCCTCGGTGATGCCCACTGCCATAGGATGCTCGTCCCAGATCTGGAAATCGGTAGTGGAAACGTGTGCCCATTGGTGGGCGCCAAATCCCCATTTGGAGGTGTGATGGTGGCGGTCGTAGAGGTAGAAGAGGTGATATTTGCCGTCGGTGTCTACCTCGTCAGAATAAGGGATACAGTCACCGACATTCACCCCGGGGATGCGGATATCGGCGGTGGAGATGTTTTGTCGGGTGTAGAAAGGCAACTCGGCGATCACTTCGGGGGCAAGTTCGGTGAGAGTGGGGACAAAATCGCCGGTTATCTTGTTGTCAAGGGTTAGGTATGCTTTGCCGCAGGGCCATTCTTCGTCGCAGAGCGCGCCGTTTACATATAGTTCAATGCGGTAGGGACGGATGTTCAATCGAACCTCGTCGCCTTCGGACGCGATAGCGGTGAGAGTAAGGGGATCGGTGTGAAAATCGTACCACAGACGGATGGTCAGCGTGCCGTCAAAGACGATCTCGCAAGCGGTGCGGTCGCCAGCGGCGAAGGTAGCCATGCCGCAGGTGGCGGTAAACTTCATAGAAATCTGCATTATCCTTCCTCCTTGGATTCGGTATAGTGGATACGGGTGTAACTTTCCTCTCGGGTCAGCAGTCCTGCCGATACGCCGCCGTAGAGTGCGGCACCGAAGGCGGCTTCCTCGGTATGGGTAGGAATCAGGGGCATCTCGCCGAAAAATGCGGCGCAGATATTTCGCAGAGCGGGATTTTTTCGCATGGCGTTGCCCGATGCTACAGTGAATACTTCTTTGGTAGTGGAATTCATGGCGGTATACATCTCGTACAGCTCACAAATAATCCCTCGAAGAATGCCTGCCGAAAGGGCTTCGGGAGTGAAATTGTGGAGTCCGATATTGGTAATGCTTCCTCTTGCCGTCGGATTGGAGCGGGTTCCGCAGAAACGGGTGTCCACCAGAAGATCGCTTCCGGGATTACAGCTCGCCGCATAATTCAGATATTCGTAAATGGTGCAATCGCAGATGTCAACGCCCAGTCCGCAGAGGATAGAGTGGACGAATTTTGCCAACATGGCGTAGGCTCTGCCGCCACAGAGTGCGGCACCCGAGAGCAGATACTTGCCGTCGAAATAGGGGCGGACCTCACCGCCTGCGGCGGTAGGGTCATTGCAGATCACGCTGACTTGGCTGCTGGTTCCCACGTTCACCAGTACCATATGATCGTCTGCGATAGCGCCGTATACTCCCGCCTGATTATCGCCGATAGCGGCGGCAACGGGAATTGCCCGGTCGCCTGCGGTGTAGCTGCCCACAACGGTATAATCGCATACTACCTTCGGAAGGATGGTATGGGGGATGCTCAGCTTACAGAGAACCTCCTGCTGAAACTCCCCGGCTGTCAGATCGTAGGCGCCCATAGCGGCGGCGTTGGTGGGGTGAAGGAAGGGCTCCGTTCCTGTGAGACGAGCGGCGAGCAGATCCATTATCGAAACGATACGGGCGGTTTTTTCGGGAAGCAGTCCCAGCTTTCGCAGGGCGTAATAGGTAGTGATGCCATAGCCCGTGGGGATGTTCTCTCCGCAGAGAGCGGTGATTTCTTCACAGATCGTGGTTTTCCCGTCGGGTTTCTTCTGTCCGAACTCGTTCTGCCACGTGTAGAGTGGCGAGAGAATCTCGCCATCCTTGTCGATACAGATGATGCCGTGCATTTGACCCGCAATGCCTATAGAGGCGATGCTCTGATAGGTCTGGGTGATGGATGCGATCAATGCCATTCCGCGGCTGATCAGCCGCTCTGCATCGGCGGCGTAAGCGTCGGGATATCCTCCGAGGGAAAGAGCTGTGCAGTGATCAAAGTTGTAGGTCTGTACACAGCGGCCGCTGTGGATTTCCACCACCTGCGCTGAAAGGGAAGTGGTGCCGATGTCGATGCCCAGCAGGAGGGGGCAATCGGGGAGCGATTCGACGGTTTCCTCTTCGTGAAAAGCGCACTCGCAGGACGAGTCAGTAGTGTCCAATCCTTTTTGTAACAGTTCTTCGCAGAGCTGCCTGCAGGATTCGCTCTTTTTGCCGTCATCGTCCAGCATTTTCAGCCGCTTGCGGAGCAGTTCGTCCCAGGTGACCACATTGTCGCACCAAAGACGGATGTCCGCAAGAGAGATCTCCAGCTCCCGCAGTCTGCGGATCATGCAAAGCTGTTCTACCGTGTCGGCATCGTAAGTGCGATAGCCGTTCTGCTTGCGTCTGACCTGAACCAGCCCTCGGCTTTCGTAATAACGGATGGTTTTGGCGGTGAGGCCGGTTAATTTCTCAACATCTCCGATGTTCATGGTGCTTTCCTTTCGGCGTGGTTGATGGAAATCAATCTGTTGATTCATTTTTATTATAAACCTTCCCCTTACGGTAAGGTCAATAGAGGTTGGGGAATGTTTACGAAAAATTCACATCCCGGTCTGCGCTTTGGTACTCTTGACAAAGCGTACGCTCTGTAGTATAATATAGTTAATCTTGGTAAACCAAATAGAGAGAAGGGATCCTATGGATAAATATTATGCCGCAAATGCAGAACTGGCGCTTTTTTGCAAGAACTATATGGATTTCAAAAAGGATCTGCCCATTCGACCCAGCGAAATGGGTGTGCTGAATATCATCACGGTAACAAAGCAGCCGCATACGCCGGTGATCCTTGCGAAAATGCTGGGAGTCTCCAAACCGATGATTACTGCCTATATCAGATCGCTGGAGAGTAAGGGCTATATTACGAAAGAACCCTCTTTGCAGGACAAACGAGTTTATTATATCCTTCCTACGCCTAAGGCAGAAGAACTGGTTCGATGGGCGAGGATTGGGATGAATGCCCGGATCGATCTTCTTATCGACGCTTTGGGGGATGAGGAATTTCAACACCTGTTGCAGCTGGTCAGTATTGCAAACGAAACAATGAGGGAGCACAACTATGGATCTGAACGATAGAATCTGGAACCCGTGGCATGGTTGCCACAAATGCTCGGAGGGATGTCAGAATTGCTATGCCTATTTTTTGGATAAGCGGTACGGCAGAGATACCAACGAGGTAGTCAAAAATAAATCTGACTTTAATCTTCCCATGAAAAAGGACAAAAGCGGCGATTGGAAGCTGCCCGACGGCTGTTTTGTCCGTGTCTGTATGGCAAGCGACTTTTTCTTGGAGGAAGCCGATGAATGGAGAAAGGAGGCGTGGGATTTCATCCGTCAACGACCGGGTGTCACCTTTTCTTTGCTGACCAAACGTG
>JAFTPF010000070.1 GCA_017463445.1 Clostridia bacterium
CCGGGCTTAGCCAGAACCTGTCCTCTTTCGATCTCTTCCTTAGCAACACCACGGAGCAGTGCGCCGATGTTGTCACCGGCCTCTGCCTGAGGCAGGAGCTTGTGGAACATCTCAACACCGGTAACGGTGGTGGACTTCTTCTCGTCGGACAGACCAACGATCTCACAAACGTCGCCGATCTTAACAGTACCACGCTCTACACGACCGGTAGCAACGGTACCACGACCGGAGATGGAGAATACGTCCTCGACGGGCATCAGGAAAGGCAGAGCATCCTGGCGCTCGGGAGTGGGGATGAAGGAGTCAACTTCATCCATCAGCTCAAGGATAGGAGCGTACTCGGGAGAGGACAGATCGGTGGAAGCGGACTCGAGAGCTTCACGAGCGGAGCCACGAACGATGGGGGTGTCGTCGCCGGGGAAGTCGTACTGGGACAGCAGGTCACGGATTTCCATGTCTACCAGATCCAGCAGCTCTTCGTCGTCAACGATATCGCACTTGTTCATGAATACTACGATTGCGGGAACGCCTACCTGACGAGCCAGCAGAACGTGCTCGCGGGTCTGCTGCAGAGGGCCGTCGGTACCTGCAACTACCAGGATAGCACCGTCCATCTGAGCTGCACCGGTGATCATGTTCTTAACGTAGTCAGCGTGACCGGGGCAGTCAACGTGAGCGTAGTGACGGTTGTCGGTCTCGTACTCAACGTGACGGGTGTTGATTGTGATACCTCTTGCTCTCTCTTCGGGAGCGTTGTCGATCTGGTCGTAAGCCATGAACTCAACAGTGCCGGTCTTCAGACCCAGGGTCTTGGTGATAGCAGCAGTCAGAGTGGTCTTACCGTGGTCAACGTGACCGATGGTACCAATGTTAACGTGAGGTTTGGTTCTTTCAAATTTAGCCTTTGCCATTGGAATAATCCTCCTAAAATAAGTTCATTTTTAAAATTTAAATTACTTGGTTTTTGCTTTAATGATCTGCTCGGATACCGACTTAGGTACCTCTGCAAAGTGGTCGGGTTCCATGGAGTACTGACCGCGTCCCTGGGTCTTGGAGCGGAGGTCGGTAGCATAACCGAACATCTCTGCCAGAGGAACGAAGGCAACTACTTCCTGAGCACCGCCGGTGGCTTCCATAGACTGGATCTGTCCGCGGCGGCTGTTGAAGTCGCCGATAACATCGCCCAGGTAGTCATCGGGAGTGATGGTGGTAACCTTCATGATGGGCTCGGTGAGCACGGGGTCAGCCTTTCTCATCGCTTCCTTGAACGCCATAGAACCGGCGATCTTGAATGCCATTTCGGAAGAGTCGACTTCGTGGTAGGAACCGTCCCACAGGTTGACCTTAACGTCTACTACGTTGTAGCCAGCCAGTACGCCATTCTGCATAGCGCCCTGGATACCGGCGTCAACGGCAGGAATATATTCCTTGGGGATCGCACCACCGACAACAGTGTTGACGAATTCGTAGCCCTTGCCGGGTTCATTGGGCTCCAGCGTGATCTTAACGTGACCGTACTGACCCTTACCACCGGACTGACGGGCATACTTCATGTCTACGTCTGCCTTCTTGCGGATGGTCTCCTTATAGGATACCTGAGGTTTACCGATGTTTGCCTCGACCTTGAACTCACGGAGCAGACGGTCAACGATGATCTCCAGATGGAGCTCACCCATGCCTGCGATGATGGTCTGACCGGTCTCTTCATCGGTGTAGGTGCGGAAGGTGGGGTCTTCTTCGGCAAGCTTTGCCAAAGCGACACCCAGCTTCTCCTGCGAAGCTTTGGTCTTGGGCTCGATAGCCTCTTTGATAACAGGCTCCGGGAATTCCATGGATTCCAGAACGACTTCGTTCGTATCCAGGCAGAGCGTATCACCGGTAGTGGTGTTCTTCAGACCAACTGCTGCAGCGATATCGCCGGAGTAAACTACGTCGATATCCTTACGGTTGTTGGCGTGCATCTGCAGAATACGGCCGATGCGCTCACCCTTACGCTTAGTGGAGTTATAAACTGCGGTGCCTGCGTCCAGCTTACCGGAGTAAACGCGGAAGAAGCAGAGCTTACCAACGTAGGGGTCGGTCATGATCTTGAATGCCAGAGCCGCGAAGGGGCCGTTGTCGTCTGCAGGGCACTCAATCTCGTTTTCGCCTTCAGCTTTGTTGGGATCGATACCCTTGATCGCGGGTACGTCGATGGGGGAAGGCATATAATCAACTACAGAGTCCAGAAGCTTCTGTACGCCCTTGTTTCTGTAAGAGGTTCCGCAGATTACAGGAATGATCTTGTTCTCAACGGTAGCCTTACGGAGGGCTCTCTTCAGATCCTCAACGGGGATCTCCTCGCCCTCCAGGTAGAGCAGCATCAGGTCCTCGTCAGTCTCGACGATGGACTCAATCATTGCGTTTCTGTACTCGGTAGCCATCTCCAGCATATCGGCAGGAATGGGCTCAACACGCATATCCTTGCCCATATCGTCATAGTAAACGTCTGCCTCCATGTTCATCAGGTCGATGATACCGCGGAAGGTATCCTCTGCACCGATGGGGAGCTGGATCGGAACGGCGTTAGCCTTCAGACGCTCCTTGAGCATCTTCACGCAGCGGAAGAAGTTCGCACCCATGATGTCCATCTTGTTGACGTACACCATACGGGGAACGCGGTACTTGTCCGCCTGACGCCATACGGTTTCAGACTGGGGTTCAACGCCACCCTTTGCACACAGAACGGTAACCGAGCCGTCCAGCACGCGCAGAGAGCGCTCAACTTCTACGGTAAAGTCAACGTGACCGGGGGTATCAATGATATTGATACGGGTATCAGGCCAGCTGCCGTCGGCCTTCTGCCAATGACAGGTAGTTGCAGCGGAGGTAATGGTAATACCTCTTTCCTGCTCCTGCGCCATCCAGTCCATAGTTGCTTCGCCGTCGTGGGTCTCACCAAGCTTGTGGTTTACACCCGTGTAGAAAAGAATACGTTCGGTAGTAGTGGTCTTGCCGGCGTCAATGTGCGCCATGATACCAATGTTACGAGTATTCTCCAGCGAATATTCTCTAGGCATAGACTATTTCTCCTTCTTATACTTTTACAATTAATATCTGTAGTGTGCGAAAGCCTTGTTAGCCTCTGCCATTCTATGGGTCTCGTCCTTCTTCTTGACGGCGCCGCCCATATTGTTGACCGCGTCCATGATCTCGCCGGCCAAACGCTCTGCCATGGTGTTCTCACTACGGGTTCTGGAGTAGGTTCTGAGCCAACGCAGACCAAGGGTCTGTTTGCGCGCAGGGCGTACTTCCATAGGAACCTTGTAAGTGGAACCGCCAAGACGACGAGCTTTAACTTCGAGAGAAGGCATGATGTTGTTGAGAGCTTCAGTGAACACCTCAAGTGCGTTCTTACCGGTCTTCTCTTCTACGATTGCAAATGCATCGTATACGATCTTCTGCGCTACTCCCTTTTTGCCGTCATACATAATGTTATTGATCAGCTTGGTAACAAGCTGAGAATTGTACATAGGATCCGGCAATACTTCTCTTTTGGAAATTTGTCCTCTTCTAGGCACTGTACTTCCCTCCTTCATAAAAAATGATATCACAGGTACTCGAAAGAATTCTCCCGTATGTGCAAGGACAGTCAGATATTACAAATCTATCAACAAATGTCCGAGTTGCACTCACGTTATTATTTCTCTTCTCTTCTACCCTGACCGAGATTACTTCTTCTTCGGTCTCTTTGCGCCGTACTTGGAACGGCTCTGTCTGCGGGCATCAACGCCGGCAGTATCCAGCGTACCGCGGATAATGTGGTAACGAACACCGGGCAGGTCACGTACACGTCCGCCGCGGATCAGAACTACAGAGTGTTCCTGCAGGTTATGACCGATACCGGGGATATACGCGGTTGCTTCCAGACCGTTCGTCAGCTTTACTCTTGCGAACTTACGCAGTGCGGAGTTAGGCTTCTTGGGAGAAGTGGTTGCTACTTTCGTGCAAACGCCTCTCTTCTGGGGAGCGCTCTGAGTGGTAGGCACGTTGTCGAGGGTGTTAAAGCCTCTCTGCAGCATAGGAGCCTTAGACTTGTATACAGACTTCTGTCTGCCCTGCTTTACCAGCTGGTTAAAGGTTGGCATATGGGCACCTCCTTCTTTGTTGATATATAATTTGTAATGATCCGACGATGTATGGGAGCAAGGGCATCCGGTTTCATGTCTTTGCATAACTACACATCATTCGACTGCTATATTATATCACCTTGTCCCAAAATTGTCAAGGGGTAATTTGGCTTGTGACAAAAATTTATGTATTGCACAACTACTGTGCATTTACACGAATTTCTGATGCACATTTTTCACAATATGCACAAAACCAAGCATTTCTCGCAGAAAGAGGGAGACCGCACGGTCTCCCTCTTCAAGGGTAATGATATCGATTTGTGCTTTAAGAAGCCGCAACGTAGCGGATCTTTCTCCAGTCAAGGAACTGTCTATAGATGTTCTTCTGCCCTGCAGTAGCTACGAGCTGAGAAGCAATGACCTTGGAATCCGCCATAGAAACCTCGGGCTCCTCTTTGTTCTCGTCCTTTTTGTCCTCAGTTACAGGGGCAGTAGAAGGTGCCTCCTCGGTGGAAGGCGCGCCGGTAGCGGGGATTTCTTCGGTAGTGGTAGGTGCTTCAGCATCCTGTGCTTCAACCGCGTCCTCCTCACCACCGGTTACGGGAGCGGAAGTGGCAGGCTCCTCTTCGGTGGTAGGCTGATCATAATAGGAATCGCCTAGGACCATATTACGGAAGGCGGTATCCAGCGCATCTAGGTATGCAGAATAGGTTGCATACAGAGACTCCTGGGTTTCCGCATCAATCGCTTCATCATAATCGAAGACCAGATCCATCAGTTCGGTATACAGAACCTCCAGATAATCAATCTCTGCCTTAGTAGGATTGTTGGTGGGATTGGTCTTATTGGTGTCGTTCTCACCTTCAAAGACCTGCAGAGTAAAGCCGACGTAGGGGCTGAAGAATGCGTGACGGGAAGCAGCCTTCGCCAGCTCCCAATCGTTTGCGGAGTACTTCAACTCGTGCTCGGACATATCCGCGTTCGGCGCGGTAATGAACAGGTTGCCGGTGCGGTTGATATCCATCATATATATGGTATCGCCGCCCTTTACGCGCTCGATCAGACCGGTGGTCTGGTTTACAGCATAAGTAACATTCTCTTCGCCGTATACGAGGGCGTTGTGGAATTCCTTATTGGTCTGCATCATATTGATGACTTCAAGGCAACGATCCACATCAGAAGTATAGTTGGAAATTGCAAACATGTTGCCGCAAGCCTGTTCGCTGTTGATCACAGCCTGGTTGCTCTCAATCACATAGTAATTCTCTTCGTATGCTTTGATCTCATCGGGATCTGCAGTTACATAACCAACCGCAAAGCTGCCATTGTTCAGATTCTCAGCAGGGATAACGCTGCCGGTGACAGGATCAACGGTCACATTGCTGAGAGGCAAGTACTTATTCATGGATACCAATGCACTACGGAAGGTCGCAGCAGCCAGCATCGTCTTGGGCTCCAGACCAACTGCGTCAGCAGTGGTGCCGGAAGGAACGTACTGAGAAATGATGGAGTTCTTACCGGTCAGGCTGACAAAGCCCATGCCGCCGAGGTTGTAGATCGGCTGAACGTCGGGATGCTTCTCAACGAAATCCACCAGATAGTTCTCAAGAGAAAGAAGGTTGGTAACCTCGTCGATATTGTAGATCGACTCATCGAAATACTTCTTATCGACCAGCATATACTCAGCTTCATCGTAGATCGCATTGGAGGGGATAGCACAAAGCTCACCGGCTCCCTGCAGATATACCTTGCCGGCATTGAGCAGACCTGCGGACAGGTACTTGGTGAGCAGAGGAGCGGTGTCGCCCAACGTGGACTCATCCAGGCTTGCTACTAACTGATAGGAATCGGTGCCGGCGGGATCTTTCTCATACTGTTCCCGCGTAACGCCTTCGGGCAGCCAGTAACGGTACTCTTCCAGTTTGGTCTTGCTTCCTACGTAAAAGATGTCGATCTGATTTTCGTACATCTCGGGATATGCAGTAACTTCACGGTTTTTCTCTTCGTCAAAGGTAACGTCTTCAACACTACCGATAGAGGTAGATTCGTCGCCTTCGTTTTCAACTGCATTATATCTGGCAAGCAGAGCTGCCTCCAGCTTGTCATAATACTCATCTTCGGTGTAAAGCTTCAATTCAATATGGGTGTTCAGATTGCTTTCGGAAATCTGGTTCAGAACCTTTTCTGCAGCTTCGATACCTTTTTCGGTCGTTTGCTCATCGGTCATCATTGCGATGACGATGGTCACAGGCTCGATGGCACCGGGATCTTTTTCATCTTCAGAGCCGCAAGAGGTAAAGAGCACCAGTGTAGGCAGCAGCATAGCAAGACAAAGAACTAGGCTGAGCAGTCGTTTTTTCATGGGAATCCTCCTAATTTTGATGTTGCTTCGCAATATTGCGTCGGCAGCGTCGTTACATAAAAGTATTTTACTACAAACCCCCGAATCTGTCAAGGTGCTTTTCCGAAACGGAATCTCCGATGACCTTCAAGAGTCAATAAAAACTCGCGTCAATGGCATTTCGTTTGCGCACATTCAACAAACCGATAGGTTCGTTTTTGGTGAATTTAACGCCGTGTTTGTTCGTATTGCAAAACAAACAACGGAATAATTTGTTCAGAATAACGATTTTTTTGAAGAAACTGCAAATTTGCGCCGAATTACGGATCAAGATAATCCTTCAGACGCTTGGAGCGGCTGGGATGACGGAGCTTCCGCAGTGCTTTCGCCTCGATCTGACGGATTCGCTCGCGAGTAATGTGGAATTCCTCTCCCACTTCCTCCAGGGTACGCATTTTGCCGTCCTTGAGACCGAATCGCAGGATCAGCACCTGCTCTTCTCTGGGGGTCAGGGTGTGGAGCACTTCGATCAGCTGCTCCCGAAGCATGGTCTGGGACACCGCGTCGGAAGGAGCGGGCGTTTCCTCGTCCTGGATGAAGTCGCCCAGATGGCTGTCCTCTTCCTCGCCGATAGGCATTTCCAACGAAACGGGATCCAGCGCGATCTTCATGATCTCGCGGACCTTATCGGGCGTGGTATTCATCTCTTTGGCGATCTCATCCACACTCGCCTCGTGACCCAGCTCCTGCAAAAGCTTTCTGGACACGCGGGAAACCTTGTGGATGGTCTCGACCATATGCACGGGGATACGGATAGTTCTCGCCTGATCGGCAATAGCGCGGGTGATTGCCTGACGGATCCACCAAGTCGCATAGGTGGAGAACTTGTAGCCCTTGCGGTAGTCGAACTTCTCGACCGCCTTCAGAAGTCCTAGGTTGCCTTCCTGGATCAGATCCAGGAAAGAAAGTCCCTTGCCGGAGTGACGCTTTGCGATACTGACCACCAGTCGGAGGTTGGCCTCCACCAGTGCGTTCTTGGCATCCTCACCAACGCGCACCTTCTTGCGCATCTCTTTGACGTATTCGTCGTCCAGACCGTCGATGTGGCGGGGGAGCTTATCGGGACCGCCGTACTGCTTGCGCGCCTCCTCCATGGCTTCGGTATAGCTGTTTTTTGCCTTGCTGTCCTCGCCCCAGGGATCGTCGGAGACTTCCTCGTGCTCGGAAGCGGTATCCAATTCCGTCTCGGTCTCAGCGTCTGCGCTGTCAGCTTCGGAATCGGACTCCGCAGCAGTCTCCTCGATCACTTCTTCGGGCGCGGTGAAGCCGATAATGGCCTCCAGCAGACGGTTCTCCGCCTCCAGACCTTCGTACATCGTCTTTGCCAGCTGCAGCTCGCGATCACCGTCCAGAAGCGGCACCTTGCCGATCTCCTTCAGGTACATCCGCACGGGGTCGTCGATGGCAAGGCCCTCCTGCGCCAGCAATTTTTCCATCTTTTCGGCGGATTCGTACTGTCCCACCTCGTTTTCGATCTCCTCGGTCTCCGATGATTGGAGGTTACCGGTAATCTCGATATCCATACCTTCCAGCGTCTCGTAGATATGCTCCATCTGCTCCATATCGAAGTCTTCATCCTCAAACGCCTCCATGATCTCGCTGCTGGTAAGCGTCCCCTGGCTCTTGCCGCGTTCGATTAAATCGTTAACACTGAGCTGCTTATCGTTAAGAGCGCCGTCTTCCATAATTCTCATAATACCTTCCTTTCCACCCTTTCGGGCGGTTCCTTGATTTTTTGCTATCTATAATAATATTGCAGAGTTTGAAAAACCCTCAATTGTCTTTTTTGCGCCGTTTTTTGCTGAGGATGTCCTCAAGGCTTTGCTCATGCCGCCCCGAGGTTTCCCGAAGGCGGGTGATGCTGTCCTGCAGAACGGTCAGCGAATTTTGTTGCAGGCGGGATCTGTTTTGCCGGAGCTCGGCTACCCGATCCATCTCCTCCACCGAAAGCACCTCGCCCAGCATCCCTGCTTCAAAGGAGGGATCTTGGATACGCTCGGCAAGAGAGGTGAACACCTTTTTACCGAAGGCGGTGAAGAAATCGTCGGTCTGCAAGGGTCTGTCACCTTTTTGCACTTCTTCATACAATTCCGGATGGAGTAACAGTATACCCAAGATCACCTCTTCCGCTGACGCCGCTCCGGGATTTTTCACAAAATCGGGATTGATCCGATCGCCGTAGCCTTCGCTTTGGCGGATAAACTGACGGGTCTCCTCCCGTCGATCCTTCCGCACTCTACCGCGGATCACCTTCTCCACGTCCCGACGGATAGACTCTGGCGGAACGCCCAGCAACTGCGCGATCCGATGCAGATGAATCTCCCGCACCGACGATGAGGGGAAGGATGCGATCAGCCGCACTGATTCTTCCAGAGCTTTGATCTTGTGGTCAGGATCTTCGATAGGATGCTCGGCAAGGATCTTCTCCAGCTTGAAGTCAAACTCACTGCGAGAGCGCTCCATCAGGTTTTTAAAGGCGCCGGATCCAAACTTACGGATATACTCGTCGGGGTCCTTGGCATTCTCAACCTTTAGGATGCGGCATTCCACGCCCACCTCTCCGAGAAGCGCAAAGGCTTTGGAAGCAGCACGCTGTCCCGCCTCGTCAGCGTCGTAACAGATGATGACCTTTTTGACATAACGGGCGAAG
>JAFTPF010000071.1 GCA_017463445.1 Clostridia bacterium
ATCTGGAATCCATTACCGCCGTCAACAACGGCCTGTCCGATTTCAAGGGCAATCTGATCCTCTCCTCCCACGACTACGAGCTGATCAACACCGTTGCCAACCGCATTATTGAAATCCGTCCCGACGGAATCACCGATTTCCGCGGAACGTATGAGGAGTACGTTGCTTCCAAGAAGCAGGATGTTTGATATGATGAAAAAAACGATTGCTATACTTTGCGTTGCTGCAATGTTACTGATTATGTTACCCTTATCTATATCTGCTGCAGAACCACTGAAAACCGATAAGACCACCTACACCGAGGGCGAGGACATTCTGATCACAGCCGTAGGTGAAGCAAAAGATTGGGTCGGTATTTACAAAAAAGGGGAAGCGATCGGCAATCTGGGGGGCGGAGGCGTTTCTTCGATTCGCTGGTATTACGTTGCCAATGACGGCAATGTATCAGGGCAGTCCAAGAGCATTTTTGATTCCGAATACGTGGAAAGAACTGATCTCGCCGATCTTCCTGCCGGCGAGTACACCGTGTATCTTCTCAAGAACGACGGTTACGAGATCATCTCGCAAGTAGACATCACCGTAGCAGCAAGAGAAGATGCATCAACTCCCGAAAAGCCCGCTGAAAAGACCCTCTCCACCGACAAAACCGAATACGTAGTAGGAGAGCCCATTCTCACCACCGCTATCGGTGAAGGTCTGGACTGGGTAGGTCTGTATCTGCGCACAGATACTCTGGAGACCGATCAATCCATCCGCTGGTACTACGTTGCCAAAGACGGAAACACCTCCGGTAACGAGAAGAACATCCGCACGGCAGAAGGTACCAACAGCAGCAGAGCCGCGTACGCTAACGTCCCCGCAGGCGAGTACACCGTCTATCTTTGCGCCAACGACAAATGGGACGTGATCGCAAAGGTGGATATTACCGTTAAAGACGATCCTTCCGTAAGCACAGCTCCTGCTGCTCCCGCATCGGTGAAGTACGATCTGACGAAGCCTTTTCCCGGTGCCGCCGACGGAACGCTGAACATCACCGCTGGTGAGGGCGCTCTGCCCGAATCCTATAAAGCATATTGGGCAAACGAGGATGGCGCACTGAAAGACTATACCGCATTTGCTCCCATCGAATGTAAGGGCGAGACAACGGAATACCGAATGGTCGCCAACACCCTAATCCCTACCGATGCAGATCGCATTCTGGTCTATGCGGTGAGAGGAAATAAGCTCTCCGATACCGCCGCAACCGTTCTGCTTCCCGAAGGATGCAACGATTACGATTTCGGCACGCCTCTGTACGAGATGCAGGTGCTCAGCGACATTCACATCAATGCGTCTCAAAGCCATATTCACAACCAGCACTTTGCAATGGCACTGGAGGACATCAAGAAGTTGTCTCCCAACAGCATCGGGATATTTGTCAACGGTGACATTGCCGATCATGGAGAAGAAGCCGAGTATCGTAGCTTCCAGCAGCTGATCGAGAACGCCGGAGAAGGCCTGCCGAATGTTTATTGCTCCATCGGAAATCACGATCTGGCCTCCGGCCCCTACCAAGACAAGCTGGATCTGTTCCTCCAATATACCGAGCCTGCAACCGATTCGGTCTATTTTGATCAGTGGATCGACGGTGTACATTTCATCTACCTCGGCAGTGAAGCCACCGGGCTGAACGCGCAACTATCCCGCGAGCAACTAAACTGGTTCAAAAACGCATTGGCAGAAAACCGAGACGAAAGCCGCCCTATCTACGTCTTCCTGCATCAAGGTCTGATCGACACCGTTGCCGGAACCTTCGCATACCAGAAATGGCACGGCATCAATCAGTCTAAGGATTTTGCCAAGATTCTCAAGGCCTATCCCGAAGTGATCCTGTTCTCGGGACACAGCCATTGGGAAATGGATTCTCCCAGTTCCATGAAAGCACGGGATGACGAGTTGCCTACCATTTTCAACACCGCGGCAGTAGCTTATCTGTGGAACGACAATGCGATGGCAACCAACGTGGGTGTAGAAGGCTCACAGGGCTATTATCTCTATGCTTACGAGGACAAGATCCTAGTGCTTGGCAGAGATTTCGTAAACGGTAATTGGATTGCCTCTGCGCAATACGTGGTGGACTATCCCCAAACCATTGGCGACACGGAGAACGAGGTCATTGAGGACGAAACGGTAGAAACACCGACCACGCCTTCGGATAACGCTCAGTCCGCCGAAGCACCTGCCAACGATTATACCGGCATGATCATCGGCATCGCTGCGGCAGTGGCAGTCGTCGCTGGCATCGCCGTTACCGCGATCAGCTTAAAAAAGCG
Source organism: Clostridia bacterium (assembly GCA_017463445.1). Lineage (GTDB taxonomy): Bacteria > Bacillota > Clostridia > Oscillospirales > CAG-272 > CAKSQF01. The sequence goes on from JAFTPF010000071.1 coordinate 2,313, forward strand.
AAATAAGTAAACCCGATAGAACAAAAGCCACAACGGATTAACCGTTGTGGCTTTTGTTCTCTTACTTCGCGGGCTTATAACTATCCTTCAGTGTAACCACGCGATTGAAGGTGCCGGGATATTTGCTGTCCTTGCAGAAGTAGCCCATACGCACGAACTGGAACTTGTCGCCATCCTTAGCGTCAGCAACAGCCAGCTCAGCCTTTGCCCCGGTGAGGGTCTTCAGCGACTCGGGATTCAGGAAGTCGTTGTAAGTCGCACCCTCGGGCATATCGTTGAGGTTGGGGATTGTGAAGAGCTTGTCGTACAGCTTCAGATCCAAATCCACGCAGTTGGTAGCGGAGACCCAGTGAATGGTACCCTTGATCTTACGATCGGTGGGATTTCCGTTTCCTACAGCCAGATCGGCGGTGCAATGGATTGCCTTGATGCTGCCGTCCTCGTTCTTTTCAACAGATTCGTACTTGATGATATACGCGCCCATGAGACGAACTTCTCCGCCGGGTTTCAGGCGGAAGAACTTGGGAGGAGGAACCTCCGCAAAGTCGGATGTCTCGATATACAACTCCTTGGTAAAGGGAACCTCACGGGTGCCTGCTTCGGGATCGGTGGGGTTGTTGAAAACAGGGAAGTATTCGACCTTATCCTCGGGATAGTTATCGATGATAACCTTCACGGGCTCGGTAACGCAGATCCGACGGGGAGCGGTAGTGTTCAGCTCTTCGCGGATGCAATGCTCCAGAAGCTCGATCTCCACGAGGCTGTCGGTCTTGGCAATGCCTGCACGCTTGATGAAATCGAAGATAGCAGAGGGAGTATATCCGCGTCTACGCAGACCGCAAAGGGTGGGCATACGGGGATCGTCCCATCCGTCAACCAGCGAAGTCTCCACCAACTGACGGAGATAACGCTTGCTCATGACGGTATAGGTCACGTTTAGACGGGCGAACTCTCTCTGCTTGGGAGGATTTACGGTAAATCCGCAGTTCTGCACAACCCAATCGTAGAGAGGACGGTGATTCTCAAACTCGAGAGAGCAGAGGGAGTAGGTGATGCCCTCCAGCGCATCCTGGATGGGATGCGCGAAGTCGTACATGGGGTAGATGCACCACTTATCGCCCTGACGGTGGTGATGCGCGCGGACGATGCGGTAGATGGCAGGGTCACGCATATTGATGTTGGGAGACGCCATGTCGATCTTAGCGCGCAGGGTCTTGGAGCCGTCGGGGAACTCGCCGTTCTTCATGCGCTCGAACAGATCGAGGTTTTCTTCTATGGAACGGTTTCTCCAAGGGGACTCCTTGCCGGGCTGAGTGAGCGTACCGCGGTACTCGCTCATCTCTTCCTTGGTCAGGTCGCAGACAAACGCCTTGCCGTCTTTGATAAGCTTGACCGCAAGTTCATAGGTCTTTTCAAAGTAGTCGGAACCGTAGAATACGCCGCCGGTGGGGACAGCGCCCAGCCAGTTCAGATCCTCGTAGATGGAGTCAACGTACTCGGTATCTTCCTTAGTGGGGTTGGTGTCGTCATAGCGAAGATTGAACAGACCGCCGTATTTCTTTGCGGTGCTGTGGTTGATATAGATCGCCTTAGCTGAGCCGATGTGCAAATAGCCGTTGGGCTCGGGCGGGAAACGGGTGTGAACGGTATCGTTCACGCCTGCGGCAAGATCCTCGTCGATGATCTCGTGTATAAAATTGCTTGCGATTTCTTCCATTGTAGGATTCTCCTTATTGATCAGTATAAATCAAAGAATGTCGATCTGCGCATTCAGACGGGCGATCACTCTATCATAGCCGATGATCTGCATGATCTCGTACAGATCAGGGGAAGTGGTCTTGCCTGCAACGGCGATGCGCAGGAAGGTGCTGATGTCGCCGACATGGCCCTTGTAAGCCTCCGGAGCTGCCTTGTAAGCCTTGACTTCTGCGGCAAAGCCCAAGGACTCGGCAATCACTTTCAACCCGTCAAACCACGCATTGTTGTCCACAGAGGGATCGTAAGCGTCACGGAATGCGGTAAGTGCCGCTTTGATGTCAGCCTTGTCGAAGTTTTCGGGATACGCATCGGTAACGGCGAAGTATTCGTCAAAAAAGAGGGAAACGTAAGGCTTTACGTCACTCCAGACGGTGATATCCTTGCGGGGCTTCTTACCGCCTCTGCCGATAGAGAGGATGCGAAGCGAGTAGGTTTCATCTCTTCCGAAAACCTTAGCAAACTCGGGATCATAGGACTTTGCCCAGTCGATAGTATAGTCATAAACCGTTTTTGCGCTCATAGCGGCGACGGTATTCTTGCTCACGTCGTTGAGCTTATCAAAGTCAAAGAGCGCACCGGAGGTGGACATCTTCTTGATGCTGAAGGGGAAGTCGGAGTAGGGAAGGGCGGGATTCATCCGACGCCAATCCTCGTAGTTGGAGTTGAGCAGGGTCATCACGTACTCGATGACGCTCTCGGGCGCGTAGCCGGTAACGCGGTAATCGGAAAGTGCTGCACCGTTGTCGCGCTTGGACAGCTTCTTCTTGGAGTTGCCCTCCATCTTCATCAGCTGGGCGATGTGCATATACTTGGGCATCCTGAAGCCAAGATAGCGGAAGAGCATAATGTGCTTTGCCAGAGAGGGAAGCCACTCCTCACCGCGGATCACGTGGGTAGTACCCATCAGGTGGTCGTCTACCGCGTGAGCAAAGTGATAGGTAGGAATGCCGTCGCTCTTGAGCAGGACGAAGTCCTCGTCGTTTTCGGGAACCTCCAGCTTGCCCTTGATCAAATCGGTAAAGGGAGTCTTCTTGGCAGGATCGCCATCCGCTTTGATACGGATCAGGAACGCATGTCCGGCAGCCAGATGCTTCTCCACTTCCTCGATGGTGATATCGCGAAGCTTGAGCATCGCTTCCTTTTGCTCGGTAGTATCGGCGTGCCAGTCCTTATTCTTGATCTCTGCCTTCTTGTCCACTTGTGCCAGCGCTTCCAGCTCCTCGTCGGTGGTAAAGCAAGGGTAAGCCTTGCCTTCCAGAACCAGCTGCTTGGCGAAGGTCTGATAGATCTCGGCACGGCGGCTCTGACGATAAGGACCGTAGACGCCGTTGTCGCCGCCCATTACCGCACCCTCATCGAAGTGGATATGATAGTAAGCCAGCGTGTCGATCAGATCCTTTTCCGCACCCTTGACCTCACGCTTCGCATCGGTGTCCTCGATACGGAGGAAGAACACACCGCCGGACTGATGAGCCAGCCGCTCATTGACCAGTGCAGGGAAGAGGGTGCCGAAGTGCATAAAGCCAGTGGGGCTGGGTGCCAGACGGGTCACCTTTGCACCCTCGGGTAGATTGCGGACAGGAAAGTCTGCTTCTATCTCGGCGGGAAGTTTTTTGATATTGGGGAACAAAAGTTCACTGAGTTTTACAGTATCCATAATAACCTCAACAGTAATATTGTCTAAAGATAATCATTATAAAAGCTCGGCACCGATCGTAGTCGTATCACCGTGCCCGGGGTAAACCACCGTGTCAGCAGGAAGCTTCCCAAGCCTCCCAAGAGAAGCGGTCAGTTCACTATAACTTCCGCCCCACAGGTCGGTTCGACCAAATCCAGCACGGAAGAGGGTATCTCCTGCAAATAGGACGCCGCTAATCAGGTAACAGACCGACCCCTTGCTGTGTCCGGGAGTAGAGAGGACACGGATCACAAAATCAGCAACGCAAATCTCCTGACCGTCGGATATCGCCTCGTAGGATTTCACAGGCTCGAAAGGAGCCTTGGGGAAAAAGAGGTGAAGCCCGCACTTCATCGGATCGGTGAGCATCAGACCGTCACCGGAATGAAGATATACCGGGGGCTTCCATTTGCGAAGAAGCTCCGGCAGACCGCAGATGTGATCGAAATGTCCGTGGGTCAGCAAAACGGCGGCAGGTCGAAGAGAATGCCGGGTCAGGAAATCATCCAACCGATCCGCATCGGTAGGATCGATCACGATCGCTTCCGATAAGCCGTCCTTGTACAAAACGTAAGTGTTCGCGTTCAAAACGCCGCCTGGCAAACGAAATACATGCATAATACCTCTCTGAAAGCAGCATGAACCGACATCGCGCATCGGTCGCTTGCTATAATGTTTTATTATAGCACAAAATCTTTGATTTGTCTACTGTTTTTTTTCAAAAATACGAACTTTATCGGCAATTGCCCAATCGTAGGCAATATCTATTTTCGCTATATTACGATTCCGTTTATTTTCTTGCGATAGTTTTTGATATCTATTGACAAATGAGGAAAAATGAGTTACAATACAATCGTGCACTTTATTCAAATGAATTGTACAAAGTTATTACCATTGCCGATGTCGGCACTCCGCAACGGTGCGGAGCAGGAGGTCAGTTATGTCCAAAGAAAACAAGAAAAAACTGTATGTGGTCTCAAATGCCCATCTGGACACCCAGTGGAACTGGACGGTTCAGGATACCATCCGCGACTCCATCAAGAACACCATGGAGCAGAACTTCGAGCTGTTCGAAAAGTATCCTCATTATCGCATGAATTTTGAGGGTGCGTTCCGTTACAAGCTGATGAAGGAATACTACCCTAAAATGTACGAAAAAGTCAAGGAATACGTCGCACAGGGACGCTGGAACGTCTCCGGCAGCCAATGGGACGCATCCGACGCAAACGTTCCTTCCGCTGAAGCGTATATGCGTCAGATTCTGTACGGAAACGGCTACTTTGAAAAGGAATTCGGCAAAAAGAGCAGCGACATCTTCCTGACCGACTGCTTCGGCTTCCGTTGGTCGCTCCCCTCTATTGCGGCTCATATGGGACTCAACGGCTTCTCTACGCAAAAGCTGGTTTGGGGTGTCGGGTCGCCGATTTATAACGAGGACGGCACCGCCAGAAAGCCTATGCCCGAGCGCGATCAGCCCCGTATGGATCTTGGCAAATGGGTAGGTCCCGACGGACATTACGTTATTGCTTCGATGCTGGGCGGCAACTACACGCTTCACTTTGAATGGGACAAGGAAAAGCGTCCCATCCACGAGCGCGCAGAATATCTGAAGCAGATCGAACACAATGAAAAGTGGACCGGCGTTCCTGCAAGAATGATGTATTACGGCGTTGGTGACTACGGCGGATCGCCCTCCGACGAATCGGCGCGTTATCTCAATGAAGCAGTAGAGCAGAATGGCGAGGATAAGGCTTTCGAGGTCATCTCCGCCTCCACCGACCAGATCATGAACGAGCTCTCCCCCGAGCAGATCGCAAGCCTGCCCGAATATAACGAAGGTCTCCTGATCCCCCACGGCTACGGCGCGCTGACCTCCCACACCATCAACAAGCGCTGGAACCGTAAGAGTGAGCTGCTGGCAGACAGCGCTGAGCGTGCCGCGTCCATTGCAGAATGGATGGGTAAAGCAAGCTATCCCAAGGAGCGTCTGGAAGAAGCGTGGAAGCTTTTCTTATGGCATCAGTTCCACGACGACCTGCCCGGCACCTCCATCCTGGACGCTTACGGCTTTACGCACAACGACTTCGTCATCGCCCAGAATATGCTGGCAGCCGAGTTGACTGCTTCGATCGACGCCATCGCGTCAGGTCTTCACACCAATGTGAAGGGAACTCCCGTCGTTGTCTATAATCCTGTTTCCACCGAGCATTGGGACGTTGTAGCCGCAGAAATGGCGGTAAGCTCTCCCTATGTGCGCGTGTTCGCTCCTTGCGGCACAGAAGTCCCTGCGCAGGTGATGACCGTAAACGGTAAAACCGTGGTCAAATTCGCCGCTAAGATGAAGCCCATCAGCGTAGCGGTCTTCGATGTGCAGGAAAGCGATATTCCTTCACAGACCGAGTCCAAGCTCTCGGTCACCGACCGTATGCTCAAGAACGAGCGTTATACCGTCACCATCAACGCACAGGGCGACATCGCCTCCGTAATCGATCAAGCAAGCGGAAGAGAACTGCTCTCTGCCCCCTGCGGACTGGTGGTTCGCCCCGATAACAACACCGTATGGCCTTCTTGGGAGCTTAAATACGAGGATATCGCCATCGAGCCCACCCGTGTGACCGAATGTCAATCCATTGAGATCTGCGAGAACGGTCCCGCGTCGGTTGCCCTCAAGGTGGTTAAAACCTACGAAGGCTCTACCTTCACGCAAATCATCCGACTTGCCGCCGGCTCCGACGTGGTGGAAGTAGAAAACGACATTGATTGGTACTGCAGAAAGTCTATGCTGATGGCAGAATTCCCCCTGACCGTCTCCAACGAGATCGCCGAATTCGACTTGGGACTCGGTGCAGACAAGGGTAAGAACACCGATTCCTTCCCCTATTTCCAGCACTGCGTCCATCAGTGGGCAGATCTGAGCGATGCAGACGGCAGCTATGGCGTAGCTGTACTGAACGACTGCAAATACGGCATGGAAAAGCCTAACAATTCCACGCTCCGTCTTTCTCTGATCCATACCCCCGCAGGATCATTTATGCCGATCTCCGCACAGCATTGGCAGGATATGGGCAAAAACCTCTTCCGCTACGGTATCGCCGCTCACAAGGGGGACAGAGAAGGTATCGGCGCTATTGCTGCAGCATTCAACCAGCCGCTGATGGCATTCACTACCGCCAAGCACGACGGTGAGCGCGCAGCCGTATCCTTCCTGATTGTAGATAACGACGCAGTAATCGTCCGTGCTGTGAAAAAGGAGGAAAAGGGCAACCGCCTCGTCGTCCGCGTACAGGAGACTTCCGGCAAGGCGTGGGAACGTCTGACCCTTACTTTTGCCGACGAGATCGTCTCCGCAGTTGAAACCAATGGCTACGAGGACGCTATTGCACCTGCTTCCTATGCCGGAAATGTGCTGACCTTCTCCATCGGTGCCAACGAACCCAAGACCTTTGCGCTGACATTGAAGTCCGCAGATGAAGACTATAGCGATCAAACGCCGATCGCTCTACCTTATGACATTTGCACCACCTCTCCCGATTCCGATCCGACCCGCGGAGAGATCGCCGACGGCATCTCCATTCCCGAAGAGTTGTTTGAGGAGCGGGTAAGCTGCGGCGGCGTGTGCTTCAAAATGGGAGCCAAAACAGGGAAGAATGCAATTATTTCTGCCGGTCAGAAGATCGTTCTGCCCCAAAATGCAAAGAAGATCGCCATTCTCGCCACCTCCAAAGCCGGCGATAAGACCGCAACCTTTACAGTTGGCGATAAACCCGTTGCCGTTACGGTGCAAGACTTCCAAAGTAATGTCGGCGCATGGGATATGATCGCCAGAGGCGATCACTGTCTCATCAAGCAGGATGATATCGCTGTGACTTACACTCATACCCACAACGCAGACGGCAACCGCCTCTATCAATTCGCATACATCTTCAAGTATGTGCTGGACATCGATGGTGTCGAGTCGATCACTTTACCTGAAGATTCTGACATTTTGGTATTTTCTGCCACTGTCATCGAAGATGCCAATACAAATGCGGCAGCTGCACTGTACGACAGTCTCGATGGCGATCGCCCAACGCACAAGCTGACGGTAAGATCCGGTGATAAACTCATCTCCGAACGCAGCTGTCCCGAAGGCGGAAAGATCCTCATCCGTGCAGCTGAACTGGGCGAACAAGGTATATTCGAGCGCTGGGAAGGAGAAGGCAAGATCATTCGTGCCGAGGAACAGTATGCCATTGTCGAAATGGGAGAATGCGACATTACAATGACGCCCGTATATTCTTCGATCGGCGAAAACATGATCCTGAACAAGCCTTGCAAAGCCAACGGACAGGCGGCAGAAGACGAAGGCCCAGAAAAGGCACTGAACGGCTCCGACGAGGATAAGTGGTGTACCGAATGGGACAAGGATCATCTGTGCTGGCTGGAAGTGGACATCGGCGATCCCACGTTTATCGATAAGTGGATCGTCCGTCACGCAGGCAAGCAGGAAGCGGTAGAATGGAACACCTTTGATTTTGCGCTCCAGTACCGTACTTATGAGAACGAAGATTGGAAATGCGCAGATGCCGTGGTAGCCAACACAGATAATCTGACATACCGTCAGTTCAATCCCGTCATGGCACGATTCGTGCGACTGCTGATCACGCTCCCTGGCAAACCCTCGGAGGATGAACAGTGTCACTTTGCAAGAATCTATCAGTTCCAGGTCTACAAAGCTAACAACTGAAAATAGTCCCGGTCGCTCGCCCTTGAAAAATGGGGAGAGTGACCGGGACAGAAACATCCTCAATTGTACAAAAGGCAAATTTTGTACAATTGAGGGAACCGCAATTGGGCTCTCCAGCTCCCGCCGCCGCCTCCACTCCTGTCGGGGGGCTTTGGTGGTGCGGGAACGAAAAATATCCCCGAACAGCCTATTCGGCTGCTCGGGGATATTTGTATACAAGATTCACTGCCGTGTCGCACTATTCACATCACGCGTAGAAATTATGATTTCCAATGGTCATAATGTACGTTCTATTCTTTGATACCCAATTATCAGGCGCAAGTTTCTCATTTACAAAGAACAGGATCCGTGAGTCAGTGCGTTCTCCGTTTAATACTCTTCGCGCAGCTTCAATGCTGTCCTTACTCGGATCGTTATAAATCGTTCCGCTTGCGACCGGCGTGAACTGCGTTCCGTGCTTGCGATCAAAAATCACGTCGTAAATCGTATCAGGATACAGTGAGCTCTTCACTCGGTTCATAACAACCGTTCCAACGGCGATTTTTCCCGCTATAGGCTCACCGGAGCTTTCTGCGTGAATGATTCGTGCAAGCCAGTACAGATCCTGAGAATCTATGCTACCGTCGCCGGACTCATCAGTATCAGGTGCATCCTGAGCAGGCGGCTTTGTGTCTTCGGGCTTAGAATCATCCGGCTGTGCATCGCTATCAAATACATAACTTCCGCTGACAGAAACCAATCGACGGCTTCCGTTCCAATCGACATCCAATCCCATTCCGGTGCAGACGCTTCTTACGGGCACGTAGATACGATTGGCAATCAGAAGATTGGATACTGTTGAATAGATACGCTCGCCGTTTACCAAAATATACCTATCTCCGACCCTCGCCTTCAGCACATAATCTCCGTCCTGCACGGTAGCAGTTTTCGTAAGGCCACTCCAGCTGATCGTAAATCCGTCATGCACAGCGTCCGCAAAAGCACGGAGCGGAACGTATGTAACACCCGATTTCAGAAGATCCTGGCGGGTATACAGCGCACTTCCGTTTACATCTACGCTGACAGTTGCGGCAGATGCTTGAAATGCTGTTGGGAGTATCAACATCAGTGCAGATATCGTAGCGGCAAGCATCCAGAGGCGGCTTCTGCGAGAAGTTCGCAGAAATCCAAACATATTTTTGAGTCTGATCGTTTTCTTCATGAATTACCTCCTTTATGTGACTCTGTTAGTATTTTAACAGATTCATCAGCCTTTGGCAATACAAAATATCTTCCAAGGAAGATTGAGGTAATTATCACGGTACGATTAAAGAATCAGAAACAGCGCTCAGATCAGACCGGCAAGAGACTCAGCGTCAGACGCCTGTTTTCGAAGCCGCGCGATCTCTGACTGCAGAAGCGCTTTTCCGCGCGAGGTCAACTCATAAGTAATACGGTTGCCGGAATCATCAAATACGCAGATCACGCCGCTGGCTTGCAATTTGGCAAGCGTATTGTATAAAGTCGCACAGCTGATCTTCACGCGACCTTCGGTCAGTTCGCTTGTAAACTTACTGATTCCGTAACCGTGACGAGGTTCATGCAATGATATCAAAATATAGAAGAGCGATTCACTCATCGGCAAATAAGCTTTTTCCAGTGCTGAAATATCCACAGTTCAAGGCTCCTTTTTCAACATATCAAATATAGATAGATGGCATATCAATATACGATACAGTGTCAATATCCACAATTTTATTTCAAATGCTCAACATATCGTAATTGGATATAGTTAAGAAATACACAATCCGATCTAACTTTCTCAACATATCACATTATGATATATATCGCATTCTTATTGTATCACATTATGATATGTTTGTCAAGTCTGTTTTTGTTTTTTTATTTGACTTTTTTCGTCGTTTCTGTTATACTGGAATGAACACCGAATGGAGGTACAATCATGCGCATTCACCCTTCCCTTTTCAAACTCCCCGCAGATCAGCTGGCGCCACTTCTGATTGGCAAACTACTCTGCCGCCGCATCGAGAACGAAACGCTTCGCCTACGCATTGTCGAGACCGAATGCTATCTGGGCGAAGCGGATTCTGCCTGCCACGCGCATCGAGGCACGACGCCCCGCAATGCACCGCTCTACCTTCGGGGAGGATATTCTTATGTCTATCTCTGCTACGGAATTCACAATCTGCTGAACGTCGTCAGTGGTCCCGAAGGTCACCCCGAAGCAGTACTGATCCGCGGCGTAGAAGGCTATATCGGCCCCGGCAGGCTGACCAAGGCGATGCAGATCGATCGAGCACTGAATGCGATCGATCTGACTGCATCTGATAAACTGTGGCTGGAAGACGATGGGGTCACACTTCCCTTTCGTACCGGCCCCCGGGTAGGCATCGACTACGCTGATCCCGTCGATCGGGAACGCCCCTGGCGGTTTATTGCCGACCAATAGCAAAAAGACCGATGAAGCGAACTTCATCGGTCTTTTTGCTATAGACTTATATTCAGATATGATATCCGATCATTTCCCGGATATCAGTAAGCAGACGGATACTGTCCCGTGACAGAGTTTGCATATAGCTGTAATCTACTCCGTTTACATAGGAAAGAAAATCCTTGATCTCCCAAGTCATGCTTTCGGCAAAGTCGGACTTGCCAAAAATGGTTTGCATCTCTCCTCCGTGAGGATAATAATCGATCTCCTGCAATCGGGAGAGCAGTCCCAGTGTCAGGGTTCCGCCTTCACAGATGATTTCGGAGCGGATCTTGCTTTCAGCAAGCTTCGACATGGTCAGCACTACCTGATATCCGTCGTAGCCGAGGATCACGGTATCGGTTCCGTCGACATCGCAGATAGGTGTGGAGTAAGCGTCCACCGTCTCGGGATAGCCAAACAGCTGGAGCGCCATGTACACCGAATAGACGCCCAGATCCATCAGCGCGCCGCCGCAAGCGGCTTTGGAAAAGGTGGAGAACGCCTCTCCTCGCCGCACACGGTCGATTTTAGAGGAACGCTGGGAGAAATCGAGCCTTGCTCCAATTACCGTTCCCGCCGCTCTCAGAGCCTCCTGCGCCATCTTCAGCTGCGGAAGATGAGCGTTCATCATAGCTTCCAGATAAACAAGTCCTCGCTCTTGCGCAATAGCGAGCAATTCCTCATACTCCTGAATATGCACACAGATCGGCTTTTCGCAAAGGACGTGCTTGCCTGCTGTCAGCATCTGCTTGGACAGCGCGTAATGCGTCACGTTTGGGGTAGCGATATAGACCGCGTCGATCTTGGGATCAGCTGCAAGCCTTGCAGGATCATCGTAGCAAACAGCTCCCGGAGCGTGTATGTCAGCAAATGCTCTCGCCTTAGCAATGGAGCGCGAGCAAACTGCACCCACTTTAATACCGTCCACCCGTGAGACCGCCTTTGCCAAGGTCTCACTGAGCCAAAACGTGCCAATGATCGCTATTTTCATCAGTCTGCCCCCTCGGGAATCGGTTTGATCATTTTCTTATACAGGATCACAAATAACAGCACGCTTGCCACCAGAGATGCGATCTCCGCAATGGGGAACGCCCACCAGACCGCCGCTACATTACCGGAAAGCGACAGCAGGAATGCAACAGGGATCAGTACAAGCAACTGTCTTGCGATAGATACCATCATAGAGTTGACCGATTTACCAAGTGCCTGGAACACGGAACCCATAATGATACAAACCGCTGCTACAGGGAAGCAGATGCTGATGATCCTGAGTGCGGGAACACCGAAGTCAAGCAGTTTTGAGACGTCTCCATTTTCAGGCTTGAAAATCATCAAAAGCTTGTCCGGAATCAATTGGAACAGCACAAGTCCTACCGTCATGATGCAAAATGCGGTAATAACCGCGTAGCGGATCACCTTGACCATTCGTTTTCTGTTCTGTGCGCCGTAATTGAATGCTACGATGGGAATAAATCCGTTATTCAGACCGAATATCGGCATAAAGATAAAGGATTGCAACTTAAAATATATACCGAATACCGCAACCGAAACCTCGGTCACATCTATGCCCTTGAGGATCTGATTCATGCTGACGGTCATCAGAGAGCCGATAGCTACCATGATGATGGAGGGAAATCCGATGCCCATGATCTTTCCGCACATCTTGAAATCGGGCTTTCTGAAAGACTTTTGCAGAGCGATCTCTTTATTGAAGAGCTGATTCAGTACGACGGCAATGAGGAATGCCACGATCTGACCGATCACGGTAGCCCACGCCGCACCTTTTACACCCATTGCGGGAATGAATCCCCAGCCCTTGATCATGATCGGATCCAGAATAATGTTGATGATCGCACCAACGCCTTGGGTAAACATCGTAAATACCGTTCTGCCGGTAGACTGCATGAGACGCTCAAACAAAATCTCACCGAAGATACCGAAGGAGAACACGCAACAGATCGCCAGGTAATCCTCGCCCATTTCAGCTACGGTGTCCATATCGGTCATTGCATCCATATAGATACGGGTGAAGAAGAGTCCGAAGATCAAAAAGATCGCAAATCCCACGATCGCCAGCCATGCACCGTTGGCGGCAACTTTATTGGCAAGCTTGTGATTCTTTTCCCCCAGTGACTTAGAGAGAAGCGCATTCATACCCACCGCACAGCCGGTAGCAACGCCGATCATCAGATTCTGTACAGGAAAAGCGTTGGAGAGCGCGGTCACCGCATCGAGACTGATTTGAGAGACGAAGTAAGTGTCTACTACATTATACAGGGCTTGTACCAGCATGGAGACGATCATCGGAAGTGACATCGTCAGGAGCAGCTTGCCCACCGGCATCGTGCCCATTTTGTTTTCTTGCATTGTATCATTCCTTCACAAACAAATTGTCGCACGCTTTGCGACAGACCCTATTATTTTACCATACAAATTCGCAAAATTCAACCGATTTCGCGAAAATTCCGTTTATATATTCCTGCAGGATTATTGATTCAAAAAAAAGCAAATTTTGTGAAACTTTTTTCAATTTAGGTCTTCCTTTTTTACTGTAAATGGTGTATAATAGAGGCATCAACCATTAAAAGGAGATATAAAAATGTTAGTTTCCGCAAAAGAAATGCTTACCAAGGCGAAAGCCGGCCACTATGCAGTAGGTCAGTTCAACATCAACAACCTGGAATGGACCAAGGCCGCTCTGCAGACCGCTCAGGAATGCAACTCCCCCATTATCCTCGGCGTATCCGAGGGCGCAGGCAAGTATATGTGCGGCTTCAAGACCGTTGCTGATATGGTTAAGGCAATGATCGACGAGCTGAAGATCACCGTTCCCGTTGCTCTGCATCTGGACCACGGTTCCTACGAGGGCTGCTACAAGTGCATCGAGGCAGGCTTCTCCTCCATCATGTTCGACGGCTCTCATTATCCCATCGACGAGAACGTTGCCAAGACCACCGAGCTGGTTAAGGTCTGCGCTGAAAAGGGTCTGTCTCTGGAAGCAGAGGTCGGCTCCATCGGCGGCGAGGAAGACGGCGTTGTTGGTATGGGCGAATGCGCAGATCCCAACGAGTGCAAGATGATCGCTGATCTGGGCGTTGATATGCTGGCAGCAGGCATCGGCAACATCCACGGCAAGTACCCCGCAAACTGGCAGGGTCTGTCCTTCGAGACTCTGGCTGCTGTTTCCGAGAAGACCGGCGATATGCCTCTGGTTCTCCACGGCGGTACCGGCATCCCCGCTGACATGATCAAGAAGGCAATTTCTCTGGGCGTTTCCAAGATCAACGTGAATACCGAGTGCCAGCTGGCATTCCAGGAAGCAACCCGCGCCTACATTGAGGCAGGCAAGGACCTACAGGGCAAGGGCTTCGACCCCAGAAAGCTCCTCGCTCCCGGCGTTGAAGCAATCAAGGCTACCATCAAGGAAAAGATGGAGCTGTTCGGTTCTATCAATAAGGCGTAAGCATATATGTAACTAAAAAGAGAGAAGCGATTGTGCTTCTCTCTTTTTGCGTCTGATTTAATCAAAAGTGGTTGACAGCCATGTCTTACCGATCGATCCGCCAACGCATAGAACTGCCGCCGACGGTCTCACTGATGTCGTTGACCGTGATGAATGCCGAATCATCCATTTCCCGTACCAGCCGTTTGACACGGTTGATCTCAAAGCGGTTGACTACGCAGTAGATCATAGTCTTGCGATTACGAGAGTAGACGCCCTGCGCGTCCAGAATAGTCACGCCTCTGCCCAGCTCTTCAGAAAGCATTTTAGGCAGTTGGGTCGTTTTTTCGGTAATGATATAGACCGCTTTTGCCTTATCAAGACCTTCCACGATGAAGTCAACAGCCTTAATACCCACCATGTACGCAATGACCGAGTAAAGCGGGATCTCCCAGCTGGAATAGATCAGTGCGGAAACGGTATAGAGGATCACGTTGTAGATCATCACGAAAGTACCGACGGTAATACCGATCTTCTTAGCGGTCAGAACGGCAATAACCTCCACGCCGTCAATGGCACCGCCGAACCTTATAACCATACCGCTTCCGATCCCCGAGATCAGACCGCCAAACAGAGCGGTCAGCAGTCTGTCCTGACCTGTAATAGGTGAGCCACTGGCAAAGTCGATCGGCAGCACAGACTGGAACAGGAAGGACATGACGGAATAGATCGCGATAGCGTAAAGCGAATAGATCACGAAATCAAGTCCTAATTTCTTATATCCGATTATGTAAAAGGGGAAGTTGAGCACTACCAAAAAGATACTGAGCGTCAGGTATTCGGGGGTGATATTGTTGAGCAGCATGGCCGTACCCGACATTCCGCTGTCAAAGAGATTGACTGGAGCAAGAAATATCGTAACGCCGATAGAATTGACGATACCCGCAACGGTCAACAAAAGAAAATTAGTTAACTTGAGTTTTTTCATTATTGTACCTCATATGACTTTATAATATAATTATACAGGATCTCCATGCTTCTGTCAATTGACAAAATCCCTAAATAATCAGTACATAATCATCAAAAAACTGCCGTTGTGAGTGTTACAACGGCAGTTTTTTCAGTTTTTTAGATCTTTTTGTTCATCGGGTCTGCCCCCGAGCTTTTCGCATTCATACAACTTGGCATCTACTAGGAAGCGATACCAATAGGCTTGGAGGAAAGTATAGATCTTCCCTTCTTTTCCGTCAAGGAATCCGAGACGGAAATAATAGCGGTAGATAAAGTACAAATGCGCACGGAAGAATTTCGGAAGCTTATAATACCCGTGCTTTTTGATCACTCGCTTGGCACGTGCCTGCCCCGAGGACGAACCGCCGTCTACGGAGGCATCTTCTTCACTGCCGAGGCAGTCAAGAACTTCCTTGTTGCTGTACCAGTTGTGCTTGGCAGTCCACCATTCGAGGCTCTTTTGGTTATTGTCAAGAAAATCGTACTTGGAGGTAACCGTCTCGCCATCCAGTACCACTAAATGCTCGTCCATCTGCCGCATCTCGGAGCGTCCGTGCCCACGGCGGAAGACACGCAGGAGCAGCTCGGGATACTTGCCGCCGTGCTTTAACCAGCGGCCGAGGAAGTAAACTCGGCGACGCAGGATCATACCGGTCACGGTCTCGGGAAGTGCGAGAAGACGTTCCTCCAGCTCAGCGACCAACTCGGGAAGCAGTTCCTCATCAGCATCAAGGCGCATGACCCACTCGGTATCAAGATTGATGTTTTCCAGCGCCCAATTAAACTGTGCGGCGTGACTCTCAAAGGGATGCTCCACCACCTCCGCACCCATCGAACGGGCGAGATCTGCGGTAGAATCGGTGGAATAGCTGTCGATCAGTACGATACGTTTGGGGAGGTCTTTTAAGGAGTGGATGCACTTTTCGATGTTCTTTTCCTCGTTTTTGGTGAGAATAATAACGGTCAGATCAGCCATTTTGTTTCTCCTCTGCCACATCCAGCGTGCGGATCACCTTGGCAGGATTGCCGGCGATCACGCTGTTCGGAGGAAATTTCCCCGAGACAACCGCTCCGGCGCCTACCACGCAACCGTCACCGAGGACGGTTCCCTTCAGGATAATCGCATTACATCCGATGAAGCAGTTTTTCCCGATCGCGATAGGTCTGGCGGGGATGAGTCCGTTTTCCTCTGGTCCGACCTTCGTCTGCATCAGCCTGTTGCGCTCCTCCCATTCGATTGGGTGGAAGTCATTGTCCAGGATCTTGGTATTCCCTCCGATGCAGGTATTATCGCCGATGGTGATAGAAGCACGGGCATAGATGGTCGCACCCGAAATGCCTACGTTGTCGCCGATGGTAATCCTCGCCTCAGGCGTGCGGGTGCAGATGATAGTCCGGCTGTACAATCCCACCAGATTGCTGAGGAAGCTGCTCTTGACCGTCACGTTTTCGCCGATGATCAGGGTCGCGCCCTTTTTATTATAGATCAGCGGACAGCCCTTCAGGAGCAGTCCTTTTCCGTAGCGAACCTTCATACGCTTCAGCATCAGCTTATAATAATTACTGTTCATAGACTCTCCTTTCGGTTATCGCTTGGGGATCGCAAGGATCTCTTCGGTATATTTGGCAATGGAAACGTCTTTGGTCAGATGCTTCACCAGATAGTCTCGTCCCCGCTCGCCCATTTCCCTTTCTGTATCGCTGCCGGCAATATCGAGAAGCGACTGCAGATTTGCCAGCATAGCGTCGTAATCACAGGGAGTGGAAAGGAGTCCACATTTGGTTTCTTCCACGATCAGACGGGCTTCTGCGCCCTCCTCGAGGACTGCGAGGATCGGTCGTGCGGTAGCAATGGCACCGTAAAGCTTACTCGGCACCGACACACCCTTGATTCCCTTTGCGCTGACACACCAGTGCGCATCGGCGGCGTTGAGACTGTAGATCAGATCCGCCTTGTCCTGATAGGGGATGAAGACCACGTTGTCCATCTGCTTCTCTTCCTTGATCTGCACCAGCTGCTGTTTGATACTGCCATCTCCTACGAAAGCGAAAACCACTTCCCTGCCGTCGGCAGTTTTGGTTCCCTTGGGGAACTTAGCGAGCATTGGAAGAATATTCTCGAGGTCGTAGTAAAGCCCCAGATTGCCGCTGTACATGATCACATATTTGCCATCCAGCCCGTTGGCTTTACGGAAGGCATCCACTCTCGGATGGAAAAGCGGCAAGGGATAGATCTCCTTTTCGTCGATCCAGTTGTTGATAAAGGCATACCTTGGCATCTTGCGGCTGAGTTTGCCGCTCCTCTTGGTGAATCGCTTCTTCAGCGTATCCACCATATCTCTTCCCACGATGATCACCTTATCGGCACGCTTACAGCTGTGTTTGTCCAGCATCGCAAGAACCTTCAGAATCATCTTACTCTTGCTGTAACCGGTAGCAATGATCTGCTCGGGATTGAAATCCTGGATATTGTAGATAAACCGTGCGTGACGGAATGTCTTTCCGAAGGAACCCAGCAGACCGCCCAATACGGGAGGCTGACTGATGCTGTACACATAGTCCACATCAGGGACCTTCAGCGTCGCCCGCATCGCACGGAAGAAATACGCAACAATATTCTTCACCCGGCTGGAACGGCTCGTTTTATCAAAGGGCGGCACCCGAACGCGGATGATCCGCACGCCGTTTAGTTCTTCATAATAATACTTTTGTTTGGTATAAGCCTCGTCTACTGTCCCGCGATAGGAAGGCACCACGCAGAGCACCGTCACCCGAAATGCAGACCGAAGTCCCTCCGCCAACTCCTTCAGGATCTGACCGGTGGACGCTACGTCCGGGTGATAATAGTGGGCGTAGATGAGAATATGAGGCTTGCTCGATTTTTGATTCATACTGTTCCTTTGATCGGTCAGCGCATCGCCAGGTGGTCGATGTTTTCAAGGAACCACCGATAAGTCAGCGCGACACCTTCTCTGACCGTGTGCTTCGGCGACCAGCCTGCGGCTTTGATCCTGGAAATATCGGTGAGCTTGCGGGGCGTTCCGTCAGGCTTGGTGGGATCAAACACGATGTCGCCCTCGTAGCCTACGACCTCTTTGATAATATTCGCAAGCTCTGCAATCGTGATGTCCTCGCCGTAGCCGACATTGAAGAAATCGTCGGCGGAATTGGTTCCATCCACGTTGTTCATCAAATAAAAACAAGCGTCCGCGAGATCGTCCACATACAAAAATTCACGCAGAGGCTTACCGCTTCCCCAAACTGTGACGGTGGGGGCTCCGCTGACCTTTGCCTCGTGGAACTTCCGCATCAGCGCAGGCAGAACGTGGCTATTCTCCAGTCCGAAGTTGTCGTTAATGCCGTAGAGATTACAGGGCATGACCGAAATATAATTGGTGCCGTACTGACGGTTGAAGTAGGAGCACATCCGCATTCCCGAGATCTTCGCCAGCGCATAGCCTTCGTTGGTCTGCTCCAGCGGACCGGTCAGAAGATACTCCTCCTTGATCGGTTGTGGACATTCTCTGGGATAGATACAGGAGGAGCCGAGGAACTGGAGCTTCTTCACGCCGTTCTGATAGGCGGCGGAGATGATATTACACTCGATCTGCAAATTGACCAGCAGGAAATCGGCAGGATAGGTTGCGTTTGCATGGATACCGCCCACCTTTGCCGCCGCCACGAAAACATATTCGGGCTTTTCTGCGGCGAAGAATGCCTCCACGTCCGCCTGACGGGTCAGGTCGAGCTCTGCGTGAGTGCGGGTGATGATGTTATGGTAGCCATCGGCTTCCAGTCGGCGCACGATGGCGCTTCCCACCAATCCGCGATGACCCGCAACATAGATTTTAGCTTGTTTATCCATCATATTCGTATCCTCGATCATTCGAACGACATCAGATTTGCGCCCTGCTTCTTGCAAAGCTCCAGATCATGCTCTACCATTATCTTTACCAGCTCCTCAAAGGAGGTCTTTCGAGGATCCCAACCGAGGGTCTCCTTCGCTTTGGTAGGATCGCCCAGGAGGTAGTCCACATCGGAAGGACGGAAGAAGCGGGGATCCACGTCCACCAGGACTCTGCCGGTGGCTTTGTCGACGCCTTTTTCATTCAGTCCTTCGCCTTCCCATTCCAGTTCAATGCCGCAATGGTGGAACGCCAGCGTTGCAAATTCGCGGACGGTCCGCTTTTCGCCGGTAGCGATGACGAAATCATCGGGCTTCTCCTGTTGCAGGATGAGCCACATACACTCAACGTAATCCTTAGCATAGCCCCAGTCGCGGATGGAATTCATATTGCCCAGCGAGAGCTTCTGTTGCAACCCAAGAGCGATTCGTGCCGCCGCAAGGGTAATCTTACGGGTAACAAAAGTCTCGCCACGACGCTCGGATTCGTGGTTGAAAAGGATACCGTTAGCGGCGTACATTCCGTAAGCATCACGGTAGTTGCGTACGATCCAGAAGCCGTACTGCTTGGCAACGGCATAGGGAGAGTACGGATGGAAAGGAGTCTCCTCGTTCAGCGAAGAGGTATGGTCGGTGACGTGACCGTAAAGCTCAGAGGTAGATGCCTGATAAACGCGGCACTTATCGGTGAGTCCGCAGATGCGTACCGCTTCCAGAATGCGAAGAACGCCCAGAGCGTCTGCGTTGGCGGTGTATTCGGGAGATTCAAAGGAGACCGCAACATGGCTCATTGCGGCGAGGTTATAGATCTCGTCGGGTTGTACTTCTCCGATGATCCGCACCAGAGAAAGAGAGTCGGTCATATCGCCGTGAAGGAGGTGGAGCTTATTGGTGCGACCTGCAAGTGCCATCAGCTCGTCCACAAACAGATGCTCGATCCGCTCCAGTGTGTTGACGCTGACACGACGATAGATGCCGTATACTTCATAGCCCTTATCCAGCAGAAATTCCGCCAGATAGGAGCCGTCCTGACCGGTCACGCCGGTGATCAATGCTTTTTTCATCGTTAT
Source organism: Clostridia bacterium (assembly GCA_017463445.1). Taxonomy (GTDB): domain Bacteria; phylum Bacillota; class Clostridia; order Oscillospirales; family CAG-272; genus CAKSQF01. The sequence goes on from JAFTPF010000071.1 coordinate 22,375, forward strand.
TTCCTCAATATTCGTCATTACAGATTCAAAATCCGTTGCAGTTCATTGTCAAAATTAAAGCCGTGGCGGATGATATCGTCCTCCTGCTCCTCGCCCATGTGGATCTCCAAAAAGTCCAGGTCAGTGATGGCTTTGACGATATGGTGCTGTCCTCGGGGGATGCGGACAGTGGAACCGGGCTTTAGACTGATGAGATCGTCGTCCAGGATCAGTTTGCCCCGCCCAGACAGAATTACCCAGATCTCATCCCGCATCTCGTGGTAGTGGCAGGAGGAGCACATTCCCGCAAAAAGCCGCAGACGCTTGGTACAACGGTCACCGCCGGTGATGTCGATGGTCTGAAGGGTTCCCCAGCTGCGCTCCTCAAACATGGGTGGGCGGTCAAGGCTTGCGATCACAGACTTCAGCCCCTCGGAGGCGGTACGGTCGGCAACGAGAATGCCGTCGGGGGCTGCTACCACCACTACGTCGGAAAGCCCCATGGTCACTACGGGAACCGCCAGCTCGTTAATGGCAACCGTGTTGTTACAATCCGCCATGATCACGTCGCCCAGCGAGGACTGCTTCATCTGCTCGGCAATGGCATTCCATGTGCCAAGGTCTTTCCACATTCCGTTAAAGGGCATCGCAACAAGCCGCTTCGCTTTTTCGAGGATCTCATAATCGAAGCTGATCTTGGGCAGATCCTGGTAGCGGGCGTAGAGCTCATCGTATCCGTTGAAGGTACCGTACTTTTCCAGCGCTTTCTTGATCAGCGAGATGCGGAAACAGAAAACGCCGCAGTTCCAGAGCGCACCCTCCGCGATGAGGTCAGCTGCCTCAGCCTCAGAAGGCTTTTCGCGGAACGCGCTCACGGTAATGTAGCCGTCACAGCGCTTTTCAGGGAGAATATAACCGTATTTTGAGGATGGCGAGTCGGGAGTGGCACCCATCAGCGCGATCTCGGCATCGGTGGAACGAAGCAGCTCTTCCAGACGAGGAAGTGCCTCAAAATAGGCATCGTCAGTGTAGGGATCCACGGGAATGAAACAGATCGCATCGTCTTCAGACGCACCGAGATATTCCAGCGCATACAGACAGGAGAGGGCAATCGCCGGGAAGGTGTCCCGTCTGGCAGGCTCCAGTGCAATGGGAACTTGTCCCAACTGACCGCTAATGGTCTCCGCCTGTCCTTTTCCGGTACAGATGAGTGTATGCTGTGCAAGTCCTGCATCTTCCAGATGCCGCCACATATGCTGCACCATAGATACCGAGCGCCCTTCGTCATCGGTGAGAATGCGAACGAACTGCTTGGAGCGTTTATCGTTGGAGAGCGGCCATAGCCGTTTGCCGCTGCCACCGGATAAGAGGGCTGTATACATAGATGAGCCTCCCAAATATTACTGCTGATGATATAGTTTGTATCAGTATCGTTATTATACCAAACACGACTCGGTTTGTCAATAAGATTTCCGTCTCATTACCAAAAAAGCACAGATTCCGAAAACGGGATCTGTGCTTATGCTATGTCCTTCACACAAATTTTTGGATTTCTGACAGTATCATCGGATCCTTGATCTTGCTATCCTCCGCGAACAGCAGGATCTTGGAAACGATCTCCGCCGTCTTGGGATCGTCATCTGCAAAAGGCAGGAAGATCTTTCCCCTGTGCTGGGAGTGGACGGGCAGGACGGGGATCATGGCACCGCCCATCTGATGGACTACGCCGCTGCCCAGATGCACCGAGTAGCTTGCCAGTGACCCATCGATGAGGGCGTGTCGATCCTCGATCCGCACGTTGGTAAGACGGAACATAGGCAGGATGTGGGTAAGCAGAGCGGCACGCATTTCCATAGTGGAGTGGCTGGTCTCGGGATCCACACCGCCTGCATGGGCTACGCTCACCGCGAGGTCCACATCCCGCATGACCTCGGAGAAGATGACGTCGGGGACGTCCTTGATCTTCACACTCTTTCCGGTCTTGCGATCCACGAAGTCTACCCATTCCAGAGTGGGGGCTTCGATGTCCGCAGGGCTGAACCAATCGGCAAGGGCGTAAATCTGTGCCACGATATTGGCCTTGTAGTAGACCTTCTGGAGTCCGTTCTCCACGTCCGCCACCCAACGGCGGCTCTTCAGGGCCGCCACAGTCTTAGCGGGCTGAATCTGATTGCCCGCATAGCGGAGAGAATCCTCCCGCTCCATCTCTTCCTCGGTTTTGACATACAGCTCGCGGAAGACCTGTCGGAAGGGCTGAACCATCTGCTGTTCATACAGATACCGCTGATAGCCCTGCCATGTGCCGTTACTGTAGAGCTGATAGGGGTGTGCAATCACGGCTTGGGCATCCGCGGGGAGCGTGTGGAGGGTTCCATCACAATCAATGAGTCCTTCACCGCTGAGGAATCCGCAGACCTTGCCGCTGATCAGCACCAGCTTTTTCAGCATAGGATAGACCACGGGATGGGCGGTGAGGGCGCACAGCTCTCCGATGGTAAACTCCGCGCCATCTTCCATCGCCTGCTCCAGCATCACTCTGGTGCGGCGGTACTGCTCGGTGAGCTTTTTCTTCATGTCATTGAGAGCGACTACAGTTTCGTGCTTCTTCAGCTTGGCGGGCACCGATTTCAGCAATTTACCGTCTTTGGCGACTCTAAGCTCGGCTTTTCCAACCTCGTCGATCTCCAGCTTGAAGGAAACCCCCTCC
>JAFTPF010000072.1 GCA_017463445.1 Clostridia bacterium
AAAACGCCTATCTCTCTATGCTTCGCAATGCCTCCACCGTATCGAGCAATCTTACCAACGGCGGCAGAGAGAAAAACGAAGTCGCTCCTTTCATCGGTTACGTCCCCAATTCCGTCAACAATGGCTTCTCCTGGACCATGGAAGGCTTTATCAATGACTACGGCATTGCCGTGATGGCAGAAAAGCTTGGTAAAACCGACGATGCCCTCTACTATTACAATCGCGCTAAGTCTTATGTCAACCTTTACAATCCTGCCGCTAAATTCTTCATGGGTAAGAATGAAAACGGCAATTGGAGCAGCAGCGGCGGTTACAATCCCGCAGGCTGGTGGGGCGACTACACCGAGACCAACGGCTGGACCATGTTCTTCGCCTCGGGCGTTTACGATGGCATCGGTCTTGCCAACTTGATCGGCGGCAAAGACGCTCTGGCGAAAAAGCTGGACGATTACTTCGATAACAGCATTGCTGCAATGAAAAAGGTACAGGCAGGTACCATCCACGAGATGATGGAGGCCCGCGAGGTACGCCTCGGTCAGTACGGACACTCCAATCAGCCCGCTCACGCGATCCCCTACCCGTACGCTTATGCCGATCAGCCTTACAAGACCCAAGCGCTGGTGCGTGACATCATGTCCCGTCTCTACGTTGGCTCCGAGATCGGTCAGGGCTACTGCGGCGACGAGGACAACGGCGAAATGTCCGGCTGGTATATCTTCTCCGCTCTGGGCTTCTATCCCCAGAACATGGGCAGCGGACAGTACATCATCGGCTCTCCTCTCTTTGACAAGGTCACCGTTCATCTGGAAAACGGCAAGGATCTGGTGATCGAGGCAAAGAATAACTCTTCCGAAAACGTCTACATCCAATCTATGACCTGGGACGGCAAGGCGTACAACGACTGCTTCATTGATCACGCCGATCTCGTCAAGGGCGGACACATTGTCTTTGAGATGGGATCCGAGCCCTCCACCTGGGGCGTGGACAGCGAGCCCAAGTCCCTGACCACCGGCACCGACCTCCCCGATCCCGCAGAGGATCTGGTGGCAGGCAGAGTGCAGGTCCGTAGCACCGAGTTCATTCCCGGCGGTTCCAGCGGCGTATATACCGCGAACGTAGACGGCGGCGCGAAACTCTTCGATAACACCAGCGCCACCTACACCACCGTTTCTTCCGACACTGCCATAGTCTGGTCCAAGAAGAGCGGTACCCAGCTGAAGATGATCACGCTGACCTGCAACGGTGCAAACCGCGCTCCCTCCGCCTTCAAGCTGGAGGCATCCAACGACGGTGTGGGCTGGATCACCATCGATAGCCGCCAGCTGTCCTTCGACTGGAACCAATACACCCGTGCCTTCGCGGTTCCCGAGGAGACGGCGGGCATCTACTGCTACTACCGCATCACCTTCGAGGGCAGCGGTCAGCTTGCCGAGGTGGAATTCCTGGGCGAGGACGCGGCAGATCAGGAGCTGACCGTCATCGTTCCCACGCACTACGACGATCAAAGCGGTGGCAACGCAGGCGGCAACACGGGTAACGAAGGCAATGATCAGCCCACCGAAACGCCTACCAATCCCGGTGCGGAAGAGCCTAAGGAGGAAGACTCCGGCTCGCTGATCCCGATCATCGTGATCGCGGCAGTTGCAGTTGCGGCTGTTGCGGTCGTGGCAGTTGTGATCGTGAAGAAAAAGAAATAAACCAAATAGAATACGCCTCCTTCATCAGGAGGCGTATTTTTGCATGACAGTTCGCCGAGAGAATGCTATACTGGAATGGAAGATAGGGGAGAAGGTGCAATAATGCTTGTGCTGAAAACGGTTTTGCTGGTGTTTGCGAATAAAAAAATACAAGCCTACGAGTAGGGGAGCACTCAATAAGGATGATAACACCCGCAGGCTGTCAACCTGCGGGTGTTATCATCCTTATTGAGCATCAGCCTATTCGTCGGCTTTTTAGAAGGTTTTAGAGGGGTTCGGGAAACTTTTTGAAAAAAGTTCCCCCAAAAGCTAGACCGTCTGCACCTTCAAAATATTCGTATACCCGGGCAGGTTCAGCGGGACGCCGCCGGTGATGACGACTTTGTCGCCTGCCTCTACCACATCTACCTGCTTGGCGCAGTCGATGGCATGGCGGAAGAGGGTGTCGGTGTCGGTCTGGGGAAGCGCCAGCACAGGGCAGACCCCCCAGGACAGCGCAAGCTGGTGGAAGGTCTTCTCGTCGGGCGTTGCCGCTACAATGGGAATGTCGGGACGGAATTTCGATACGCGACGCGCCGTCTCGCCCGATTTGGTGACGGCGATGATGGCACTGGCGTGGAGGTCGTAGGCCGCTTTGCAAGCCGCATCGCAGATAGCGTTGGTGGTGCTGGTATAGTCGTTCTCGTGCTGGAGTCCTTTGTACACGCCCATCTCAAAAGCGTCTCGCTCCGCCTGGCGTGCGATCTTCGCCATGACCTTCACCACGTGAACGGGATGATCGCCCACGGCGGTCTCGCCCGAGAGCATCACCGCGGAGGTGCCGTCGAACACGGCGTTGGCAACGTCGGTGATCTCGGCACGGGTGGGGGTGGGGGAATGGATCATGGATTCCAGCATCTGGGTGGCGGTGATGACCATCTTGCCCGACTGGTAGCACTTGCGGATAAACTTCTTCTGGATACCGGGAAGCTTCTCAAAATCCACCTCGACACCCATGTCGCCGCGGGCGACCATGATACCGTCGGAGACCTTCAGAATCTCGTCGATGTTCTCCACACCCTCGATATTCTCGATCTTGGAGATGATGCGGATCTTGTGTCCGCCGTGATAGTTGACGAATTTGCGCAGGGTGGTCACATCCTCCTTGCAGCGGACGAAGGAGGCGGCGATGAAGTCCACATCCTGCTGGATGCCGAAGATCAGATCGGCTTCGTCGGCAGGGGAGAGATAGGGCAGATCCAGATGCACCTTCGGAATGTTGATGGACTTGCGGTTGGAGACCTTTCCGCCGGCAAGCACCTTGCAACGGATGTCGGTGTCCTCGATCTCGATGACCTCCAGTCGGATCTTGCCGTCGTCGATCAGCACGTTGGTGCCGGGCGTCAGCTGACGGGGGAGATCGGCGTAGGAGATGGTGCAGATCTC
>JAFTPF010000073.1 GCA_017463445.1 Clostridia bacterium
CGAACCGAAGAGGACGCGCGATGCGCGCCCCTACGGGTGAAACGAAAACCGCTTACTTCATCAGCTTCTTTAGACCTTCCCGAATCAGCGTTTCCGTGTCCTTTTGGGGGTCAAGCCCCTTCAGCGCATATACTGCTTCCTGCTTGGAGTAGCCCAGCACCATCAGAGCTGCCTCGGCATCGGCAAGATTATTGCCCGGAGTGGTGGCAGAGAAGAGATCGGCATCCTCTTCGCCCTCCGCGGAGGTAATGTCGGCTTTCAGCTTGTCCTTCAGCTCCAATACCACCCGCGCGGCGGACTTTGCGCCCACGCCCTGGGCTTTGGAGATGGCTTTGGCGTCTCCGGTTGCCACGGCGATCGCCAGCTTTTCGGGGGTCATTACTGAGAGGATCGCCATCGCCGCCTTGGGTCCGATGCCCGACACCGAGGTCAGTAGCTGGAAGGTGTTCTTCTCTTCCTCGGTGTAGAAGCCAAAGAGCTCGTGGGCATCCTCACGGATGGACAGATGGGTGTAGAGCAGGGCGTTCTGCCCTTCCTTGCCCGACAGCTTGCCGAGAGTGGTGGCGGATATGGTCAGCTTGTAGCCCACACCTCCCGCATCAATCACCGCAGTAGACAGCCGAGCCAAAATCAATTTACCGGAAATATAGTAATACATAGGTTCTCCTTAGGGGGACTTCTTGAAAGAAGCCCCCCTAAAACCCCCGAAGAACTTCTTATAAAGCAAAATTACTGCGTAATTTTGCGGGAATGCAGTGATTGCTTGTAGGGGCGCCGGTCCCTACAAGGTTTGTGCTAATTGTTTGTGTATCTGTATTTGGTACCTAAATAGCCGAGTCCGATGGCTTGCGCTAAGTGATTGGATGCGGTGTTTTGCGTATCCACGCCGTAGGTGATATCGCAGTCGGCGTAGTGCTTGGCAAACACGGTTATCAAAAGTGTAGCGGCAATGCCTTGCTTTCTGTAATTTACTGCTGTATAGACGGTAGGCTCGACGATCGATTTGCCGTTATGATTTGCGCTGTGCGGACTCAAACGGACGTAGGCGAGGCATTCGCCTTCGGAAACTGCTCCGTATAATGCAAGCTGATCGCTTAAAACGGAATCCCGGAGAAAAGCGTAGGATTCAAACTGAGATCGTGTGATCTCCTCTTTTAGCTGATCCAGCAACCCGATTGGATCACTTGAAGCTCGGCAATTTTACAATGCGCAGGGACGATCTTGGCTCCGCTGCCGCCGTAGAGGTTGCGCATTCCGCATAGTCCTTTCTCACCAAGGGAGAGATTGGCATGCACTTCGGCGAAAGGGGGATTCTTTTGCAAGAAATCAAGGATCGGCGTCGTGTGTTTATCGAAAGAGAGGGCATAGCAGATGGGTCTGCCGAAGAAAAGATAGGAGAAGCAGTAAGCGTTTTCGGCAAGCTTGCTCACTTCCACGGTATTGCGGATGAATTGGGGCAAACCGTCGGTGAGCAGACTGATTTCATCCTTGTAGTAGAGGTGGTTTTCACGGAGCAGCTCTAACAGCTCGTCTTTGCAACTTATCATAGATAAATACTTCGCAAAATTGCATAGCAATTTTGCTTTTTAGAAGTTCTTTGCCCCGCTTTCTTTCAAGAAAGCGGGCAGGATCCAAGGGCGGCGCCCTTGGTTATTTCAAATTATAAAATTCCTTTAACCTGCTTCCACCGGTGTGGGCGTGGCAGATGGCGATGGCGAGCGCGTCGCAGGTGTCGTCCAGCTTTGGAGCGTTTTGGAGGGAGAGGATGGCGGCGACCATATGCATGACCTGCGCTTTGGTGGCTTTGCCGTAGCCCACCACCGACTGCTTGACCTGCATAGGGGTGTATTCGTAGATTTTCACGCCTTTTTCAGCGGCAGTGAGAAGGATCACGCCCCGGGCTTCGGCAACGGCGATGCCGGTGGTGATATTATTGGTGAAGAACAGCTCCTCAACCGCCACCGCATCGGGATGGTACATCGTCAGCAGAGCGGAAAGCTCCTCGTGAATCTGTGTCAGGCGCGTCTCGATGGGAGTGTGAGCGGGGGTCTGGATCGCTCCGTGTGCCAGCGTGCGGAAGCGGGAATTTTTATATTCGATGACTCCCCAGCCTACGATGGCAAGCCCGGGGTCGATGCCGAAAATGATCATGTTACCTCAAAAAGGAAAATACTTCCCCATAATAGTTTACTCTATATTTTAACATAGAATTCCCACTCCGTCAATGCTTTTTTCCTCAAAATCTTCCTTTAATTGTGTAAACTTTTTTGTATACAAAATCACTCTCCCGAACCGAGTTCGGGAGAGTGATTTTGCGGGACAGCTATCAAAGGAGCGCCCAAAAGATGAGTTTGTCGTTTTGACGAAAATCGGATGATAATTTTGTCGATTTTGCATAGTCGCTGATTTTTGCCCGTTTGCATGCAAAAATCGGGTTTGGAAGGTCGATGCGTTGATCGGACATAACTTTCGGCGTTATTTCAGCGGTAGCATATCCTCCAATATGTAGTGCAAATGACATGGTTCCGCGCCCTCGCGGTGTAAAAGATGCAGAAAACGTTCCGCCGCACATTTGTCGTCGGTGACATCTTCTGCCCAAACGCATCTCGAACGCTCATCGCAAATCGAGATCGAGAAGGAGTCTCTGCCGTCGCGAATGCTCTGATACAGAGAGTAACGGAGAAGGGAAGAATTAACAGTATTATGCAGTGTTTCTATTCGTGTTGTGCCAACCATGTTGCCTCCTGAGAGTAAATTGCGCGCGGAACGGGATCTTTTCTATAATCCCGACCACATCTTTATTTTACCACTTTTTTACTCATTTGAAAAGACTGCGAAGCGCATTATCGTTCGCGCGGATAAGAGTGAATTTGCAGAAAAATACCATCTTAATCATTAACAGGATGTTTGTCGAATTTTGAGTGAGAAAAATGACCCACAATTCTTATTTTGGTGAAAAATTCCCCGATCCGACGGCAATAGTCCGTCGAATCGGGGAATGAGTGCAAGGGTTGGCGTCGGGATCAGAATACCAGATCTGCTTTTACCGAGAGCCACTCGGCGTGTACGCCGGAGTAGCTTGCCTGGAAGTGCCAGAAGAATTCCAGTTCCAGCGTCACGGGGGCGTTGCCGTTCTTTTTCACGGTAGTCTCGTACTCGTACAAGACCGATTGCGTCAGCGGCGTTTTGTCGGGGAGGTTGATGGCATCGCTGTCCAGACCGCTGATCTTTTCGCCGTTGACCAACAGATAGTTGTCGGTGCGTGCGCCGATGCGTAGGCCGTAGCTTTCTGCATAGAAGGTCACCTTAACGGTAATTGTATCTTTGTCGGCAGTACTGCTTTCGGTAGTGTAGGAAGCGTAGATACCCAGCGAGCCGGCTTTATCTCCGGCGATCACTCCGCTTGCTCCGCCGGGAATGGGTGTGGGCGTCACGGGTTTAGTGGTGGTCGCGGGCTTCGTGGTGGTGGTAGGCTTAGCGGTAGTCGTGGTAGAGGGAGGAGGAGCCGTGGTAGTAACGGACGGCGTTACGGGGGGAGTAGGCGGTGTTTTGGTGGTCGTTTGGGTAGGGGCGGGCTTGGTCGTGGTCACGGACGGAGCGGGAGCGGTGGTCGTGGCAGAGGGTGATACGGGTGTGGTGGATGGCGTTTTGGTAGTCGTATCGGGAGCAGGTGTTTTCTCCACGGTGGATACGGTAACGGAAGTGTCGTCTGCCCCGTTGTTTTCAGAGCCGCTGTCGCTGAGGACTACGATCAGCAAGATGCCCGTAATGAGGATGACGGTGATCAGTGCCGCCAATATGAGCGTTAGGTATAGATTGGTTTTTTTCATGGGAATGATCCCTCCTGTGCGAACTTAAAGCGATCAGAATTCGTTTTTCAGACTGCGGGAGAAAAGAGATTCCAAAATATCGTCGGGGGAAGCGTTTTCGTAGAGGATCTGATAGATTCCTTGGCAGATGGGCATTTCCACGCCATATTTGCGGCAGAGATTTTCGATAGCAGCGGCGGTATAGTAGCCTTCGGCCAGCTTCTCGAACTTCTCGCCCTTCACATAAGCCTCGCCGAAGGCGCGGTTGTGGCTGAACTTGGAGAAGACGGTGGCCTCGTAATCGCCCAGATGGCAGAGACCGTAGGCGGAGCGCATATCGCCGCCCATGGCTTCGATCAGTCGGGCAACCTCGCTGGTGGCGCGGGACATCAGCGCGCCCTTCAGGGAAGAGACGCCCTTGCCGTCCAGCATACCGGCGGCAATGCCGATGACGTTCTTGGCGGCGGCACCCACCTCGTTACCGATCAGATCACGGCCGTAGTAGAAGCGGATCAGGGGAGAAGAAAATTCGTCCACCAGCTTTTGCTTGGTAGGTGCGTGCGCGCTGTCGATGACCATGCAGTTCGGCACGCCGCGGGCAAATTCCTGGGGATGTCCGGGGCCGATCCAGACGGCAACGTGGTTATTGTCTGCCTCGTCGGCGCACATAAATTCCGAGGTGATCTCGGACAGGCGGCGACCGGTGGTGATCTCGATGCCCTTCATACAGAGGATGAAAGTCTTATTCTGCGGCTTGTGGGGGACGATCTCGCCCATCAGTGAGCGGAGCACCTGCGAGGGGATGGAGATGACCACCACGTCGGATGCCAGTGCTTCGGTCAGATCCACCGTCAGCTTGATGGACTCGGGATAGGTGAGAACGCCGTTAGTGCGGGTCGCCAGTAATTCCTTCATGGCGGGCGAGTCGGCTTTGTCGTATACGGTCAGGTTGTGTCCAATGCTGTCCAGATACCATGCGATAAAGGAACCCCATCTTCCGCATCCGATTACTGTAATATTCATATGAGTCGTAGGCAGCATTGCTGCCACTCCTTTCCAAATGTCTGTCTATTGTTCGGGTAAATCCCCGTAAATGTCTGATCGTGCCTTAGTATATCATATCATTGTGAACGGATTATAACGAAAAAGAGCGAAATTATGAAACTTTAACCCACTTTTTCTTCAATTTGCTCACGCAGTAGGTTGAGGGCGGCCTTGGCGGCACCCTCTCGCACCGCGTCCCGATCGCCGGATAGTGTCATACGGCGGACGATAGTTTCTCCAAACAAGGTCGCGGCGATATAGACCGTGCCCACGGGATCGTCCTCGTCTCCGCCTCCGGGACCTGCGTAGCCGGTGAGGGCGATGGCGCAGTCTGCGGCAAAGAGCTTTGCCGCGCCCTCCGCCATTGCTTTCGCACATTCGGCAGAGATCACGCCCACCTCGTAGAGGATGGAGGGATCAATATCGAGAAACCGTCCCTTGACCGCGGGGGAATAAGTGACGATGGCGCCGTCCAGCACTGAAGATGCTCCGGGAATGGCGGTAATGGCAGCAGAGACCAGCCCGCCCGTGCAGGATTCGGCGGTGGTAACGGTGAGTCCGTAGCGGGTCAGCAGCTCCACCAGACGTGCGGCGGTGGTTTTCATTTTGCCTCCTTGTCCGCCGAGGGACAGAGCGCGCGGATGGGGCATTCAACGCATCGGGGGGCGCGGGCGGAGCAGTATTCTCTGCCGAACAGCACGATCCGATGGCAGAAATCGCTTTGTCCGCTGCCGACAAGGTCGGCAAGGGCGGCGGTGAGGATCCGCTCGATCTTCACGGGATTCTTTTCGCCCGCGGGAACCAGTCCCCACCGACCCGACAGACGGATGCAGTGAGTGTCCACCACCACGGCGGGAAGCTTATACAGATCGCCCAGCAGGAGATTTGCCACCTTTCGTCCCACGCCGGGGAAGCGGAGTAGCTCCTCCATAGTGTCGGGAACACGGCCGTTGTACTCATCTCGAAGCATCACGCACTCGGCGATGATCTCGCGCGCCTTGACGTGATAGAGTCCGCAGGGGCGGACGATCGCCTCTACCTCCTCAAGCGGTGCATCGGCAAGAGCTTCATAGGTAGGGAAGCGGTCAAAAAGGATCTCGCAGACCTGATTGACCCGCAGATCGGTGCATTGGGCGGAGAGCCGCGCCATCACCATCAGCCGCCAGGGCTCGCCGTCGTAGCGAAGCGCGCATAGGGCTTCCGGGTAGACCCTCTCCAGCGCGGCGGCAATTTGGAGTGCTTTCGTCATAAAGATTTTACCTGTTCAAACGGATTCGGGAGCGGAAAAGTCCGAGAGCTTCTTTCCGAAGAGCTTCAGGATCGCGTCCTCCAGCGCGGGCATAGGAAGTCCTACTACGTTGGTGAAATCGCCCTCCAACGCTTCCACGAAGGAGCCGCCCAGTCCCTGGATGGCGTAGCTGCCAGCTTTCCCCATGGGCTCGCCCGAGGCAATGTAGCCGTCAATATCGACGTCGGTCAGCGCGCGGAAGCGCACGCCGCTGGCTACCGATTCGGTGTAGATGCCCCCCTTCCACAGTAGGGTGAAGCCGCTGTAGACGTAATGGAGCGTGCCGGAGAGGGCGCGGAGCATGGACTTTGCGTCGGCTTCGTCGGCGGGTTTGCCGAGAATGGTGCCGTCGGGGGCCTCCACCACCGTGTCGGCGGCAAGGACGAGCACGTCCTCGGGAAGCTCATTCCACAGCGCGGCGGTAGCCTCCGCTTTTCGGACGGACAATAGCTTCACCAGCTCGGCGGCAGGGATAGAAGGATCGGCGTGCTCATCCGCATCGCTGGGCAGGACGGAAAATCCTGCGCCTGCCTTCTCCAGCAACTCACGGCGACGAGGAGAGGCGGAGGCAAGCACCAGCCGATCGGGGTAAAGCTCAGAGGTCCTGATACTGCTCATTGTCAATGTACTCGTTCTGCTGATCGTCGCCCTCGTCCAGATCTGCGAAATTCCGCTTTTGCTCGGACAGGGTCTTTTTCAGCAGGCGTCCACCCACTACTGCCAGCAGAGGGAAGAGGACTACGGCGGGATTCAAGTGGATGGAAATGCTCACCAGCACCAGATCCAGCGTGCCGGAGACCTGGAAGGACAGCCACTTGAGAAATCCGATATCGCGGACCAGATAGGCGATCAGCTCACCGAAGACCAGACCGCCCACAAAGAATACGGTGTCCAGTACGATGGGTTTGAGACTCTTTTTCTTTTTTGCCATGATTTTTGCATCCTTTCGGTAGATAATTCGATTATTTCATTCTCCGCACTTCTTTTTTCGTGGGGAGAGAGCGTTCGTAGGAGGAGAGGGTGACTTTTACCTCTTGCGGTCCCTCTTTGGTGAAGATATAGTGGTAGCCAACGCCCGTTGGCTTCAGCAGGGTCTGCTTATCCGCCATATAGATGGGTAGGGAGTTGAGCACCAGCTCGCGCCCGCCCTCGGGGATGACGGGGAAGTCCTTCTTCATCCGATCGGTGAGTCGAGTGGCACCGCAGGGCTTTTCCAGCAGCATCAGCGGGAGGCGTCCGTACACGATAGCGGATCTTTTAGCGGGGATGTCCCGCATCTGCGCCAAGAGCAGCTCGGGAGAGAGAATCAGATCGGCAAGATCTGCGAACACCGCTGCGGAGTAGCTGTTTTGCAGATTCAGCCGCCAATCGCCGTGAATCACAAGACCTGATCGGCGGGCGATCTCCATCTGCCCTACATTGCCCACCATCACATGGCGGGCGCCGTTTCGAGCGGCACGGGAGAGAGAGGCTTCCACGGTCTCCAGTTCACCGTCGGGGATGACGGGGGGGAGGAGCACGCCGTTTGCCACTCTGCCGTCATACTTTTCCAGCGGCAGGTAGACTATCTCCAGCGAATGCTCGGTTGGGATTGTGTCGGGCTTATAGAACCGTGCCGAGGGCTTTACCGTTCCCTTCGGCTTTGGCGGCAGGGGAGGGAGGATGGGCGCGTGTGGGGGGCGTTCGGGCGGCTCGATGGGCGGAAGCGGCTCTTTTCGCACGGGCGCGTGCTGTTTCAGCGTGTGGGACGCCTTTAATGTAGCGGACTTGTCCGCTTCACTGCGGACGCCGTTCATTTTGGAGGTATCGCCCACATAGTAGCCGTCGGTAAAGCCCTGACGGGAGAAGACCGCTTCCAGCGCGGCGATCTCGGCAGGCGTTGCGGCACGCCGCTCGTCCAGCAGACGGCGGTAGATGGAGGTGACACGGTAAACGTAGTCGGGGGACTTCATCCGCCCCTCGATCTTCAGCGATGCGACGCCTATCTCGATCAGCTCGGGGATGTGGGTTGCCAGCGAGAGGTCCTTCAGCGACAGCGGTGTTTTATTGTTGTACTGCATCCGACAGGGCTGTGCGCACTCGCCACGGTTGCCGCTTCTGCCGCCCACAATGGAGGAGAAGAGGCATTGTCCCGACGCGGAAACGCAGAGCGCACCGTGGACAAAGACCTCGATGGGAATGGGTGATTCTTTGATCAGCCTCCGCAGATTGTCGGCGGACAGCTCGCGGGCGGCGACCATCACCGAAAATCCGCGTTCGGAAAGCCATTTTGCGGCGTGGGAGTTGTGTCCCGAGCATTGGGTAGAAGCGTGGAGCGGAAGGTCGGGGTAATTCTCCCGACAAAGCTTTGCCAGACCCCAATCGGCAACGATCAGCGCGTCCACACCTACCTCGTAGGCGTAAGCCACCAGATCCATCGCCGCGCGCATCTGGCGGTCTGTGATCAGAGTGTTGACCGTCAGGTAGACTCTGACGCCTGCAGCGTGGGCGTCCTCTACCGCCTGCTTCAGGGCGGGACGGTCGAAATTCTTGGCGTAAGCTCGTGCGCCGAACTGGGTGGAGCCCAGATAGACAGCGTCCGCCCCCGCAGCAATGGCGGCGGCAAGGGCTTCGGGGTTTCCAGCAGGGGCGAGAAGCTCGGGCAATCCGCTCAAAATATAATTTTTTATCGATTTTTCTTGCATCGTCTTGCAAATCCTATCCGATGTATGGTATAATAAGCGAAGATACTTTTATATGGGCAATGTTTGCTTTTCGCAAACTGCTCCACTGTTAGTATAACACAGATTTGTGAATAAAGAAATAGCAAAATACAAAAAAACGAGTTTTTTCATGAAAAAGATTTTTCAATCGACCAAGACTGTCACTGCGGTGCTATGCCTGCTCCTTATGCTGAGTGCTTGCGGAGGCACGACGGGCAGGACGGTATTGGATACGCGCGACACGGCGGCTACCTCCGCGCTCACCACCGTTTCGGGTATTGCAGGAGAGACCAACGCACCCTCCGCTACCGGCGCGCCCGCGTCCAAACCGCTCACAAAGCCGGAGCCCCTTCCCGATGCGGCGTACAGCTGGGATCCTTACTGCTTTGACCGTCTCGTCGGCGATTACGAGACGGATGCTCGGCTCCTTGCCGATGCGATTCTGGGCTACGAGTCGACCGTCACCCTCTCCGCAGAGCACGCAGAGACGGTGGTGGACAATATCGCCTTTGAGTTTCCGCCCGCCGCGCTGGCGGACTTTACGGTTGCGGAGGGGGTGGTGACCGTCACCTATTTCTGCAACGAGAACGAGCACGCCCGTCAGATCGAAGCCTTCGGCTCGGCGGTGAACCGCGCACTGTCCATTCTTTCGACCGAGGACAGCGAGGTGCGTCGCGCTACACTGCTCTACAACTGGGTAGTGGAAAACGTTTCCTACTTTACTACCGACTACACCGAAAAAGAGATAACCGCCTTCTCGGCGTTGGCGGCAGGCGAGACCATCTGCTACGGCTTTGCCGACGCTTTTGGCTATCTGCTCCGTCAAACGGGGATCGAGGCGCACCTCTGGCGAGGCGGCACCTACACCATCACCGGCTTTTCCGATCACGGTTGGTGCTACGCAAAGATCGACGGGGCATATTATCATTTCGATCCCACCTGGGAGCGGAGTAATTACAAGACCCTCGGTGAGAATCGATACACCTACTTCGGCTTGTCGGATAAAAAACGGTTCACCTCGCTGTCTAAAACCTGCGTCAGCGGCTTCGGCGCGCTGGAGGAGGTCTGCGACGTGACGGGGGCGGATCGGAAGTTGGAGCCCTTGAGGTAACGATGATCCCTTATACGGCGACAGCCAAGGAGATGAGAGGGGAATAGTTGCGCTTGGCGCAACTATGAGGAGAGAAGGAACTTCGGCGTTTGAGATGGCCCTTCTCTCCCCACCGATCAAAACCTGCTTTGGCAGGTTTTGTACCTATTATGACAAACAATGACAACAAAACAAAAACACAACATAAAGGAGCGGCAATTGATGTTGCCAAAATACAAACATGAAAGAATTGATTCTCTGCAAATACGGCGAAGTGGTGCTAAAGGGACTCAACAAAGCCCATTTCGAGCATATCCTGATGTCCGAGGTGCGCCGCCGTCTGGAAGGACTGGGTACCTACGCTACCTGGTGGTGCCAGTCCACCATCTACATCGAGCCTGAGACCGACGATTGTGATCTGGACGAAGCCTTCCGTCGGATGAAGCTGGTCTTCGGCTTTGCCACAATTACTCGTGCCATCGCCGTGGACAAGACTCCCGAGGCGATCCTGGAGGCGGCAAAAAACGATCTTCCCGAGCGTCTTTTGGGCGTTCGCACCTTCAAAGTAGAGGGCAAACGCTCCGACAAGCGATTCCCTCTGTCCTCCCCCCAGCTGTCTGCTGAGGTAGGCGGTGCCATTTTGGAGGCAATGCCTCATCTGAAGGTGGATCTGTACCATCCGGAAGTAGTCGTGCGGGTGGAGATCCGCGAAAAGTACGCCTTTCTCCACGCAGGTGCCGACAAGGGCGCCGGAGGTCTTCCCGCAGGCGGCTCCGGACGGGCGATGCTCCTGCTTTCGGGCGGTATCGACTCCCCCGTTGCGGGCTACATGATCGCCAAGCGCGGTGCAACCATCGAAGCCACCCACTTCGACTCCTTCCCCTACACCTCCGAGCAGGCAACCGAAAAGGTGCTGGAGCTTGCGAAAAAGCTCTGCGCCTACACCGGACGGATGAAGGTGAACATCATCTCCCTGACCAAGATCCAGGAGCAGCTGAAGCGTACCGTGAATGAGGAATACTTCACTCTGCTGCTCCGTCGCTCCATGATGCGTCTTTCCCAGCGGATGGCAGAGGCGCACTTTTGCACCGCCCTTATCACCGGCGAATCGCTGGGGCAGGTCGCTTCCCAGACCATGCAAGCCCTGGGTGTTACCGACTGCGCCGTGAATATGCCCATCTTCCGCCCCTGCATCGGCATGGATAAGGAAGAGATCGTGCAGATCGCCCGTAAGATCGACACCTTCCAGACCTCTATCCTCCCCTTCGAGGACTGCTGCACCGTCTTTACTCCCAAGCACCCCAAGACCCGCCCCGAGCTGGACAAGGTTCTGATTGAGGAAGCCAAAGCCGATCTCGCCGCGCTGGAGGACGAAGCCTTCGCCGCCGCCCGCCGTCTCACCCTCCACGGCTACGCGGCTGAGGAGGAGTAAAATTAGGGGAACTTCTTGAAAGAAGTTCCCCTAAAACCCCTCAAGAACTTTTGATAAGCCCGACGAATACTCGTCGGGCGGAAATGAAAAATATCGCTCCGAATAATGGATTACGATGATCCGTAATTCGGAGCGATATTGCTATTTTGCCCCGCAAGTATTTACGGGGCTTTATAAAAGTTTTTGAAGATTCCAAAGAAACTTTTTTCAAAAAGTTTCTTTGGCCGCCGAAGGCGTTCAATCACTCCCCGTAGATTAGTTTGCGATCGAAGGAGAGGGTACCGATGCAGTAGGGGAGCATCAGGAAGGAGCCGTTGTCACGGACGTGGGTCTCGGCGCTCTGGAGGAAGATCTCCTCCACCTCGTCGCAAGAGGCGGCATTGAGGGCGGAGAGCATGATGCCGGTGCCGGCGGTGGAGGTAACATTGATGGGGCAAGCAAGGATGGGAAGCTCGGACTGATCCACCAGATAGGGGTAGTCCTCGTCAGAGCGATCGAATTTGGGCAGGGGAAGCAGACCAGAGACCAGCTCGGCTTGCGAGAGGTCGGTCAGCTCGCCCAGTGTGCCGATATAGAAGAGCGTTTTGCCGGATCGGAAGGCGTCCGCTGCGCTTTCTTCTTCGGGGATGTAACGGCAGGCTTCGAAAGCGGCGGTAAGCTCGGCGAAGGCTGCGCTTTCCAGAAGGGCTTTCCCTTCTTCGGATGCTGAATTGACTCCCGAAAGGGCCGGGAGCAGGTCGGAGACGTCGCCGTCAAAGACCAGTTTCCCCTCTTCGGCATATTCCAACAGCGCGCCGAGATCCCAGGTGCCGTCGATGACGCTTTGGTAGAGATTCGGGCAGTCCATCGCTTCCGCTTGGGCGATGTTATAGTAGACCGCGTATGCGCGTCCGGGCTGACGGAGCGCGTCACCCCAGATGCCGTAGATGCCCGACCATCCGCTGTTGATCTCGGTGGTGGCGTCGGAACGGATGCACACCGAGTCGATCTCGAAGAAGGGCAGGGGATCCAGTGCCTGCAAAAGCCCTTTGCTCTTCAGTTGTTTGAACAGTGAGGGTGAGACGATCAGAAGATCGGCAAAGTAGGAGCCGGTAGTCTTGGCTGCGGACAGCTCGCTGACGATCTCGTCGGCAGTCTTGGTGATGCAGGCGAATTCCACGTTATATTTCTCTGCGATCAGGCGGTTGCGGCGATCAGCGTATACGTTGATCAGATCATCGTCGGAGGGAAAGATGGCGTTTTCCAGACCTTCCTCCTGTATAGCCAGAAAGATGCCTTCCTCAAAATCCCGCTCCGCAAGAAGCTGGAGCTGGTATTCCGGGGTGTAGGTCTCGTCGGTGTTGGGATCCTCGGGAGTGTAGTAGGAGGGCGTGGTCAGCGCGGGAATCTCGCCGACGGTACCGGTAGTCAGCGCGGACTCGGTCTGCCCGGTCTCCGAAAGGAGCGCGGAGGTGCCGCATCCGGTGAGCATCGGCGCAGTAACGGCGGCGGTCAGTAGTATTGCCGTGAGCGCGGCAAATGATCGTTTGTTCAAGGATACTCCTCTTTTCGTAAAGAAGTGATTTCAGGATCAGCGGGTTATGACGAATAAGAGTGAACGCTGCCCGTGTTCAGAACGTTGGCAAACAGGAAGGTGAAGATGATGCCTACGAAACCGATTAAGGCAAGGGCGCGGGCATACTTCTTCAGCTTGACATTTCTGCGGAAGTGGAGATAGAGCATATAGATCAACCAGGTCACCAGGGAGAAGTTCTCTTTGGTGTCCCAGGACCAGAAGTGACCCCAGATCTCGTTCGCCCAGATGGACCCGAAGAACAGACCCATGGTCATAAACGGGAAGACCACCGTCACGCAGTCGTAGATGCCGTCCTCGTAGCGATGCAGATCGCGTTTTTTTACAAAGAAGGAAAGGATCGCCAGGATGAAGGCTACCGCGCCCATGCAGTAGGAGATCATGTAGACCAGAACGTGGGGGATAAAGAAGGGAGATTGGAGAGCGGGGGCAAATTCCCATACCGACTGGGCGTCCATGAAGCACAGACCGGTCATGACAAAGCCTGCGGCGAACATAAAGTAGGGTGCCATCCATCCGCTGCCGCGCAAATAACGCATCATGAGCCAGATGGGCAGGAAGCAGACGCCCAGGAAGGTCAGCACCTGATACATACTGACGAAGGGAACGTAGCCGTTGACCAGATAGTTATTGATCACCAGCGTGGCGTTGAGTGCAAAACCCACTGCCCACAACGCGCGGGAGACGATAACGGGGCATTTTTTCTTGAGAAGCTCGGTGGCAAAGGCGGAGTAGTAGAAGATCGCCGCGAAGAGCGCGATGAGTTTCAGAACGGTCGGGGTCATCTCTTTCTACCTCCTTTTGCTTTCTTGCGCTTTTTACTCTGTGATGGACGGGACGGCGGAGCCTGATTGCCGGTGGATTGAGATGCGGGGATCTCTTCCGCAGGGACCTGCGTTACGGGAACCTGGGATGCGGGGATCTGATCGTCATCTCCGTCGTCTTTCACTTTCTTGTTCTTGCGTCCGCGGATCAGACACATCATCACGCCGCCCAGCATCACCAGGACCATACCGATCACGGTGGCGTATTCGCCGGGGTCCCGCTTGAGCAGCAGGAGGTTGGAAAGGGGATGGACGAAGATCACCAGGGAATCTCCCATATTCACGGCGTAAGCATTCAGCACGCCTTCCTCGGCATAGACCTGTTCTTCTGCCACGGTAACATACCAGCCGGATTTAGCGTCGTAGATCTGGAAGGTGGGAGCGGAAGCGGCTTTACCGTATTTTTCGGAAAGGGTAGCCAGCATGGCACTGCCGCCCTCGGTGGTGGAATAGGAAGCATCGGGAGTGATCTCCTCCTCCAAAATGTACACCTTGACCTTACCGCTTGCGTCAACGCAGACATATGCGTGTACCTGATCGGTGATCTCGGCAAGAGGATTGCTCTCGGCATCTCCGGTCGAGGGGGTGGTCGCAGGTGTTTCTCCGGTTACAGGAGCGGTTACAGGAGCGTCCTCTGTCGTTACTTTGGGCGCGTCCACAGTATACAGGAGTTTGGCGGAGCGGTAGTCGGTGCGATAAGGGTCGGTGATGAATTCGTAATAACGGATCTCGGCGTCGGGATAGCCTTCCTCCACGCGGGCAAGGACATCGTTGCCCGTACCCGAGATCTTTTCGGCAGAGGCACTTTGTGTCAGATAAACCAGTACGTAGTCATCCTGCCGGAAGGTATATGCCCAAAGGTTGCCGCCGATGGCGCTGATCTTCTCTTCGCTCACCGGTTCCAGACGATTGGTATCTTCATTGTACAGATAATAATCGTACCACTTGCCCTTAATATCAGCATAGACTTTATCCACGATGTCGGCACCGGCGGTCTTTCCTTGCGCACTGTAGGTGGTGTGGACCATATTATAAATACTGTTACCGCGACCATCGTCCATCGCCCGCAGGGTGCTGACGCCGTCGGAGTAGCTCATCAGATAGATCTTCCAGCCATTTTTCCGAAGGGTGCGGTTGACCTCCAGATAATCGCCCTCGGTGGCAAGGGTGGTGGGATCTGTAAAGGTCATGTCGGTTCGGTAGTACTTATCGCTGCCCGATTCGTACTTTTCCAAGGTGAATTTGTCCAGCTTGAAGGCAAATCCCAGGTCGATATTCTCGCCTTTTTCGTTGGTTACATAGCGATAATAATTTCCGGTCTCCGAAATGGGAACCTGAACGTTGATGCTCTCGCCTACGAGCGCGTATGCGGCAAGACCTGCCAGCAGGACGAGCAGTCCGACGTGCATCAGATAGAATCCGATTTTATATACCGATAGACCGGGCTGATACATTGCAAGACAAACCACCTGCACGATGGCAAAGACCACGAACACAAACGCCGCCAGTCCTCCGGAGAGCGCGCCGATGTCGCCTGTAAGCACTGCAATAATGGTTCCTGTCGCCATCAGCAGTGTTAGCACCAGCAGGATCAGATAAGCGTAGAAATGAAGTTTTTGAAGTGATTTCATACTGATTCCTTTCATTTTCGAAAATTGTGCAAAATTAAATTGAGCACAATTTATTATAAATTATACAGAAGAATTTGTCAATAGCGGAATGGAAAAAGTTTTATTCATATTACATTATAACAGATTACCGGTGAAAATCAAGGGCGGGAGGAGAACGAAATGTAAACATTTTTGAAAAAACTGTACCGTATGAGCGGTAGCATCGGGAAAGGGGGAGGCAAACTGATCCGAGTAGTATCTCTTTTTCGCTGACGATGCAACATATTTACCAAAAATCGCAACAAGAATCATAGCAAATTGCTATGTACAGAGGTATAATGATAACAACAAAGAAAAGAAAGGAATAACGAAATGAATCCGATCACAAAAATTCCCGATTTTATGAATGTCCGTTCCGACCGTCCCGAGGGGACGGCAGACGACGCTGTCCTTCGCTTTGCCGAGACGGAGGAAGGACTTACCGTCCATCTCACCGCCACGGTGTCGAGACCCCGCACCGTTACGCTCCGCTGGAAGAATCCCATCACCCGCCCCGTAAAGGTGCTGGGTGACGCGTGGGAGCGGGGCTATGGCACCTTCGGCTGGAACAGTCTTTGCGCCGAGCGCTGGATGCCCTGGTACTTCCTCCTCTGCGAGGATCACCCCAAGGGTGAGACCACCAATGTCACCGGCTACGGCGTGAAAGTCCTCCCCTCCGCCATGGCAAGCTGGGAGTGCGACACCGAGGGCGTCACCCTTTGTCTGGACGTGCGCTGCGGCGGTGTGGGTGTAGAGCTTTGCGGCAGAGAGCTGGAGGTCTGCACCGTTGTCAGCCGCAGATATGAGAACACCCATAGCTATCCCGCGGTGAAGGCGTTCTGCTCCGTCATGTCTCCGAATCCGCTTCTGCCCGAAAAACCGGTCTACGGCGGCAACAACTGGTACTACGCCTACGGTCACTCCTCCTACGAGGAGATCGTCTCCGACTGCTCTTTGCAGGCAAAGCTCTCCGAAGGGCTGGAAAACCGTCCTTTTATGGTCATTGACGACGGCTGGCAGCCGAATCCCTGTGCGGGTCCTTGGGTCCCCAATGAAAAGTACGGCGATATGAAGAAGGTCGCCGACGCGTTCAAGGCAATGGATGTGCGCCCCGGCATCTGGGTTCGCTTCCTCCGTGATGAGCGTCCCGAGATTCCCGCGGAGTGGAGACTGAACAAGCAGGGCTATACACAGGACGATCCTCGCTTCCTGCGGGATTGCTTTCTGGATCCCTCCCATCCCGAAGTGGCGAAGTTTATCGCCGATGACGTGAAGAAGATCGTCCACCAGTGGGGTTACGAGCTGATCAAGCACGATTTTTCCATGATTGATATGTTCGGCGCATGGGGTAAGGATCGCAACCGTCTCATCACAAACGACGGTTGGTCTTTCTATGATAAAAAGAAGACTTCCGCCGAGATCGTGAAAGATTTCTACCAAAACATCCTAGACTCCACCGACGGAAAGTGCTTGATTTTGGGTTGTAATTGCATCGGTCACCTGCTGGCAGGACTGGCGCACCTGAACCGTACCGGTGACGACACCAGCGGCAACGATTGGTCCCGCACCCGCCAGATGGGTGTGAACACGCTGGCATTCCGGATGTGCCAGCATAACACCTTCTTTGCCGCTGACGCCGACTGCGTGGGCTTCATCCCCGGCAAGATCGACTGGCGTCTGAACCGTCAATGGGCGACTCTGGCGGCGTGCTCCGCAACGCCCCTCTTCATCTCCAGTGCGGCTACCACCCTCACCGACGAGCAGTTTGCCTACATGAAGGAGCTATACGCCCGCGCCTCTAAGGCGGAGGACGAGCTGATCCCGCTGGACTGGGAGTATACCACCACGCCCAGACGGTATCTGCTGAATGGCGAAGTGGTGGAGTTTAATTGGTTTGATGGGGAGTAAGTATCGAATCGATTGCAAAAGCGTACGAACCAAGGCTCCCCTGTGTAAGGGGAGCTCCGCCGAAGGCGGTGAGGGGTTGTTTGATATTGAATATTTAACTTTAACAACCCCTCCGTCGCAGTAAGCGAAGCGTCTGCTAGACACACTCCCCTTGCGCAGGGGAGGCTTGGGGGGTAAAATCTTTTTCAAAAAATTCCCCAAAACCCCTTTACAAAACCCATTTCATCGCATATAATAGAACTAACGACTGCGATCGGGAAGATTCGGAGCAAAAGTCTCGTCAGAGAGGGACCGCCATGGGCTGGAAGCGGTCTTGGGGACAGCGACGGTTGTGCGCCCGTGAGTCGGAGCAGGGAAGTTCTCGCCGCGGCGAGGATGCGTATCTGCTCCCGGGTGTCCCCGTTACGGATCAATGAGTGAAAAAGCAAAGTGGAACCGCGATCATTCGCCTTTGTCTCCCCAAGGGGAGAATGGGCGGATTTTTTGTTTTCTCAAATGCCGCTCCCTCATTCCGACAGAAAGGAGTTTTCTATGAAGATTCAGATCGGAATCGGCAAGCCGAAACCAACCAAACCGAAAACAACTCCGAAAAACGACCGCGTATCGCTATTCAAAAAGCTGCTGACCCTGTGTGACGAGCTGGAATACGATATGGATCGCATCCGCGAGCGAGATCCTGCCGCCCGCAACAATCTGGAGGTCGCGCTCCTTTATTCGGGCTTCCACGCCGTCACGGCGCACAGACTTTCCCATTATCTCCACCAAAAGGGCTACCGTCTCACCGCCCGCACCCTGAGCCAGTTTGTGAAAATCATCACCGGCATCGAGATCCACCCCGGTGCTACCATCGGAAAAGGGCTGTTCATCGACCATGGATCGGGCGTCGTCATCGGCGAGACAGCAGAGATCGGCGACGATTGCACCCTCTATCAGGGCGTGACTCTGGGCGGTACCGGCAAAGACTCGGGCAAACGTCACCCCACGCTGGGCGACCACGTCATGGTGGGTGCCGGGGCAAAGGTGCTGGGTCCCTTCAAGGTTGGCAATCACGCTAAGATCGCCGCGGGAGCCGTGGTGCTCAAGGAGATCCCCGAAAACTCCACCGCCGTGGGTATCCCTGCCAAAATCGTCCGCAGAGACGGTGCAGTGGTGGAGGATATGGACCAGGTCAATATCCCCGACCCTATTGCCCGCGAGCTTGCCGAGCTACGCGAAGCGATTGCTGTGTTAAAGGAAAAAATAAAATAAATTGGGGCGCTGCCCCAAACCCCGCCAAAGGAACTTTTTGAAAAAAGTTCCTTTGGAATCTTCAAAAACTTCTATTAAAGCCGACAAGTACTTGTCGGCTTGGAAAAAATAAATATCCCCCGAAAGTTTTTGGGAGGGTTTGGGAGACCTTTTTTCAAAAAGGTCTCCCAAGAAAGGAATTCTTATGAAAATCTACAACGATCTGACCCGTCAGAAAGAAGAATTTATCCCTCTGGAGGAGGGAAAGGTCAAGATTTACGCTTGCGGACCTACGGTCTACAACTATTTCCACATCGGCAACGCACGTCCCATCGTGTTGTTCGATCTCTTCCGCCGCTATCTCAAATGGCGGGGCTGGGACGTGACCTTCGTTCAGAACTTCACCGACGTGGACGACAAGATCATCAAGAAGGCAAACGAGGAGGGGGTCACCTCCACCGAGATCGCCGAGCGTTACATTGCCGAGTATTTCACCGACGCGCAGGGTCTTGGCGTGGAGGCGGCAGACATTCATCCTAAAGCCACCGAAAATATCGGGCAGATCATCGGTCTGGTGTCCACGCTGGTGAAGAAGGGACACGCCTACGCCGCCGAAAACGGCGACGTTTACTACCGCACCAAGTCCTTCCCCTGCTATGGCTGCCTCTCCCACATGCCCATCGAGGATCTGGAGTCGGGCGCACGTATTGCCGTGGGCGAGATCAAGGAAGATCCGCTGGACTTCGCTCTCTGGAAAGCCGCAAAGCCCGGCGAGCCTGCATGGAAGTCTCCTTGGGGCATGGGAAGACCCGGCTGGCACATTGAGTGCTCCGCCATGGTCAAGCGTTATCTGGGCGAGACCATCGACATCCATTGCGGCGGCGTGGATCTGACCTTCCCCCACCACGAGAACGAGATCGCTCAGTCCGAGGCGGCGACCGGAAAGCCTTTCTCCCGCTACTGGATGCACAACGGCTTCATCAACGTGGACAATCAGAAGATGTCCAAGTCCCTGAACAACTTCTTTACCGTCCGCGACGTGGCGAAGGTCTACGGCTATATGCCCATCCGCTACTTCCTCGTGTCCAGTCATTACAGAAAGCCCATCAATTACAGCGCCGACATCATCGAGGCGGCGCAGAATTCGGTGGACCGCATCCAGAACTGCTACGACAATCTGGCGTTCTATCTGAAGAATGCAACCTCCGGCGAGCCTCTGTCCGCTGATGTGCGGGCGGCGTTCGAGGGCTATAAAGCCCAGTTCATCGAGAAGATGGAGGACGATTTCAACACCGCCGACGCTGTTTCCGCCCTCTTTGAGATGGTGCGCGAGCTGAACAGTCTCCTTGCGACGAATCCCTCCAAAGAAGCCGCCGAGGAAGCAGGTGCCTACTTCACCGAGATCGCAAATCTCATGGGACTGGTAGGCGAATCCGCCACCGACAAAGCCTTCGCCGAGGAAGTGGAAGCCCTCATCGCCGAGCGTGCCGCCGCTAAAAAGGCGAAGAATTTCGCTCTTGCCGACGAGATTCGCGGAAAACTCTCCGATATGGGCGTGACTCTGCAGGACACCGCGCAGGGAACCAAGTGGAAGAAGAATTGAGCAGGGGGTTCACCCCTGCACCCCACCAGGAACTTTCTTGGAAGAAAGCTCCTGGACTTCAAAGAACTTTTATGAAAGGCGTCGTTCTGTTTACACAACGACGGTGCAACATTTTTGCCGCCTGCAATGAAACTACCGCTCCGAGGGGTGGATCGTGTGATCCTTCCCTCGGAGCGGTTTTCGTTTATTTGGGGGTCTTGGGACCTCGCTCGCCATAGTTTGCATTCGTCCATGTCACCGTTTCGGGTGTTTCATTTTCAGCATAACCGGAATCCTCTACCTCCTCTACCAGCCGATAGCCGGTAAGATTATCCTCCAGATAATCGAGGAAGGCTCTCGCCCGCTCGGCGCCCACATAAACCGCCTTGCCCGCCTTCAATGCACTGAAGGTGATATAGCCGTCGGAGGTGACGCAAAGAATGCTGTTGTATTGGAGCAGATCGTGTCCGATACTGATCCGCAGCCAGTCGCCGTCCTCGCCGTCATAATCCACCGTCTCGCCGCACACAAGAAGCTCGTTCCACAGAATGTCGGCGGTCATACCCTCAAAAACGAGATTTACTTCTTCGCCGCTACTGTTCTTCGTGGTGTGGAAAATGTTCGCCGATGCGGTGAGATGCTCGTCAAATCCCGCCTTTTCGATCAGTTCCTCCAGCGAATCGGCGTATTTGGCGGTACGGTAGAGGACTGCGCCCTCCACGCCTTCCATGGTCAGCACTGCTCCGAAGACGGGATCGATCCCTTTGTATGCGGAAAGGGTGGCGGAAAGAGTGGCACTCTTTTCGTGATCCGCAACGCCGTGGGCAGTTATTTCTGTCTCGAAGAGCACATCCCCGATCTCATCGGTGGAAACGCTGACGAAGGAATTGTGGTCTTGGGAGAGATAATAGGTCTCTCCGTTCCATTCAACGGGCGGAAATTCCAGCTGAACATTTTCTCCGTTGATGGGGTATTGGAAGGTGAAAATCCGCCAGCTTGCTTCGTTCATTGTTACATAGCCGTTCCAAGACCGCACGGGATAGTGCCCGTAAGCATCGTCTGCTACGCTCTCGTCGGGGTCGTCGATTCCGCCAAGCAGCGGATACGCACCTACGGCGATCAGCGCAACGCAGGCGGCAATTGCTCCCCAGCCGATGATACGGCGGCGCAGACTCCTTTTCGGCAGAGGGATCACTTTCGAAGTCTTGGCGGCATCAGGCGCCGCCTCTTCAATATAGTCCTCCCGAATATCGGAGAGACTTTTCCAAATTACTTCGTGTTTCATAAAAACCTTCTTTCGCAAATCGTGTTTAGGGTACGGGAAAGACTCTTGTGAATACTTCGATCCTACAAAATTCCTTCCTTCTCAAGGAGGAGCTTCAGCTGACTCCGCAGGCGGTGGAGGATGGACTTCACCTTTGACTCGCTCAGCCCCATGTCACGGGCGATCTCGGCAACCGATGCGTTGTACCAGTAACGGCGCAGGAATACGACCCGCTTTTCCCGGGAAAGTCCGCCCAGAAAACGGTCGAGGGCATCGGTCAGCGCGTTTTTGGAAAATCCGTCCTCGGCGGAGGATGTGTCGGGCACGCACTCGGCAAGCTCGGACAGTACCAGCGGTACTTCGCCGCCACCTCGCTTTTCGGCACGCTCTTTTTCCCGGCGATGGATCGCCAAATTGCGGGTAATCTTCGCCAGATACGCCTTTAGGTTATGCGGACGGTTCGGCGGGATCGAGTCCCACGCCTTTAACCAGGTGTCGTTCACGCACTCCTCGGTGTCCTCGTCGGAGCAAAGGATCGAGCCGGCGATCTTTTTGCAGTAGGCGCCGTAGCAGGCGGCGGTTTCGGCGATCGCCTCCTCCGAGCGGGCGAAGTAGAGGTCGATGATCCGCGTCTCGGCAGTTTGGTTGTGATCCATATCAAAACTCCTCCTTTCGGTAGTGTGTATCAGAAGGTCCCTTCATCCTTATAGACCGATTCTCAGGGAAAAGGTTGCATGAAATACAGAATTTCCGCGAAAATAGTATACCACATTTGCCAATGCTTGTAAAGCAGGAACGATGGCTTAGAAAAACCGACCCCGTGCAGGGTCGGTTTTTGGGAGATTACTGTTCGGTCGGCTGTGTCAGCCCTTCCACATACGCGGCCAGTGCAGCCACATCTGCCGCAGGGGCACTGTACAAGGCGATGGCGAGCTGTTCTCCGTCCGGACTTATCAGGTTGAATCTGATAAATCCGTTGTCGGGATCCAAGAGGACGACTGCGGAATATTCATCCAGTACCCATTCCACCGCAAATCGACCGGAAACATCCGTGGAGAAAGAGTCGGAAAGGCGGGTGGGAGCCATATTGCGCAGTGATGTCAGCACATAGGCGATTTCTTCGCCGGTGCCGCTGTACTCGTAGCGGATGGAGGACGCAAGATGGGGATAGACATACAACGCGTTTGCCGTAGGATGGAGGAACGTGAGGAGATCCTCTAACATGGGGTATTGGGGCTCCGGCGGTGTTTGCGTACCGTACATGATCTCTTCCACTACGGCGGCGAAGGCGGCGACCTCGTCGGCGGGGATCTTGTACCCTTGGAAAAGTCTAGTTTGCGTATAATCTGCAGAAAAACATCTCATTTCCATATAGCCGGAGGGATCAAACATCAGTACGATCCGAACGTCTCTTACTGCGAGGGTAACGGTGGCACCGGAGGGGCGGTTCACCATAGGCTCCGATTTGCTCTTGGTCAGCTTTTTCAGCTCTGCAACGATCCGCTCGATCTCTTCAGCAGAACAGCTGTGAGAATGAGATTGAGTAGAAAAACTGCTGAGATGGATAGAGCTGATTGCACTGTTCAGAGAAGTGTTCCACACCTGATCGGGGTCGAATGTGGGGTGTTTGCTTAGCGAGGATTCGCCGTGGAGCAGTTCCTCTACGCAAATCACCAGTGTTTTTGCTTTGGCGGGCGTTGTGCGGTAATACGATGCAGAGAGCATCTGATCGTTTGTGTCGAATAGCTTCGCCTCCAGCCAGCCGGTGTAGGGATCGACGCTGACGTCCATTGCATACTGATCCAAAACCAGTCGGACGGCGGTTTCGGGATACCAATTCAGAGACGATACGTCGGGCATGGTCAGATCCAGCTCTCTCAGCAATCCCATCACTGTGGTGGTCTCGGGGGCGGAGCCGGAGAAGCTGACCCAATCGGCGATTTGCTTATAACCGCCCAAGCGGATCTCGTTGACCGCGGAAGCGAGAATTTCATCCAGCGTGGGGGATCCGTAGTCGGATGCCATCATTCTCAAATAAGATGCAAATTCCGCCATCTCGTCTGTGGGGATTTGATAATATTCAAGTATTTTACTTAGCGTTTCGTCACCGGGGGAATGGAGCAATTGGATGCTACCGGAAGGGTCAAGGGATAGTTGGACGGTGGATGTGTCTGTGAATTTGAAGAAAAGATAAGGCATTGATTGGCCGGAGCTAAAGCTCGGCGCATTGGTTTTGCTTATCGATAATTTAAGGATTTTGGTGAGCATTTCATCAATTTCATCTTTCGTGCAAGTATGGAGTGTGTAGTAATCGCCACCGGCACAATACACCTCTTCGATGGGACGGTTCAGATATTTTGCCAGCGGATGCTCTTCCGGCAGAGCTTCTTTGAGTTCTTCCTTCACCGTGGTCGTCTCCTCCGGCTCATCCGCCACGGGTGCCGTTCCGAGCATTCCTAGGATAGTCGGCAACCACAGTACGCCTGCAATAAACACGCAGAAGATCAGCGGGGCGGTTGCCAGCAGGCGCAGATTTCGCCGATTGCGCTTTTGCACGCCGTAACGGCGAAAAATTTCTTTCTTAAAGGCTTCGTCATCTCGTCTCATGAAAACAAATCTCCTTCCATAGAAAGTGTGGTGCGCAGAGCCGATTTAGCGCGTGTCAAGAGATTATCCACCTGCTTGGGGGAGATCTTCATGACTTTCGCCGCCTCTTTGTAGGACAGCTTCTCCAGATAGACCAGATGCATCGCGATCTGCATCTCGTCGGGGAGTGCCTGCATTGCGCGGCTGAGTGCACGGCTCTGCTCGTTTTTCAGAAGGATCTCCTCAGGCGTTTGACCGTCGGCGGTCTCGTTCTCCGCCTCGGACAGCTCCACGGTGGCGAATTTCTTCGCGTGGCGCAGATAGTCCACGGCACGGCTGCGGGCGACAATGAAGAGGTAATTCTTCAGCGGGATCTTGAAATTGTAGCGGCGTTTGTGAAGCAGCAGCTCCATAAAGGTGTCGATGCAAAGATCTTCCGCGATGCTCTCGTCGTGGACGTAGCGCAGGATGAAAAAGGTCAGCGAGTCGCGGTGTGTTTTCAGCAGCTCGTCGAAGCCGCTCTCGTCGCCGTCCAGATAACGGCGCCAACACTCAGCTCCGCAATCCATAACTCTGCGATCCATAGGAGGTCTCCTTTCCGAAAGCGATCTTTCCCGGGATGTGCTTTCATATAGTAATACGCTTGAGATGGCGATTTTCCTTATGCGTTTGAGGAAATTTTTTGAAAAAATTCGTAGTGTAGCATTGGTCTTTTGAGGGGGAGGGGATCCGGAGTTCGCAGACGGCGAACTCCGATAGTTGCGCAAGACGCAACTATCGACCATCACTCAAACGCCGAAGTGCTCTTCCTCCCCCTCAAACTCCCCCTCCTACTTCCTTGGCTGTGTGCTTTCGAGTGGTAAGATCGGGGAATTAGTATATGTTATTATACCCTCACACCGTCTCCTTCACCGCCACGGCGTCTGCCAGATAGCGAAGCGCGGCGGGAAGGATCTCGATCTCTGCCGAATCGGCCTCGATCACCTCGCCGTCGATGCAGACCTGTTTCGTGCCGCGCACAGTGATGGATGTGATCCGCTTGTAGGTGACGATGTGGGCGTATTTTTCATATACGTCGCCCGATGCGGGATCGATGAGCGTGCCCTTCTTGTACTTACCGATGAGGGTGATGAATTTCAGTCTGCTGACCTTTTTCACCAGCAGCAGCTCCATCACGCCGTCGCGCATATCCGAGAGAGGGGAATTGTGGAAGCCTCCGCCGCACCACTGTCCGTTGCAGACGGCGCAAAGAAGGGTGTCTCCCTCAAATTCGAAGGTGTCGCCGTCTGCCTCGGTGGCTTTCACCGAGAATCTCCAGCCAAACGGCTTGAAAAACTCGGTGACGATCCCCAGCAGATAAGACAGACTGCCTGCGATACCGTGCTTCTTCTTGAACCGACTGGCCGAGGAGACCACATTGCAGTCGAATCCGATGTTGACCATATTGACGCCGTGGCGTCCGTTGCAAAGATAGGCGTCCAGAGGAAAATCCTCACCCTCCATTGCCGCCAACGTGCGAACGGTGTCGTTACCCGAGCCTGCGGGGACGAAGGTGAGTCGGGCAGTCTCTCCCGCACCTGCCGCCAGTACGCCCGCCACCGCCTCGTTGATGGTGCCGTCGCCGCCGTGGACGACGAAGTGGGTGTAGGGATCTTCTTTGCAACATTCTGCGATATATCGGCGGCAGTCGCCTGCGGATTTCGTGATGTAATGGTTCTCGGGCAGGGCGTCCTTGATGCCGCTTCCTGCGGCGGGATTATAAATGTGAATAGTTTTCATAGCCATTTTGACCGAAGTCTTCCTTTGCTGTTATTTCCGGGATGTCATGCTTCGTTGCGTAGATTGAGTTCAATCCTTCCACTCCGAGATGCGATCACCGTGGGGGAGAGGAAGCTGCCCTGCTTAGCGCGTAGGGTGTAGGGCGTACCTTGGTAGGAGAGGGAGAGCTTGGTGCTGTCCCATTCTTCCACCGTGGGGATATGATCTTGTTTGCCGATGCGGTTTTCCACGGTGAACTCACGGGGATAGGTGAGGATCAGCCGATCCTCGAAGAGCTCGATCTGCAGATCGCCGTAGCTGACGCGGGCTCTGCCGCCGCCAAGGTCGGCAAATTCCATCTTGCCTAGATTCAGCGCACGGCCGTCCGCTTCGGTGAGATATGCGCCTGCCAGCACACCGTTTCCGCTGTGGCGGTTGCCGTCCGCTACCGGGAGGGTCTCGTAGGTGGCCTCGTTGCCTTTGCAGACTGCCGCCTCAAAAGGATCGGGGAGCAGGGGAGAGAAGAGGTGCAGGTCACGGATGCGGAAGCTGCCGTGATCCAAGTAGAGATTCACACGGTAATATTTCGAGGAATACCACACCGAGGACTTTTCAGCATCGTCATAGGCGGTGTGTGCGGTGATGGCAGAGGGAGGAGTAGACTGATAGGTCGCCTTATACCGCCGTCCGCTGTCGCCCAAGGGTTCAACGGTGAGCTTTCCCTCTGCTTGGAGCTTTTCGAAAAGGGCGAACTGATAGCCGAGTCCGTCCTTCATGGCATCCCAGCCGAAGCTGTTTTCCTGTCCCGCTTGAGTGTAGCCGAAGGAGAGACAGTCGCCGTTGAAGTTCTCACGAAGATACCAGTCCACCCACTTTTCCGATCCGCCGCCCGCGTTTTTGTAGACCGGCTCTAAGGTGATGACCCCCTGCCGGGAGGGCGCGCCGCTCTCGGGAGTGGTGCCGCAGTCGTACTGGTAGACGGGATCGGAGCCCAGCATCCGGAAAAGGGGAGCGTTTATCTGATCCGCCGCGCTTTGGGCAGGCATGAAAATGTTGGTGCGGGAGGGGTAATAAGCCTGTCCGTAGTAGCCGCCCCAGAGGGTGTAGCCGTCGGTGCCGTACTGCTCCTTGCAGTTGCAAAGGGCGTCGATGCCGTACTTGTCGGCGATATAGCGGACGGTGTGGGAATCGTAGAACCATGATCCGAAGACTTTTGGATAATAGCCGAACACTTCCTTAAAGCGCGCGTAGAGTACATCCACCAGTTTCTCCCGCTCCGACCGGGTGTAGCCCACGGAAAATCCGCAATGGGCGTGCCAGTCCCAGGGGAATCTGCCTCGCCAGACAAGACCTGCCGCCTCTACTTGAGGCTGTACGATCTCAAACCACACGCCCATCTCGAACTGCGCAGAGTCAAGGGGTAGGAGCAGATCGGTGAAGGCGGGATCGATAAGGGCGTCGTACTGGAGCAGGAAGGTGCCGCGGAGGTTATGTTTCTTCATCAGCGCGATCTGTTCTTTCACGGGCGTGACCAGATTCACAGGCTCTCTCGGCTCCACGGCGCGGATGAAGTTGACGATGTTCACGATTTGTCGCTTGTTCATGGTGTGCTCCTTTTGTCGACTTTGTGCTACCATTATACCACCTCGATACCGACTTGTCAACCGGTGAAGAATTTCCTCGTTTTTTACCGAAATCTGCCGGCATTTTCGGAATGATTTTCCTGATCTGAAAATGCGGATGAAAATCCTCTCTTTTTTATGGAAAAAAACGAAAAAATTTTTTCGCAAATTATTGCAATTGAGCGAGAAAAAGTGTATAATAATACCATTCTATGTTGTAGGAGGTAATGCAAAATGGCACTTACCAATCAATATCTTATTTCCGTTCTGGAAACCGTTAAAAAACGCAATGGCGGCGAGCCCGAATTCATTCAGGCAGTTACCGAAGTTCTCGAATCCTTCGAGCCCGTTGTAGAGGCAAATCCTCAGCTGGAGGCTCTGGGTGTCGTAGAGCGCATCGTTGAGCCCGAGCGTTTTATTCAGTTCAGAGTTCCGTGGGTGGATGATGCCGGCAAGGTCCATGTCAACCGCGGCTACCGTGTACAGTTTAACTCGGCGATCGGTCCCTACAAGGGCGGTATCCGCCTCCATCCTTCGGTCAATGCATCCATTATCAAGTTCTTGGGCTTTGAGCAATGCTTCAAAAACAGCCTGACCGGTCTGCCTATGGGCGGCGGCAAGGGCGGCTCCGACTTCGACCCCAAGGGTAAGTCCGATATGGAGATCATGCGTTTCTGCCATTCCTTTATGAACGAGCTCTACCGTCACATCGGCGCAGATACCGACGTTCCCGCAGGTGACATCGGCGTTGGCGCACGCGAAGTAGGCTTTATGTTCGGTCAGTACAAGAAGCTCCGCAACGAGTACACCGGCGTGCTGACCGGCAAGGGACTTGCTTACGGCGGTTCTCTGGCTCGTACCGAGGCTACCGGCTACGGTCTACTCTACTTCACTCAGGAGATGATGTCCTGCATGAAGAACGACAGCGTTGCAGGCAAGACCATCGTCATCTCCGGCTCCGGCAATGTTGCCATCTACGCTTGCGAGAAGGCACAGGAGTTGGGCGGCAAGGTGGTTGCACTCTCCGACTCTAACGGCTATATCTACGATGCCGAGGGCATCAAGCTGGATGTGGTGAAGCAGATCAAGGAAGTGGAGCGCGCGCGTATCTCGGTATACGCTGACCGTGTTCCCGGCGCAGTCTACACCGCAGGATGCAAGGGCATCTGGACCATCCCCTGCGATATCGCACTCCCCTGCGCTACCCAGAACGAGATCGACGGCGAGTCCGCCGCTATTCTGGTCAAGAACGGCACCCAGGTGGTAGCGGAAGGCGCAAATATGCCCTCCACTCCCGAAGCAATCGCTACCTTCCAGAACGCAGGCCTGCTCTTTGGTCCCGCAAAGGCATCCAACGCAGGCGGTGTAGCCACCTCCGGTCTGGAAATGTCCCAGAACTCCATGCGTTACAGCTGGACCTTCGAGGAAGTAGACGCCAAGCTGAAGCAGATCATGATCAGCATCTTCCACAACGCTTACGACGCCGCCAAGAAGTACGGCAAAGAAGGCGACCTGGTTGCAGGCGCCAACATCGCAGGCTTCGAAAAGATCGCCTCCGCAATGATCGCTCAGGGTGTGGTTTGATTCGAGACTCCGTCTCGAGCTCTGCCAAGAACCCTTTTGAAAAAGGGTTCTTGGAACTCCTAAAACTTATATTAAGGGCGGCAAATACTTGCCGCCCACAGTTTTTGTGAGAATAAATGTGTGGGGCGACTATCAGCCGCCCGCTCGTTTTTTTCTTGCATTTTTCCAAATTTTGTGCTATAATAAGCCCAAACCAACCTGCGGGAGGCGACCAAAATGGAAAAGGGAAAGATCATTTACCTGAACGGTGTAACCAGTACGGGAAAAACATCCATCGTAGAGGCACTTCAAGCGCGGGATGACTATTTCTTTTACGTTGTTGCAAATGACTTGTTTGAAGAGATGGTAGGAGACAAATATTTGCAACAGAATTATTGGAAATATTTGAGTGAAGTCATTATTTTGATGTAACATACCGCAAAATTGTTTTCCGATATGGGGAAGAATGTCATCATTGACGGAATGCTGGTGGAAAGAGATGAATTGAAGCCGCATTACGGGCAAGTGCTGGAGATATTCAAAGATAATCCTCTGGATATTGTGGAGGTCTATTGTCCTTTGGAAATTTGCAGAGAACGGAATATTATTCGCGGCAACAGATACGAAATGCAGTCCCATGACCAGCATCACTATATGGCAAAGAATGTGCAACATAGTCTGCGAGTAGATACAAGCGTACATAGTTCGACGGAATGTGCCGATATTATCGCTCGCGAGTTGTTTGAATCATGAACATTGTTCATTCGTCGGCAGGGGCGGAGCAAGCTCCGCTCCTACCGGTGCGATGGAAAGGCGATGGCGCCGACACCGTGCAAGTTGGCGGAAGGCGGCAAACTCCTCCGAAAAACTCCCTGTCAAAATCCCCCCAAACTATTGACAAATTCCGATGAATGGTATATAATGCTACTGAATATACCTCCGCAGCTTCGAACGGCGTCTGCCGCCTTCCGACCTGCGTATTTTTGATTGAAAATGCGGTATTCTCTGTAAAATACCGTCAAGGAGAACCATCTATGGGAACGATTACCGAAGTTTTTGCCGCTTCCGTGTTCAGCGATAAGGTGATGAAGGAGCGCCTTCCTGCCGACGTTTACGCCGCCATGAAGCGCACCATCCATCACGCCGAGGCGCTGGATCCCGCATATATTAACACTGTCGCCGCCGCAATGAAGGACTGGGCGATCTCCATGGGCTGTACGCACTTCAGCCATTGGTTTCAGCCGCTGACCGCTTCCACCGCCGAAAAGCACGACTCCTTCCTGCTCCCCAAGGGCGGAATGGCGGCAATCGAAGCCTTCACCGGAAAAAATCTCCTCCAGAGCGAGCCTGATGCCTCCAGCTTTCCCTCCGGTGGACTCCGCGGTACCTGCAACGCCCGCGGCTACAGCGTGTGGGATCCCACCTCCTACGCCTTCGTGAAGAATAAGTGCCTCTACATCCCTGCTTGCTTCGTCTCCTATACCGGCGAGGCAATGGATAAGAAGATCCCCCTCCTCCGTTCGGTGGAAGCATTGTCGAGAGAGGCAGTCCGCCTCCTCCATCTCTGCGGCAAGACCGACGTTCACTACGTCCGTACCACCGCAGGTCCCGAGCAGGAGTACTTCCTCATCCCCTATGAGATGTACGCCAAGCGGAAGGACCTCCAGTACACCGGCAGAACGCTGTTCGGCGCCAAGCCCTCCAAGGGTCAGGAGCTGGACGATCAGTATTTCGCCGCCATCAAGCCTCAGGTGAAGGAATTCATGGAGGACTGCAACGTGGAGCTGTGGAAGCTGGGCATCAACGCCACTACCGAGCATAATGAGGCGGCTCCCTGTCAGCACGAGCTGGCACCCATCTTTGACACTACCAACATCTCCAACGACACCAACCGCCTTGCGCTGGATGTGATGAAGACTGTTGCCCAGCGTCACGGCTTTGCTTGCCTCTTCCACGAGAAGCCTTTTGCAGGCATCAACGGTTCGGGTAAGCACAATAACTGGTCTATGGCAACCGATCAGGGGGAGAATCTCTTGAATCCCACCTCCGATCCCTACCATAACACCCAGTTCCTCCTCTTCCTTGCCGCCGCTATCCAGTCGGTGGCAGACTACAGCGAGCTGCTCCGCATCTCTATCGCTACTGCGGGCAACGATCACCGCTTGGGTGCGCTGGAAGCACCTCCCGCCATCCTGTCGGTCTATCTGGGCGATGAGCTGACTGCCGTGGTCAACGCCATTGCCGACGGCAAGAAGTATGTTTCGCCCGTCAAGACCACCATGAGCGTGGGTGTTGCTGCGATCCCTGAGCTGAAGAAGGATACCACCGACCGCAACCGCACCTCGCCCTTTGCCTTCACCGGCAATAAGTTCGAGTTCCGTATGTCGGGTGCGTCCCAGTCTATCTCCGAGCCTAATATGGTGTTGAATACCATTATGGCAGAGACCCTGAAGAAGTTTGCCGATCGTCTGGAGAAGAAGTCCGACTTTGAGGCTGCCGCTCGCAAGCTGATCCGCGAGGTGTTTAAGGCGCAGAAGGATCACATTATTTTCAATGGCAACGGCTATTCCAAGGAATGGCAGGAGGAAGCGGCGCGTCGGGGACTCCCCAACCACGCTACCACGCCCGAAGCCATTTCTGTCTACGATAGACCCGAATACGTGAAGCTGTTCGCCGATCACGGCGTACTGACCCCCGCCGAGCTACGCTGCCGTAAGGCGGTGATGTTCGACAACTACGTTAACCAGATCAAGATCGAAGCACAGACCATGTGCGAGATGGTGATCCGCGATATTCTCCCCGCCTGCTTTAGCTATTCCACCGAGCTATCGGTAGCGGATTGCAGCTGTGCGACAGAGATCGGCGCAGAGGTGAACGCCCTCACCGATACTCTCTACGCCGCCACCAAGGCGTTGGAGGAAGCGTTGACAGGACTGAAGTCCGCAGGAACTGCCGAGGAAAAGGCGTACTACACCCGCGACGTGATCCGTCCTGCCATGAACGCCGTCCGCATCCCCGCCGACAAGCTGGAGACCATCGTGGGACGTGAGTATTGGCCGCTCCCCACCTACGGCGATATGCTGTATTATTGATCCCTATACGAAACATCCCAACGGGTAAACCGTTGGGATGTTTTTATTGGTTTATTCGATTCCGAACACTCCTGCGCGCCATGCGGCGGGGAGCTTCGGAGTGGTGCTACCCGACAGGAGCACGGTGCTCAGGGTGCCGTCTCGATGCAGGATGGTGACGGCTTGCTTGCCCACTGATACCCAAACGGCATCGGTAATGTCGGAAAGCAGATCGGAGGCCTTGTTGTTGACCGAGCAGAGCAGGGTGCCGTCCGACTTCAGCGCAACGGCGTTGGTGGCAGTGGAGAATACGGCTACCACGTCGGTCCAGCCGGTGACATTGCAGTTGCCCTTGACCACCACGGTGCCGTCGGCCTTCAGACCGATGCTGTGGAGCGAGCCTGCAGAAATGGCGATGATGTCTGTCCAATCTTTGGTGTCGCAGATACCGGCAATGTTGTAGCCCAGCGCGGTAACAGTGCCGTCGGCGTGGAGGATCAGGCTGTGATTGTCGCCGGCAGAAATAGCCACGGCGTCCCGCAGAGCGGCGGTGTCGCACTGTCCGTATACGTTGCTACCTACGGCAACTACCGTGCCGTCTGCTTTGAGACCCAGCAGATGATAGTAGCTTGCACTGATGGCGACGATGTCGGTCCAGCTCTCGATGTCGGTCTGTGAATAGGAATTGCTACTGCCCTCCGCGATGCGGACGGTACCGTCGGTCAGTAGGACAACTACTGCGCTGTCACTGCAGCAGACCGAGACGGCAGGGATGTAGTTGGTCTTGTAGACGGGTTCGCCGGTGATAGGATCTACGGCAGGTTCACCGGTCTCGGGATCCAAGACGGGAATATAACGGACCGACTCGTAGATCAACGTGTCGCCCAGATAGACGTTGCCGCTGGTGTCGATGGCGGCAACTGCCGTCGGCTTGGAGCCCAGTGTGACTGCGTGGACCTTTTGCATCTTCTCGATGCTTAGCAAGGAGAAGAAGGTGGGCAGATGGCGGCGAAGCTGCGCATCGGTGAGCTGATCGAGAACGGTCTGCTTCTTTTCGACATTACCGGTCAGCCCGACGTAATTGGCAGCCTTATCAAAATCGTTCTGGGAGATATAGTAGTCAACGGCAGAGGATGCGGCGGTGATCACCAGAGTGGGCAGCTTCATTTCTTCTGCCAATGCGATGGCGTCGTCGTATTTGTTCTGATTTAGCAGAGCCTGTACCGCGCTTTCGGCGATCATCTGGGGAGTGGTAGCAGTGGCGTATTTTTGAGCAGCCGCCATTGCTTCGGTGTATTTTTGTGCCTCAACCAGTTTGTTCACATAGGCTTGGGCAGGCTCTGCTTTCTGATCCTCGGGCAGACCGTCCAGCAATTGCTCGGCGGTGGCGAATTCGCCTTTGTTCAACGCATTGTGGAACAGCTGAAGGGTGATCGCACTTACATACGCGGTATTGTTGTTGACCTTCTGTGCCCATTCCAGTGCTTTCTCCAGCTGACCGTTCTGCTGATAATACTGCATTGCGGTGAGACAGATCTCTTCGATCAGTTCTTGATCGCAACCGGATGCGGTGGCATATCCCAGCGCGTTGGTGAAATCGTTCTGGGCAAGATAGGTGCGGACTACCTTTTCTGCTGCATCGTCGCTGCCTACGGGATCGGTGACGGCAGGGCTGTCGGTAGCGTCGGTTTCACCGTCTTCCGAGCTATCTTTACCGCAAAGGGTCAGGATCAGCAGAAGAATGATAGCAAGCAGTACCACCGATGCCGCCGTGATGGCGATCAGCAGGATGTTGCGGGTCTTGTTGTCGGGTGTCTCGTTCTGAGGAGGACGGACGGGAGGTACGGCAGGAGAGTCCTGCTCCTCGTCGTTCGCGTCGTCGCTTTCCGAAAACTCGCCGTTTTCGGCTTCCATAGCGGCAAGCGCGGCTTTGGCGGCGGTGGTGGAGTATTCGGCGGTCTGATCACCGGCGGGAGGAAGAGGAGTCTCCGGGCTTGCGGCAGGATCGGCAGTAGGTTCGGGAAGGGGAACCACCACCGGCTTTTTGGTCTTGGGGGCTGTCAGTGCATCGAAGGCGGCAAACAATTCGCCCTTGTTGCGACTGCAGGTAAGACAGGTGTCCGACTCGGAAAATTCGCCGCAGGTGCATCGCCAGACGATCTCGGTAAGCTTTTCGGGAACGTAGAGGGCACCTTCGCCTAATGCTTCAATGGCGGCGTCCGGATCCTTTTTGAATCTTTTAGTAAGCAGAACGCCCTCGCCGGGCAGGTCGAAGAAATCGCCCCGAACGTAGTCGGTGACGGTGCCGTCGGTATAACGGATACGGCTGATGTAAACTTCGGTGTCCTCTACACGGGTTCCACCGTCGCAGTCGGGGAGCAGGCGGAAGGTGATCCGCGCGCTGCTTTCCAGTCCATTCTCACCGAAGCGCAGGAGCTTTGCGAAATATTCGTTCTCTCTGCAAGGATGGATTTTGCCGTCAGCGTCGAAGAGACGCACCACCAGCACCGCGGATTCCACGGTATCGCTGGCAAGACCGCCGCCGCCCATATTTTCTACGGTCATACAGACCTGCAGGGCAGAGGTATCGTAGTTATATTCCAGATCGGTTCGCTCGATGGAGAGGGGACAGCGAAGAGAGACCCGTTTGCCTTTGGCCTTCTTCACTTTGATTCCGGTTTGCTGTTTGGATGCTTTCATTTTATCTGTCTCCTGTGCGGAAATTCAATGTAAACTCGTTCAGTTTATTGTAACGCAAATTCTGCGGTTTGTCAAGAGAATCCGAAATAGTTTACAGACTATTATTCAATTTGAAACAAAATTGTGTTTTTTTGGATAGAGATCTGCGTCGGAGGATCGAAGCAGAGCGCATCCCGCTACCCACAGACGACCGATCCGCCCGGGTGCGTGCAGGATGCGCCACAGCCATTCGATGCCTGCCGCCTGCCAAAGATAAGGTGCACGAGAGACCTCGCCCGCCCAGACGTCCAGACTGCCGCCCAGCGGCAGGAAGAGACGCGCCGACGGCAGATACCGCCGATTGGCGGCGATCCACTCCTCCTGCTGCGGACTGCCCAGACAAACGATCACAATCTCCGCACCCGAGGCACGGATCCTGCCGCGCAGAGCGGGAAGATCTGTTTTGCTGAAAAATCCGTGGGCAGTTCCCGCAATTTGCAGACCGGGGAGCGAGGACATCAGTTGTTTTGCCGCACGTTTTGCCACTCCGGGACGTCCGCCCAGCAGAAAAACGGAGGTTTCTCTCTTGGTGGCGAGTGTCAGCAGGGCATATCCCAGATCGATGCCCGGGATGCGGGGGACTATACTGTTGGGACGACCCCGCCGAAGCAGGATCGCTCCGCCGATCCCGTCGCAGATGTGGTAGTCGGCGGAGCGCAGGAGCGCGGCGAAACCGGGATCCGCGATTCCACGGGCGATCAGCTCAAAGTTCAGCGTCGCAACGAAAACGCCGCCCTTTGCACAGAGCAGCAGGCGGGCGGCTTCCTCGGGCGTATATACAGGCAGAAGGGCAGGGTGGATGCTCTTTCGTTTGCCGTTCACAAGGATCGCTCCATTCATCGTATGAGAAGAGGCGTTGACTTATGCCTCTCTATGTACGGTGATCGTTTTTTGCCCCGCCAAAACGGCGAGACAAATACGGGGAGCGCCTACAACAAACTGCTCGGTTTATTTGAGTTTGTCGGCTTCTGCTGTCGCGAGCGCGTCACAGCGTTCGTTGTAGGGATGACCGGCGTGACCCTTCACCCAGCGGAAGGCGATCTCGTGAGGGGCGATGGCGGAAAGGAGGCGCTCCCAAAGCTGGGGATTTAGGGCGGGGGAGCCGTCGGCCTTTTTCCAACCCCGTTTTTTCCAGTTTTCCGCCCAGCCTTTCTCCAGACCGTCGATGACGTAT
Source organism: Clostridia bacterium (assembly GCA_017463445.1). Taxonomy (GTDB): domain Bacteria; phylum Bacillota; class Clostridia; order Oscillospirales; family CAG-272; genus CAKSQF01. The sequence continues at coordinate 35,906 of JAFTPF010000073.1, forward strand.
TTGGAGTCGGAGGTGAAGGTGACTACGCATGGTTCTTTCAGCGCCTCGAAGGCGGCGATGGCACCCATCAGCTCCATACGGTTGTTGGTGGTGTCTCTCTCGCCGCCAGACATCACCTTTTCCTTTTGTTTATAAACCAGAATAGCCCCCCAGCCGCCGGGACCGGGATTTCCGCGGCAGGCGCCGTCGGTGTAGATTTCGACTTTTTTCATCGGATCCTCGCTCAATAGATGGAATATACTCTATTGTAGCACATTCCCCACCGTTTTGCAAGGGCGATCCTGTAAAAAAGCAGGCTCAGCGGATCTTTATTGAGTCAGCGTCGTCCGCGCTCACGCCTGATTCATTGAAAGGGCTTTCGCTTTGGTAGATCCGATCGATCTCTCCGGGAGCGGTGAAGACGCCGTTGGGATCAAATTTCAGCTGTGACGACTTGGCACCCCGAGGGAGCAGATAGTCGGTCAAGAGGTCGATGGCGTATTCGCGGGACAACACTTCGCACACCACGCCGTTTTCGTCCTTGGCAGACTGTCCCTTGAGGGTGATCATTTTCACGTTCTCCTCCGACACCTGCATCGCACCTCGGATCAGCGGGATCAGATCGACAAGTCCCAGATCGCTTTCGGTGTGGCGGAAGCAGGAGGTGGCAAGCTTGATGGCGGTGGATAGCGTAAACTCGTTCTTAATCTTCCGAAAGAGTGCCGAAAGGAATATCTTTTGCGCGTCCATTCTACCGTAGTCGGCGGTTAGGTAGCCGCTGCGAAAGCGAACGAACTGCTCCGCTGCCTTGCCGTCCAACACCTGCTCGCCTGCTCTCAGATGGATGTGCAGATCCTGACTGTTGTCGTCGTAGTCGATGTCCATAGGGACGTTCACCGTCACGCCGCCGATCGCATCCACCACGGCGCGCAGACCGCCCGTGCTGATGGTGACGTAGTGGTCGATCTCCACGCCTAGGTTGGTCTCCAGAAAGGAGACAAGCGCGCGGCTTGCAGTGTGAGTTGCCTGCTCGTCGGTCTGACCGCCGGATCGCGCCTCTGCAGCGGCGTTTGCGAAGACCGAGTTCAGCTTATGATTGCTGTTTCCAGGACGGTTGATATAGGTGTCCCGCGGGATCTGCACGATGCGCACGCTGCCTGCGGTAACATCCAGCGACGCCAGCATGATCACGTCGCTGCCGCTCCAGGCATCGTCTATACCGGTGATGAGAAAGTTCACTTCTGTAGCGGTGGCGGCTTCGACGAGCTCGTTCCCTGCCTCCTCTGCATTTTGAACGGCACGGATGGCGGCACCGCCAACGACCGCGATCTTCTCACTCCCGGTACGGACGATGCTCTGCAGTCTTTGCCCGACCAGCCAGATGCCGGAGAGCACTCCTGCAATCAGTAAAAGGGAGAGCAGTTTTTTTCTTGCGTATTTGAACATAGAGATCCCTCGCTTCGTTGAATTTGCCATTAGTGTTGATCGGGGAACGGCTGACTATGCTTGGTAAATACCGGGAGAAAATGTTTTAAAAAATTGCATATTTTCAAAAAATAACTACAAAAATGTGTTGACTATATGAAGAAAAAGGAGTATAATTATAGTGGATGTATTTATGACCGGCTTGCCGGAGGATGCGCCTATGCGAAACGGATGGTTGAAAATTAATATTATGAAAAAAATACTGAATCTCCCCAACTGTATTACAGCAATACGGCTGGTGGGCGCAGCGTTGCTGTTCTTTATTGAACCGCTGGCGGCACCCTACTATATAATCTACACGCTCTGTGGTCTCAGCGACGCCATAGACGGAATGGTGGCAAGAGCTACCGGAAGCAGTAGCGAATTCGGCGCACGGCTGGACAGTATTGCCGACCTGACCTTCTACACCGCTATGCTGGTGAGTCTCCTGCCGAAACTGAAAGAGGTGTTCCCTTGGTGGCTGTGGTATCATGTTGTCTTGCTGGTCTCGCTCCGCCTGCTGGGCTATGTGGTGGCGGCACTCCGCTACAAAAAGTTTGCTTCTCTGCATACATATATGAATAAGGCAACCGGAGCCACGATGTTTGCGGTACCTTACTTTCTCCCCACATCCCTGGGTCCGGCATACTGCGTGGGCGTCGGCGTGATCGCCCTGATCGCCGTAGTGGAGGAGCTGCTGATTCATCTCACCTCCAAGAGCTACACCCCCGGCAGAAAGACCATACTAATGAAAAAGCCTGTGGCATCCGATGCTACTGTCAAATAAACCCGCACAAATGAAAAACCTGCCGACGAACTCAGTTCGTCGGCAGGTTTTTCATAATGCTTGCAGGATCACTGCGCTGCGGCGATCTGCGAGTAGAGGATGGACAGAGCGGCGTACATTTCTGCGTAGGACGCCTGGTCCATAATGTCTTTGTCCAGGTCGGGACGTCTGCCGTCGTCGTTGGAGACGGTGGCGGTCTTGTTCCAGCCGTTATAGAGATCGCGGGGCATCAGACCTTCCTCGGTCTTGTGATTCTCGTAGGCGTAGTCCAGCGATTCCTGATAGGTGGCAAGGTAAGTGGCGCATCTGGTGTCGTAGGGGAACAGGTCGATAAAGCCTTCCAGCAAGACCAGATTGAACCAGGTGTTGCTGCGGTAGATGCCGGCAGGGTTGGCAACGTACTGCTTATAGGCCTCGCCGTTCAGTTTGGTGTTGATGGTAAAGGAGCTGTAGGCTCTCTTGGCGCTGGTCTTGGCTTCCTTCAGATAAGTCTCTTCGCCGGTGGCGCGGTAGAGCGCAACGGCACCCGAGATCATCGCGCCGGTGTTGTAGGAGTAGGTGGTGGGGTCAAGGCTACCCAGAGGACCGGTGGACTCCCAATGTTTGCCCTTGCCGGAGCCTACCAGCTCGCGGCCCTGGGGTCTGACCAGGTCACCGTACAGACCGCTGGACAGACGCAGGTGTTTGTTGGTCCAGTCGTAGATCTTGATCGCCCAATCCAGATAATACTGCGCGTTCTCACGGCCTTCGGCGGCGAAGATCTCGTAGATCTCGACCAAAGGCTCGATAATGGGCGCATTGGAGCAGGTGTGCTTAGAGCTGTAGCCGGGGCCCCAGTCTATGCCGCCCACTTCTCCGCCATTGCCGTCGTCAGAGACGTCCCATGCGTCCAGGCATACCTGGGCCAGAGCAAGAGCTTGGGTCATGTAATCCTCCACGCCGGTAAGCTTATAGCAGTAGACCAGCTCGCGGACAATCCACATCTGGTCGTCGTAAACGGCAGCTACATCTGCCAGCGATGCGGTGCCGGGAGAGCCTGCGCGGTTAACGGCGTACATGGTCTGCTCCACGTTGCCGTCGTAATTGGCGATGTACGCGGTACCCTTGTAGTATTCCATAGCGGTCAGCGTCTTGGCGTGGAGCGTGGCGTAATTTGCGCCTCTTCCTCCTGCGTTGATAGCCCACAGCTTGGACATCATCGTCAGAGCGGAGGTGATATGCCATACCGAGGCGATGTTGCTGGTGGAAAAATTATTGGTGTTCAGATACATAGCGAACTGAATGTTGTCACCGCGTCCGGAGATATAGTATTCCTCGATCACCGATCCGAGAACGTTGGCTCGTTCGGCGTTTTGCGCGGCAAGCGCGGCGTAAGCGGCGATCTCCTCAGCGGTGAGGGAATCGATGCCGGGGGTTTTAGAGTCTTCCGCAGAAGGAGCCTCTGTGGTGGTGGCAGCGGTGGTAGTAGTGCTGCCGGCGGTTTCTCCGCCGCAACCGGTGAGCGGCACCAGCATCAGCGCGGCAAGCAGAGCGGAACAGGAGCGTTTGAAGAGTGTCATTTGCATTTTCCTTTCGATGTGGATTTGTAGAACGAAACGAGATAGTTCATTACTATTGTAGCATAAAAATTTCCTTCTGTCAATCGAATTTTTGTGATTTGCTACAAAAAAGTGGAAAATCTTCAAAAAATACATCCCGCACGAACAATGCGGGATGTATTTCCGGTTTAATTGAGGATGGTATCCTCCAGCCACTTCTTGGTGACGGGATCGGTTCCTTCTGCGTCTGCCAGTTTCCGGGCTTCGGCGTAAAGGCTGGTGGAATATCCGCTTGCAAAAGCGTTCTCGCCTGTGACGGTGAAGTAGTGGGTGTGGGTGATGCCGTTGGCGTCGGAGTAGGTTAGGTAGGGACGGGCGATGAAGTCGGATCTGTAATACTCTGCCGTATATCCGCAGACGAAGGCGTTGAAAAGGATGTAACCGTTGTAGGCGGCGTAGGTTCGTTGGGCGGGAACGGTTACTGTTCCGTTTTGATAGAGGTAGTTGGCGTTAGCTTTCACCAAAGCAGCGGTGGAGGAGCCGCGCATCCGCACCACCATACCAAAGCCTATGCCGGTATCGGTGGCTTTGGAGGGCTGTAGCGACCGATTGGATTTGTGAATGCTTTCCAGCTCGGTGATCAGTGCGGTACTGATCCGCCCGATGTAGCGCAGACCGGTAGCGTCACCGGCGACCCGCAGTTCTACGCCCGCAAAACCGAACGGAGCGACGGTCTGTCCGTCGGAGAAGGGATCGGAGCTGTCACGGGCGATGGCATCCAGGGGGATCCAGCCGGCGTAGAGCAACAGGTCCTCGGAAATGGTGATCTTGGAGGGCGCGGCGTAGTCAGTGTTATGGGACTCTGCGGAACTGGGATCGTAGTACCAGCCGGTGAAGAGATAGCCCTCTCTGGTCATGGTATAGCTGGCAAGATTGATGACCTGGTTGAACTCGACCGTGAACAGCTCCACCGTCTGACCGTCCAGCGTGTTGACGAAGGTAGCGGTGAATGAGCGGAACTGACACTGATAACCCACCAGATCGGCAGGGATATTGTCGTAGATCCATTCTCCCCAGCCGTTGCCCTTGGGCAGACGGTAGCGAATGGAGTAGTCCACCGGCTCGATACCGAGGGGAAGGGAGGTCAGAGGTTGACCGTCCACGGTAGCCGACCAGTTGGTGCCGGTAGGCATCTTGATGACCGTGACGTTACAGACGGCACTGAGTCCGTTCTGTGTCATTGCCACAACGGTGGAGCTTCCCGCTTTCACCGCTTTGATGGTGCCGTCCGAGACGGTCACGGCAGAAGTGTCGGAGGAGGTCCAAGTGATGGTCTTCTGGGTGGTATCGGCAGGCAGAAGGGTGTAGTCCATCTCGTAGGTGTCGCCTACGATCAGCGTCAACTCGCCCCTCTCCAGGGTGATGGAGGTAGGCGGGATGTTCTTTTCTTTAACAGTGATGGTAAAAGTGTCGCTGAAGCTGCTGTAGCTGACCTTGACGGTATATGTTCCCGCTTTGTTCAGATTATAGCCCGAGCAGGAGTAGCCTGCGATCTCGAAGGCGGTGCCGTCGCTGAATTTGGCTTGCACTACCATTCCGGCGGTAGAGAATTTATCGCCTACGGTATAGGTGGTTTTGGTGGGCAGAGTGGTGATCTCAATAGAGGAGATGGACGAGCTTTGGTACATAGCGTAGTCCAGCCGGATCCAACCGGATTTACCGCCGTAGGTGGTATAGCCCCAGTAGTAGCTTCCTGATTTTTGCACGGCAGTGACCTGCACGATGGTATTGTTGGGGATGGTCACCAAAACGGTAGAGGAGGTGGTGGGCTCGGAGCGCATATTCAGACCGCCGTTGGCGGTGATCTGATAAGAGCCTACCTCGTAGCTTTCCTCGGTCACGTTTCCGCTGCCATCGAAATCGTAGGGCATATTGTAATACAAGAGGTCACGGGAGCCTGCGTAGGAGTAGAAGGTGTCCCAGGTCCATTGGCGGGTATAGATCAGACAGTCCTTGTTGGAGGTGTTGCACTCGTAGGTGATAAAGCCGCTGGCGCTGACCGAGATCACGAACAGCGAGTGTCCCGCACCGGTACGGATATGCCCGCCGGGACCTACTGAGGTAAAGGTGTTTTTGATGGTATTGGCGGTCCAGCTGCCGGCAGACAGCTTTTTGCCGAAGGCGTTATAGAAATCACCGGGAGCCGCTTTATCGTGACTGCCGAAGAGCCGCCATTGGCAGAAGCGGGCAAAGCCCATGCACTGCACGCCTAAAAGGTCTACCTGGCGGTTGGATCTGCTGGGCCAGTAACGGAGACAGTTCTCCCAGGATTTACTGTTATCTACACAATAGCCCTTATCGTGGCAGGAGCAGGCGGATCCGTTGTAGGTGAAATATGTGCCGACAGGATAATCCGAGAAAGGAAGCGTCCAGCCGTTGATAGAGATGCCCTCCGAGGAGGAGGCGAAAGAGGAATTATCCTGCTGATCGTGGTAATCATAAGCAGACAGCAAATCCTCCGAAATGGTATAAGCGTAGGTGATGTATGTATCGTTGTGCTCGGCAAGCAGGTAGCCCGGAACAACGTCTTCGTCCTGATAGTCGGGATTGTTCAGATAGAGCAGGATTCGGTCGACTTCGTGTAGCTCAAAGTCGCAAACGGCGGACAGGGGGGTGCCGTCGGGAGCGGTGCGGGAGGCAAGATCGATCAGCACATCGGTACCGCAGAGGAGCTTGTCCCCACAAAGGTAGTAGACGGTGTCACCGCACAGGGCGAAAGTAGTGATCTCAGCTGTCTGCTCGGTGTAGACCGCCCGCTGACCGGTAGCCAGATCGTAGGTACATAGGGTGTTGCCCGAAGTGTACCACAGCGTGTCGCCCGAGATGCAGATCTGGGTGGCGGAAAGCTCTGCCATTTTGGTGGTGTGATCGATATAGCTTGCCCACAGATCGCCGTTCTCGTCCAGATAATAGGTCATATCGCCACGGTCCACGGCTCTTGCTGAGGTGAGCGGCTCGTCCGCCGAAGGAGCGGTATCGGCAGGGGACTGCACAGGCTCCTCTTCAGTGGAGCGGCAGGAAACCAGTCCCGCGGCAGTGGGAAATAGCATTGACGCCGCCATCAGCAATGCCAACCAACGTGTTTTCATAAAAAGTTCTCTCCGAATCATATATAATATAAAGAAGAAAATCGAATGTGAAATAGAATCTTCCCACAAGGGAACACTCTCCTTCCTACATTATACCATTCAATTTGGCAGAATGCAACAGGAACAATTGTTAATTTTTCGAAAGAACGCATCCAATTATTTGAAAAGTGTCGAAAAGGCGAATGAGTTCACATTTTGTTTACAAAATATCTTGCAAAACCCTATTGACAAATACAGAATCTATGTTATAATTATGATAACAGTAATCATTCCTAAAAATCAACAAGGCAAAGGAATGAAATAATAATTGAGAGGTAAGTTATGGCAAAGTATGTATGTCCCGTTTGCGGTTATGTTTATGAAGGCGAGAACGCTCCCGAGAAATGTCCCATTTGCGGCAAAGATATGGTAAAGGAAGAGGCTGAGAATAAGACCTGGGCAGCCGAGCACATTGTAGGCGTTGCACAGGGCGCACCCGAAGATATTATGGAAGATCTCCGCGCCAACTTCAACGGCGAGTGCATGGAAGTTGGTATGTATCTGGCAATGGCAAGAGTGGCACACCGCGAGGGCTATCCCGAGATCGGTCTCTACTGGGAGAAGGCAGCTTGGGAAGAGGCTGAGCACGCCGCTAAGTTCGCAGAGCTGCTGGGCGAGGTCCTCACCGATTCCACCAAGAAGAATCTGCAGATGAGAGTAGACGCCGAGAACGGCGCTACCGCAGGCAAGACCGACCTTGCAAAGCGCGCAAAGGCGCTGAACCTGGACGCAATCCACGATACCGTTCACGAGATGGCCCGCGACGAGGCAAGACACGGCAAGGCATTCGAGGGTCTGCTGGCAAGATATTTCAAGGACTGATCGTAGTCTGATCCGTAAAGTTACCCGCAGTTATATAACTGCGGGTATAGTCGCATAGCGACGGCGCATAGCGACAGCGCATAGCGACGGCATACTATGATCGAAATGAGGGACGAACATGAATCCGAAGGCATTATATAACATCACCTACGGCGTTTACCTGCTGTCTGCTAAAGAGGATGGCAAGGATAACGCCTGCATTATCAACACCGCCGTGCAGGTGGCAAACAATCCCACTCGCGTCTCCATCGCAGCTATTAAGGGCAATCTCACTCACGATATGATTCTGCGCACGGGAGTGTGCAATCTGTCCGCCATCACCACCGACGCCGATTTCTCGCTCTTTAAGCATTTCGGTATGCAGTCGGGCAGAGATGTGGACAAATTCGCCGATTTTTCCGATGTGGTGCGGAGTGAGAACGGACTGTACTATCTCACCAAGTGGTCCAGCGCGTTTTTGTCGCTGAAGATCACAAAGTCCCACGATCTGGGCAGTCACACCCTCTTCATTGGTGAGGTTGTGGACGGAGAAGTGCTGTCGGCAAACGACAACTGCACCTACGGCTATTACCAGACCGTTATCAAAGCTGCTGCACCCAAGCCCGCCGCCAAGACCGGCTGGCGTTGCAAGGTCTGCGGTCACGTCTACGAGGGCGAGAACCTGCCTGCCGATTACGTCTGCCCGCTGTGCAAGCACGGTGCCGAGGATTTTGAGAAAATCGGCGGCGAGCCTGCGGCTGTTCCTGCATCTGCTCCGGTTGCCCCCGCTCCTGCGGCAGGCGGAAAGAAGTACGTTTGTGCCATCTGCGGCTACGTTCACGAAGGCGACCAAGCTCCCGATAAATGCCCCATCTGTAACGCGCCTGCGGAAAAGTTCACCCTGCAGAGTGACGACCGCACTTGGGCGGCGGAGCACGTGGTAGGCGTGGCAAACGGTGCGCCCGAGGACATCATCGCCGACCTGCGGGCGAACTTCAATGCCGAGTGTATGGAAGTGGGTATGTATCTGGCAATGGCGCGGGTCGCACACCGCGAGGGCTATCCCGAGATCGGCAAGTACTGGGAAAAGGCGGCATGGGAAGAAGCAGAGCACGCCGCAAAGTTTGCAGAGCTGCTGGGCGACATCGTCACCGGCTCCACCGAGCAGAACCTGCGTGTCCGCGTGGACGCCGAGTTCGGTGCTACCGCCGGCAAGTTTGACCTTGCAAAGCGCGCTAAGGCGCTGAATCTGGATGCGATTCATGATACCGTGCATGAAATGGCACGGGACGAGGCAAGACACGGCAAGGCATTCGAGGGATTTTTAAAGAGATATTTTGGTAAGTAATGGCCCGTATTGGGTAGGGTGAAGCATAAGCTTCACCCTTATTTTTTATATAGTTTCAATTAATATGTAACACTTTAGTTTGCGATGTGTATATAAAAATGTAGACATAACAAAACACAAATAAAGGAGAATAATACTATGAACGAAATCAATATCAAGAAAATGGAAGAATTGCTGAGCAACGAAGAATTTGCACAGAAAATTGCAGATGCAGGATCTTATGAAAATGCATACAAGCTTTTTATCGAAAATGATGTAGCTGTCACGTATGAAGAGTTTATTGGCTTTATTAACGAAACCGGAAAAACGCTAAAAGCTACCGGATTGATTTCTGATGGTGGAGAAGTTGGTCCCGAATTGCTTGATTTGGTTAGTGGTGGTGGAAAAGGCGCGGCAATTTTCACTTGGGTTGTTGCAGGTGTGGCTGCATCTGTATGTCCTCCTGCTGGTTTTGCGCTTTGGCTTGCTGGCGGATTGGTCTGGAACGCAAAATAAGAAGATACAACTAATTCTTTTCAGAAAGTGTCGATACGAAGCTCCACACGGTAAGGCGTTCGAGAGATTTTTGAGGAGATATTTTTCCATTTGCACTTATCGATAGAATGAGCTATAATTAAACTATCAATATAAAGGAGGGTTATATTATGCCTCAATACGTAGTTTTGCAAGTTACTTTGAAAGAAAAATTTATCGGTACCGGTTCGAAGAATCTGGCAGAGCTGGAAGCTGTGATCAACGCGCAGGCAGCCAAGGGCTACCGCCTCCACACCATCTCCACCTCCACCGGTCACAGTACCGGCTTTGGCGGCGGCGACCGCATTCAGGCGACCATGGTGTTTGAGAAACTGTAAGAATGGGATTAGCAAAAGAGGCAACGGAGCGATCCGTTGCCTCTTTTGAAGGGGGCGATATTAGTGCTTGCTTCTGACCGCACGAATCATGAACACCACGGTAATGATAAGTGCCACAAACATCAGAAAGTAGAAAATAGCTGCATAGGACGAAAACCTGTCGGCAGAATCAGGGAGTTGTCTGAACCAGCTTTCTCCGATTACATCGCCTCCAAAGAAAGCGGGTGCGGATTTCATATCGTAATAGTATCTAGAAAGCAAATTAACTCGTGCTTGAAATGCAGTGGCAATCGAAAAGAATAATCCTGCAAGTGCATACGTAGAGTGGAATAGCCAATTATCTGTGTTTAGTCTAGACCAAGAAGACTTGATGTTGGCTATCAAAAGCAATAAATCCGACGCTAATACGAACAGCATAATTACAAATACGTGACCGCTAATGCCGATCGGGACGGATGCGGTATCCATATCATAAATGTGTGTCGTGACCAATTCTCGTGCGCTGAATGCTACAACAATACCGATGAACAGGATGAATAGTGCGGTGATCATCAAAAATATGGCAAAGTTTGATTTTTTACGTGGCATCGATTTGTATTGATTAGGTAAATTTTCGGCAACCCTCAACTGATTGTTGCGTAGCAATATCCACTCCGTCTGTTCCGGGATTGAAGTGTTGCTGATTACCCGCTTCCCGCAATAGGGGCAATAAGTGCTGGTCTCTTGAATAGCTTTTCCACAATAAGTGCAGAATTTTGACATAGTATCCTCCAATGTTTTGTTCTTCCGATTTGGAATTATTTATATTATAATTCCAAAACGGAATTTTGTCAACCCCTTTTGGAGATATAATTCTAAAAAAGAATTATATCTCAAGGGGAATTTGGATGAAACTACGCAAACAAGCCTACGGCGACGCCAACATGGTTGGGCGGAACATCGAGCGACTTCGCAAAGCGCGAGGTATTAAGCAGAAGGATTTCATTGCGCAGATCCAGACCATGGGCTGCGACATGAACCCCACCAGCTACTCCAAGCTGGAAGGACAGGTGCGCTCTGCCACCGATCGGGAAGTGTATGTGATCGCGAAACTGCTGGGCGTTCCCATGGAAGCGTTGTTTGAAAAAGGAGAATTGAATCAATGAATGAAAAATTCCCTGTCAGAAAAACCAATCGACTAAAGAATTACGATTACAGCCGACCGGGAGCGTATTTTATTACTATTTGTACTGCAAATCGACAGAACTATTGCTGGAGCACTGTAGGGGCGCGCATTGCGCGTCCCTACAATGTTCCCCTCGATTGATACGGTGATATGTCAGATGAAGGGGTATATATCGAAGCGAATAGGGAGATCAATCTGGCAGAAATTATATCATGATCATGTTGTAAGAGGTCGAGATGATTATGAAGAGATTGCAAAATATATTTATGAAAATCCTTTGCGATGGCAAGAGGATTGTTTTTATAATGAGTAAAGCATAGGCAAACAAAAATCGGGAGACTGTTCACAAGTCTCCCGATTAATCACTCAATACCCCAACTCTTCCTCCACCAGAACGACCTCAAAATCCCCGCCGAGGGGTGCTTCCCACAGCACCGACAGGGAGCGGCAGATGCGGTCGGGCGAGGAGCAGTCGTAGCAGCGATCCGCGTGGACGGCGCAGGGGGTCTTTTTCCCCAGCCGCTGTGCGTTCAAAGGAGCGGCGATGTTGCGGGCGCGGTGGAGCGCGCTCTCGTAATCGGGGGCGATCTTATTCACACCCGCCACCAGATACACCTTTTCATGACCGTAGAGGATCGCCGCCACCCGATTGCAGGTAGCGTCGATGTTGACGATCTCGCCCGTCTCGGCAACGCCGTTCACCGAGGAGAGGTAGACCTCGGTCGCATTCGCCTCGGTGCGCAGATCGGCAACCGTTTTGCCCTCGGGAATGCGCCAATGCCAGCGGACGTCGTTGTGGAGGGCGAGCTTTTCGTACAGCCCCAGCTGATCCAGCGTTACCGATCCGCCCAGTCCTACGGTCTTGCCGTCAATCTCGGCGTCCAGATAGGCGGCAGCCTCCACAGCGGTGGAAAAGCAGGAGACTTTGTAGCCCAGGCGGGTCAGATTAGCGGTGATTTTGGTGAGATCCATAATCGTCCTCCGAAATGCACATAAGATTTCCTATATTATACCGCGCACCAATGATTTTGTCAATCCCCGCCACCGCTTGGGGAAATTTTTTTGCGCGAAATGCTTGACATTTCGAAAAAATCGGCAATAATAGAAGCAGAAGAATGATTTACACAGGAGCAAGTTATGATCTATACCGTAACCTTAAACCCCGCAATCGACTATATCCTCCGCACCCCGCCCCTGGAGACGGGCGAGGTTAACCGCACTTCGGGCGAAGAACTGCTCTACGGTGGCAAAGGCATCAACGTGTCTGTGATCCTTTCCCGATTGGAGGTGCAGACGGTTGCCATGGGCTTCGTGGCAGGCTTTACCGGTGACGCACTGGTGGAGATGGTACGGCAGGCGGGGGTGGACAGCGATCTGATCCCGCTCAAGGAAGGCAACACCCGCATCAACGTAAAGCTGTGGGGGAGCGACGGCGCCATCACCGAGGTCAACGCCCGGGGACCTGTCATCGACGGCGAGGCGATGGAGACCTTCTACCGTAAGATCGCCCGGCTGACTGAAGAAGACACCCTTGTGCTGGCGGGCAGCGTGCCCGATTCGCTCCCACGCGACATCTACCGACAGATCCTCGAGCGCATCTCCGACCACGGCGTGCGGACGGTGGTGGATGCCACAGGCGATCTCTTATTGAATGTGCTGGCGTACCGTCCCTTCCTGATCAAGCCCAATCGCGCCGAGCTGGAGGAGGTAGTGGGCAGACCGCTCCCCGACGATGCCGCCATCGAAGAAGCAGCGCGTCAGCTCCAAGGAAAAGGCGCGCGGAACGTCCTCGTTTCGCTGGGCGGTGACGGCGCGCTGCTCTTAGACGAAGACGGAACCGTCCACCGCGCCGCGGCGATGTGTAAGAAGGCGGTCTATACCGTGGGCGCGGGCGACTCTATGGTGGCGGGATTCCTTGCCGGTGTGGACAATGGGAAGGGCTACGAATATGCCCTCCGGCTGGGCACCGCCTGCGGCAGTGCTACGGCAGGCGCGGAAGGACTGGCGACTAGGGAGGAGATCGAAAATTTGTTAAGGGAACCTTTCTGAAGAAAGGTTCCCTTAAACCCTCCAAAGACTTTTATAGAGGCGGCAAATGCTTGCCGCCTTCAGTCTGTCGATAAAGTATAAATTTAGAATGCCGCCAGCCAAGGAATGGGGTAGGAGGTCTGGAGGAAGGTCTTTTTCGACACGCCGCAGCCCCGAAAGTATTTGCGGGGCTTTATAGAAATTTTGGGATCCAACCCCTTTTTCAAAAGGGATTGGTCGCCGAAGGCGAAACA
>JAFTPF010000021.1 GCA_017463445.1 Clostridia bacterium
AATGTGCTATGATTTAGTCACGCAGGCTCCTTCCGTCACGCTTCGCGTGCCACCTCCCTCTCGGAGGGAGGCTCAGTAAGCTTTTGCTTTGTGCATTTTACCGATAGTATGTTATAAATGCTACTTTGTCAGTAATCTGAAGGGACGTATCCACGTCCCTTGTTTTTTTGATGAAATACCGTTGCTTTTTTACGATTTACCTATGCGCGTGACTTGACGGAAACCGTTGGATATGGTATAATATTGCATAGATATACACGCTTTGGAGAGACCGAAGCGCGGAAAGGCGGAATTACATATGAACATTCGATTCAAATACCGGTTGGGGAAATGGCTGGCACTTTTTCTGGCGATGCTGACCGTTCTCCCCTGTCTCCCTGCGTTTGAACTGCCTGCAGAGGCGGCTGACGTCTATGAGATTAAGGACGTTGCGGGACTGAAATATGCGGCGTCTCATCCTGACGGTGATTATGTCCTCACTCAGGATATCGATCTGACCTCTCAGAAGAGTTGGACGCCTATCGGTACGGTATCCGTGCCCTTCAGCGGCAGCTTCAACGGAAACGGATATACCGTCAAACTGGCGATCAGCGGCAGCAGTACCACTGATGATACTCTCTTCGGTCTGTTCGGTGCAGTCAGCGGTGAGGTCAAGAATCTGGTGGTTACCGGTACCCTTGACGTGACCTGCAAGCGCGCAGCTGTGGGCGGAATTGCTGCCGCACTCATCGACGGCGGTGAAATCTTTAACTGTACCTCGTACGTTAAGATTAACGTCAAGTCTTCCGGTCAGCCTCTGGTAGGCGGAATCGCGGGTATTACGCTGGCGTCCTCTGCCAACGTGGACGGTACTGTGCAATATTGCCGTACCAAGGGTAGTATCAATGCTACCGTTTCTTCTACCGCCTCCGGTTCGGGCAGCTTCGGTGACGGTACTAACGGTGCCATCGGCGGCATCGTCGGTATGTCCGCTAACAGCGCTGCTACCGAGGTGGCATACTGTAAGCAGGAAGGCACCATCACCGTTGACGGCGGCGCCTGCAATATCGGCGGTATCATCGGTCAATCCTGTGTCAACGGCGATACCAGCATCACCAACATCTACTCCTGCGCCAACATCGGCGATATTACGGTCAACAACCTGAAGGGTGAGCGCGCCGCGGGTATTATCGGTTATGTTCGTGCGGGCGAGATCGTGGCGTGCTACAATACCGGTAATATTATCGCCTACTCCGATAACGGAAAGACCGTTTCCCGCGCAGGATACGGTACCTATTTCGGCATCTTCGGCTATGCCAATATGGCGGAAAGCCATAAGGTTGACGTGCTTTATTGCTACAACGCTTCTCCCAAGGCGCTGGAGGCAGAGATCTGCGTGGTCCGTAATCCCTCTCACGCCACCTTCAAGAACTTCTATATGCAAGGCAGAACCGAGTACGAGCGCGATCTCAACTCCGGTAACGTGGCTTCGGGGAATGCGGGCACTACCTTTACCTCTGCATCCGATTTGTGGACCAAGATGAGTGCTACCGACGCCAAGAATTACTATGTTCAGGATCCCGACGGAGGCTATCCCATCCACAAGTGGGAATCCCCGGTAGGACTGTCTGCAAACGGTAGCTTTGCCGCTTATCTCTCTACCCGCGAGGGCGACGATACGGTAGATGTTCGCTTCGTGCTGGCGGCGACCGAGAAAAAGCTTGACGCATACGATAAGATCCAACTGAAGGTCACTTTTGTAGGTGCTAATGTCACCAAGACCTTCACGCTGGGCAGCGATCTCAAGACCTATCAGAGCGTCACCGCCAAGGGGCAGACTTATCATGCGGAAGTGGGGAGCAAGCTCTTCGGTGTGGTAGTCACCGGCGCACCTTACTCCGGTTGGAGCAAAGTCACCGCCGAGGTCATCGGCGACGGCAAGACGGTCTATACCGGCAGCGTCAATTACTCTGATCTGTTTAATGGAGGAACTCCTGTGTCCTTTGCAAGCTACGCTGATTTCAAGACTCTCCCCGACTATCCCGACGGAACCGTTTCCACTACCGTATATAACGCAGGTCCCGGTAATGCCAACGACAAGACATCCACTACCTCTACCGACTCCAAGATGCTGGTGATCTCCAAGACCAGACTCTCCAGCTACAATTCCTACATCAATATGCTGGTGGCGAAAGGCTACAAGAAAACTTCCGAAAATCAGATCGAGGACAATTACTTTGCCACGCTTACCTACCAGAACAAGAATTATTATATCTATTACACCGCCTACAATAAGCAGGTGCGGATCATCCTCGACAAAGCAAGCACGCTGATGGCGGACGCGATCGACGCGGGCAAGCAGGGAAGCGGCACCACCGAGTTTTACCAGTACGCTCTTGATTACACCGAAGGTACCGGCACCTACTCTCCCGACGATTATTGGAAGATCGACTGCGGTATGTGCTACATCATCAAGTTTGCCGATAACAGCGTGATGATCATCGACGGCGGTCACGAGCGCCAGGCAAGCGATGCCGCCATTGACGGTCTGTACGATTTCCTCTGCGACATTACCGGCACCGCATCCGCCTCCAAGCTTCACATCCGCGGCTGGTTCTACTCCCACGCGCACGGCGACCACGTTTATATCGGTCACAAGTTCGTGGAGACCTATCACGACAAGATCACCCTGGACTGTACATACTTCAACATTCCCTCCTATCAGGTCATGCCCGGTGGGTATGATGCCAATACCTTCCTGATGAAGGATACGCTGAACAAGTATTTCCCGAACTGCGATCACGTAGATCTGCACACCGGACAGTCCTTCCAGATCCAGGGCGTGCAGTTTGACGTGCTCTTTACGCACGAAGATGCGGTGAGCGAAAACGGTAAGACCACCATCGGCGATTTCAACGCTACCTCTACCGTGCTGGAAGTCACCTTCGGCGGTGCGTCGGTGATGCTCTTGGGCGACATCAGTACCGTTTCCGAGAACGTGATGTGTTCTATGTACACAGAAAAGACGCTGAACGCCACTATCGTTCAGGCGGCACATCACTGCTTCAACGAGCTGCCTACCCTGTACTCCCAGATCGCCGCTCCCTACGCGGTGGTTCCCGGTTCCGAATACAATACCGTCACCGGCAACGCGCACAAGCTACAGGGAATGCTGGATGCGGCAAACAATGTGCAGGTCTACTACGCAGATTCCAAGACCTACAAGTTCACCGCAAAGTCAGGCAAGGTCACCGTTACCGAATTGCCCAAGTATACCGAGGCGTTTTTGATTGAGATCCCTGCCGTTCCTACCTACGACGGTTCTACTGCGGCTGAGCCTTCCGTTGCACTCTCTACCGTCAAGGCGTATACCAATCTGAATAGTCTAGTCATCGACAAGTCGGTGCAGGGAACTGCAGGATTCAAGAGCGAGGAATCGCCCTCTATGCTTCTGGACGGCAGTACCTCCACCAAGTTCTGTACCGCCAACAGTGCGGCTGTTATCAGCTGGACCACCGAGGAGGCAGTTTTGGTGAAGGGTTATGTGATGACCACAGGCAACGATACTGCCGGCAATCCCGACCGTAATCCCAAGACGTGGATCCTGAAGGGCTCCGTGGACGGCAAGACTTGGATCGTTCTAGACGAGGTCTACGACGCGGATATGCCCGCCGCCAACAACACGGAAAAAGCATTCCTGACCGATAATGCCACCGCTTGCAAGTATTTCGCCCTCTACATATTCGCGGCGGAAGGTGGAAGCGGCTACAATACCGGCAAGATGCAGATCTCCGAGCTGACTATGTACGGAAATTAATTGATATAATCCCCGAACGCTCTCGGAGCGGTCGGGGATTTTTTAGCAATCCGTGATTTTTTAACAAAATGCCGAAAAATCACGGATTGCTTTTTGGGTCAAGATAGAGTATAATTATATTGAAATATACTATTGTTTTTGGAGTAGTGTTTGTAAAATTGATCAATTTGTGCGATTTTTCAACAATTTTACAGAATAATGATATAAAATGAATGAGGTTTTGAAACGATGGAGGATGTATGTCAGACGAAAAAAGAGGAGTTCCGCGCCTGCTCCGTACGGTAGGGACGTTTAAGGAAGAAAACATAGAGGTGAATCGTAAATACTATGATCAGAAGTCCTGTTACCATTGGCACGATTGTTATGAATTTGAATACGTCAAAAGTGGAAGTGTGACGTATTATTACAACGGTCAGGAGTATTTGCTGCCGGCGGGCTCTGCTTATTTGGTCACTCCTTCGGATCATCATCAGGTGATCGGACATCAGGCAGAGCTTTATAACATTGCCTTCAACGATGCGCAGATCTCCGATGAACTGCAGGAATTGATCCTCTGCCACAGCGGTTCCACCGTTGTAAGCTTTGTTGGTGAGATCAGGGCCTTGGTGGAGCAATTGCTTCAATCGTTGTGGATTGAATTCAGCAGTAAGAACGATCTGCGCGATTATGCCATGCGACGCTTGTTTGAAACGGTCCTGCTTTATTTCTTGCGCACGGTTCCCTGTGAAGCATCTGCGAAGCACTCATACAACAGCGCGGTTATGCAGGCGGTCGCATACGTCCGCATCCATTTCAAGCAGAAACTGACCCTGCGACAGGTCGCCGCAGTAGTTCATCTGACGCCGAATTATTTGGGCGAGCTTTTCAAAAACGAATTGGGGATCACTTTTTCCACTTATTTGATGAAGACACGACTCGTCTATGCACGCAGTTTGCTGCAAAACAAAGGCTGTACCGTTTCAGAGGCCGCGTCGGCAGTAGGATTTACGTCGCAGACCTATTTTTCGGAATGTTTTAAGAAGGAATACGGTTATTCTCCGACGAAAGAACGAATAGGCGCTCTGGGGATAATGCTTCCTGCTGAGGACAGTTGAATCTCTACTGACGACCGATTATGCTTAGGGGGGTGCATCACCGCATATTGTTGCGCACGGCTGTGCAAACATATCCCCGAAGGGTTAAGCTCTTCGGAGATATGTTTTGTGTGGCGGTTGTATTCCTTGCACTTCGGCGTTCGGCGTTTGTGCGGCTTGTTTCCGTATCCCCAGGAAATCGAATAAATTTACGAAATCCTCTTGACAATTGCATTTTTATGCAGTATAATCAAAGTAATCATAATAATCGTAAGGAGATTAACAGAAATGAAGAAAATTCTTTCCGTATTTTTATTGCTGGCGACCCTGCTATCGTTGACCGCTCTGACCGCATGCGCGGGCGATGATGCAGCTAAGGCTAAGGTCATCGAGATCGAACTGACCCAAGAGGAGTACGCTTTCGGCGTAGACAAGGATCAGCCCGAGCTGCTGGAAAAGGTAAACGCATTCATCAAAAAGATCATGGACGACGGTACCTTCGACGACATCTGCAATCACTATTTCGGTGACGGCGAGCCCGTAGCCGTTCAGTCTGCTGAGCTGGATACCTCTAAGGATCAGCTGGTCGTTGCCACCAACGCCGCTTTCGAGCCTTTCGAGTACAAGAAGGGTGAAAACTACTACGGCATCGATATGGAGATCGCCGCTCTGCTGGCAAAAGAGCTGAACCTGGAGCTGGTCATCAGCAACATGGACTTTGACGCAGTTTGTCTGTCCGTAGGTCAGCACAAGGCTGACATCGCAATGGCAGGTCTGACTATCAAGGAAGACCGTAAAGAGCACGTGACCTTCTCCGATCCCTACTATCAGGCATCTCAGAAGATCATCGTCAAGGACGGCGACACCACCTTTGACAACTGCAAGACTGCTGACGACGTTCTGAAGAAGCTGCAGGCAATGGACAGCAACACCAAGATCGGTTACCAGAACGGCACCACCGGTAAGATGTACGTAGAAAACGAGGACGATTACGCCTCCAACAACCTGAAGGTCACCGGTAAGGGCTACAAGAACGGATCTTTGGCGGTTCAGGATCTGCTGAACGGCAACGTCAACTATGTCATTATCGACGCCGCTCCTGCAGAGTGCATCGTCAAGGCACTCAACGGCGAAAACTGATCAGAGCGATAGGAACCACGGGGACGCCGCATAGTGATGCGGCATCCCCATTGTTCTGTTTAGGAAAAGAGAATTATGCAAAGAAAAATCGAAACGTTTATTGAGGTATTCATTGACGAAGGCGGCTACCGTGACGTGCTGACCGGTCTTCGGAATACGCTCCTTATTGCCGTACTGGGTCTTTTGATCGGTATCGTGATCGGCACCATGATCGCGGCAGTCCGCGTAATGCCAAAATATAAGCGCCTTCCCCGTATTCTGGACAGTGTCGGAAGATTCTATGTGAGCTTCTTCCGCGGCACGCCCATGGTCGTTCAGTTGCTTCTTTTCTGGTACGTTCTGCTTCCGCTTTTGGGGGTAAATCTGCCCTCGCTTGCCATCGGCAGCTTTGTGATCGGTCCTGAGGTCTGGGCGTCTGTGATCGTCTTCGGTCTCAACAGCGGCGCGTACATCTCCGAGATCATGCGCGGCGGCATCCAGTCGGTAGACTACGGTCAGACCGAGGGCGGCAGATCGGTAGGGCTTAGTTACGGGACTACCATGATGAAGATCGTCATTCCCCAGGCGGTGAAGAATATTCTTCCCACTATGGGCAACGAGTTTATCACCCTGATCAAGGAGACCTCGGTGGTCAGCTTCATCGGCGCCACCGACCTTTACAAGGCGTTCAACGACATGGGCAGTAATACATATGAATTTATGGTGCCTTATCTGGCGATGGGTATCATTTACATTCTGCTGGTGTCCATCATCGCATTGGGTATCAAACTGCTGGAAAGGAGACTTGCGCGCAGTGATCGAAATCATTGATCTGAAAAAGAGCTTCGGTGACAACGTGGTGCTGAATGGCATCACTACCACCGTAAAAGACGGCGAGAAGGTCGTGGTGATCGGACCTTCGGGTAGCGGAAAGTCCACCTTCCTGCGCTGTCTTAACTGCATGGAGGACCCAACGGGGGGCTCCATCATCTTCGGCGGGGAAGACCTTGCCGACATGAAGACCGACATCAACCGCCATCGCGAAAAGATGGGCATGGTCTTCCAGCAGTTCAATCTGTTCAACAATATGACCGTTCTGGAGAACATCATGCTGGCGCCCGTTCATCTGCGCACTATGCGGCTGAAGAAGGCAAAACGAAAGAATTTCCGCAGAAAGATCGCCAATCTCTTCCGTAAGGAGAAGAAGGCGCTAATCGAGATCACCGAAACGAAAGCCTCCATCAAAGCCGAAGCCGAGCAGAACGCACGCCGACTCCTTACCCGCATCGGATTGGAGGAGAAGGCGGACGTGTATCCCTCCACGCTCTCGGGCGGACAGAAGCAGAGAATCGCCATCATCCGTTCGCTGGCAATGAATCCTCAGGTGATCCTTTTTGACGAGCCCACCTCTGCGCTCGACCCCGAAATGGTCGGCGAGGTACTGGACCTGATCCGTGAGCTGGCAAACGAAGGTATGACCATGGTGATCGTGACCCATGAGATGGGCTTTGCTCGCGAGGTCGCCGACCGCGTGATCTTTATGAGTGACGGCGTCATCACCGAAGAAGGCACCCCCGCCGAGATCTTCGACAACCCGCAAAACCCCCGCACCAAGCAATTTTTACGCGCGGTGCTGCACTAATGCAACATAGCTGCATTTATGCAGGGACGCTGTCCCTGCACCCTGCCCGGAACCTTCTTGAAAGAAGGTTTCGGGACCTCCAAGAACTTTTATTAAGGGCGGCAAATGTTTGCCGCCCTCTTGATTATTATGATAAACTAATAGGACGAGAATACAATGCATTATCCCTGTAACGGTGCAGGAATGAAGCAGGGGACCACGGAAAGAAGGAGCTGTACGATAGTGGAAACGCTATCGTACAGCTCCTGTTTTAATTTGTGTTTATCCAAATTTGATCCAGTCCACGGTCACGTCCGCATCGCGGATCTCCAGCCAGATAGCGCTGGGATCGGAGTCGGTGTCCTTGCAGGACAGGGTGATCGTCTGCCACTTGCCGTCTGAGGGAAGCTCGATGGTGGCGAGAATCTTGTCGCCCACGCCCGTCTCGTAAACGGTGATGGTGCCGCCGCTCTTCGAGGAGACACGGATGGAGAATTCCTTCTTGCCGTCGGCAAGGATCTTGTTAAAGCCCAGGACTGCAACGTCCGCGTCGGTGTGGAGACCTTCTGCAGTTGCGGTGAAGCCTTCCTTCACGTCGGCGGTATTGGCTTTCACCTCGGCAAATCCGTTCACCGCATCGTCTGCGATCTCAAAGCGCAGGGAGTCCAGATTGTAGTTGCCGGGGTTCGATCCCTCTGCTATGATGGTGAAGGTGTGGATGCCCTTGTCCAGCTCGATGCCCGAGAGGGTGTATTCACGCCAATCGCCGTTCTTGGAGGAGTCGCCCCAGGTCGGCGTTACCTCAAAGGAGAGGTCGGCGACCTTTACGCCGTCTACGTACAGACCGCCCGTGCGGTTGGCGTTGTCGTACTGCGCACTGTTCTTCTTGCCGCAGTTGACGCGGATGGTCAGATCGTATACGCCGCCTTCCTTTACGTTAGCGTCAAAGAAGATGGAATCGCCTTCAAGCTTGAATGGCTTCACGAAGCCCTCACCGGTGTAGCCCTTCCACTCGCCGTCGGTGTGGATAACATAGAGGGATTCGGTGTTCATGGACTTGGTATTGGCGTTCTCCAGCTCGTAGAGGGTGCCGTCCTCGATGGCAGGGTAGGTGTGAGAGTCATCGACGGAGGTGTCAGCCTCGTCGGGCTCTACGATGGAGGTTGCCTCTACTACCAGGGTCATTGCCTTGGCGGTGTCGTCGAACTTCACGAACAGGGTAGTGCCGTCCAGGTAACAGCCGCTTTCAGCCGCATCCAGCGCCGCACGGGAGGTGTAAACGGTCAGTGCCTTGCCGTCAAGGGTGATATTCTTCACGCCGCCGATATTATGGATCATCAGATCGTAGGAGCGGTCAGCGGGGGTGTACACATCGGGGTTGGGGGTGACACGTGCGCCGATCTTGAAGGTGAAAGTGTTGCCTTCCAGCACGCTGGTGTAGGTGGTGGTAGCGTAAGCATTCTCAGTGAGATACTTGCGGCTCACACCGTCATCTTCGTAGAGGGTATAGGTGGTGGTGCCTTTGGGGTAGATATCGAGAGTCAGAGGGCTCAGCGGAACCTCGTCTGCGTAGTCCACATCGGGACCCATGGGGACGATCGCGCCTGCCTTCACGAAGACGGGGATCTCCTCCAGCTCTGCGTAAACGCGGATAGTGTTACCGTTCTCGCCGCCCTCGTAACGCTCGCCGGTGTAGTAGTTATACCAAGTGGTGTTGGGCGGGAACCAGACCGAAACGTAGGTGTCCTCGGTCTCGGTAGCGGGAGCGACCAGGAACCAGTCGCCCAGATAGTACTGCTTGTTCAGATTCCACGCGTCGGGATTTTGCTGGCTGCCGTCCTCCAGGATCATCGCACGCATCATGGGCACGCCGGTGCTATAACCCTGCCATGCGGTGGTGTAGAGATAGGGGTAGAGGGAGTAACGGATTTCGAGATTCTGCTTCAGCGTCTCCTGTGCGGTGGTATCGTAGGTCCAGGGCTCACGTCCGTCGTGACCGTGGGTACGCATCATGCCCGACCATGCGCCGAACTCAGCCACCCAGCGGGTGTAGAGCTCATCGGTGGGACGGGTCTTGAAGCCGCCCAGGTCGCTGGAGGTTGCCCAGTAGCCGATCAGACCGGTGTCGATATG
The DNA here is from genome assembly GCA_017463445.1 of Clostridia bacterium. Taxonomy (GTDB): domain Bacteria; phylum Bacillota; class Clostridia; order Oscillospirales; family CAG-272; genus CAKSQF01. The sequence goes on from JAFTPF010000021.1 coordinate 9,743, forward strand.
GAAGCCGATCATGTAAGCGAGATCGGACTCGGAAGCGTCGATATCGCCCGACCAAGCGGTAGCAAAGTGCTGTCCTGCATAGCTGCCGCGGGTCATGAACATGGGACGGGAGGCGTCGGTGTATTCCTTCCAAGCCTCGTACGCACCCAGCGCGGAGAAGACGGGAGCGGTGTTGGAGCCCAGCACGTCAAACTCGTCGGGCCAGAAGAAGTCGCCGTATCCCGTGGTGATGACGCTGTCCATGTAGGATTTCACCCATCTGTCGGAATAGGGGGGCTTGAAGAGCATCTTGCCGCCCGATGCCTCGGGAGTGCCTGCGTTGTTGTGGAGACCGACATGGAAGCCCAGCTCCCGCGCCTCCTCAAACATTGCAGCGATGTCGGGGAACTTGGTAGTGTCGTTGCTCCACATTTGATTGCCCCATTTCTGACCTGCAGAGTAATTAGCGCGGGTCACGTTCACGTCGCCTCTCCAACCGTAGTCGAAGACGTAGACGTCACAGGGATAGCCCTCGTCGCGGAGACGGTGGATCCATTCCAGGAATT
>JAFTPF010000022.1 GCA_017463445.1 Clostridia bacterium
ATGCCGCTTGAAGCCGCCGCGCCGCGGCTCCGCATAGGGATTCTCTCGGTCGGGCTTCGCCCTCCCTCGTTCATCCCTATGCGTTCTACCGGAATTGTTACTATTTTGAAAATTGTTGCAACTTGCTATTGCAATTTGCGACCATTTATTAATCCTCCATAATTAATGTTTATCGGTGTGTTTATGATAGCATATTTTCTAATAAAGTCAAGTTCGGAGCATTTGTGGCACAAAGGCGAAACTTGCAAAAAAAGGATCGTGGAGGACGACGGTCCCTATACAGACGGCGGGAGCAAGCCCCCGCCCTACGATAACATCCTTATTTGGCGTCGCCCTTGTGGGTGCGGTTTTCGATATGTTCACTTCAGCAGTCGCTCGATGCGCAGAGCGGAGCGCAGACGCATCAGATAGAGGGTCAAAAGACGGGTCAGCGCAATGTCAAAGACCACGCCGGTAACGGTCGCCAGCACAAAAGTGCCGACCAAGAGCCAAACCGATTCGATGGGATAGGCGAACACGAAATGTCCCAGCACCACCATCACCGCCAGCGCGATATTGACGAATACCAGCTTAACGACCCACGAAATCACGCGGGGCAAACGCTCCGCAAGTGCTTTCACCAAGGGATAACAGCCCATCAGAAAGGCGTACTCCACGGCGATAAATTTGTTGGGAAGCAGTAAAAAGGCTAAGATCGACGTAGCAAGCCAGACCATCGCGGCGGTTCCCTTGCCCATTTCGATCACCGCCAGCAGTACGAGTAGCGACGCAACGGCGGCAACGGTCAGATCCAGCACTTCCAGAAAGCATCCCAGATACAGGATAACCACGCTCAGCGCCACGAACAGAGAGGACAGCGCAAGTACCCGTGTTTTGCGGGCATTTTTTCTCAAATCCTTCGCCTCCTTAGCAGCAACGGATCAGGTCGCCGCCCATGCACTCACAGCAGCAATCGGCACAGATCAGGCTGGAGCAGCAATCGCAGGCGGTATCGGAGGAGTTTGACGTGCGGTAGGGCTGACCGTGGGAGGCACTGCGGGAGCGGAGCATCTCCAGCGCACGACGGTATTCGCCGTTGTTGGGATCCAGATAGCAGGCGGTCTCGTAATAGCGCACCGCCTCGTAGTATGCACCTCTTTGCGCCAGCACACAGCCCTTGAGGAAGTTCCACTCGGCGTTACGGGCATTTTGGGGAATGCTGTCCAGGGTGATGTCCGCCTCGGAATAGCGACCGGAGTTGATCATATTGCGGATGCGGTTCAGCTCTCCGGAATAATCTCCGCCCTGGTCGCTGGAATAGGAGCGACCGCCGGAGCTGTTTCCACCGCCGGCGCGCATCTTCTGGATCTGGTCGTAAGCTTCGTTGATCTCCTTCATCTTCTCCTGTACCAGATCGGACAGAGGATTGTCTACATAGTTGTCGGGGTGGTACTTCCGTGCCAGTTCACGGTAGGCTTTTTTGATCTCTTCGTCGCTGGCGTCACGGGAGACACCTAATACTTTATAGGGATCGTTCATCTTTATGGGATTCCTTTCGACCTTCCCGTAGGGGAAGGATTGTCAATCATTTATGTATTGCGGTGCGGTTTAGCCGCAGCCACCAAGACCTTCGCAAAGACATTCGCAGGTGCCGGCGCAACAAAGCTCAGCACAACACTCCCCGCAACCTTCTTTCATTAGCTCGCCACAACGGGCTTTGGTGCAATGCTTATTCTCCGAGGAGTCGGCGCTCTGCATTTTCAGCTTCTTGCGATACTCCTTCAGCCGCTCTTTGTAGACTTTGTTCTTCGGGGCAAGCTCAATAGCGATCCGCAATGAATGAAGTGCGTCGTAGTAGCGTTCCAGCTTATCCTCGATCTCGGAACGGAAGGCGTACCATACCGCATCCCGTGCGGATTCGGGGATCTCATTCAGCTCGGCGAGAGCATCCTCATACTGTCCTGCCGCAAAAAGGGTTCGCGCTTCATACATTTCGTAGGTGTCGGGCATCGTGATACCTCTGTTACTGCTCGGCGGAAGCGTCGCCGCCCTTTTGGCAGTCGCCGCACGTCTTGCGGTGCAAGACACGCTCGGCTACGGCGGGCATTCCTAAATAAAGGATATTGCGCAGGATGTTCAGCAGTCCCGGATCGGAGATGTTCAGCTTCTCCAGCTCCTCCGCCGCCGCGGCAAGCTCGCAGTTGAGGGCGATCTCCATATTCTCGGCAAAATCGGGGCGGAGATAGTCGCCGCCAAGGACAAAGGGATTGTAATTCTTCTTTTTCGCGTCCTTTTCGGCGTCGTCTGCGGCATCAAGAAGGTAGATCCACCGTCCGACTCTGCGTCCGATCTGGAAGAGCAACTGCTTCGTCTCCCCTCCCTCGCCGTCGGCAAAGACGGTGCCCAGCAGGATCCCGAAGGTCTCGGCGCAAGCATAGGGAGAAGTCGCTTCCGCCTTCTCATCCCGGGAGATGAGGGCAAGAGCGTCTGCGATCACCGCATCCAGCTTGCCGTCGCCCACGTTTTTCCTCCGCACCCGACCGGTCATCGGCAGGAGCGCGGCGGCTCCCAGCTTACGGATGCCCTTCTTGTCGGCAACGTCGTCCTTCAGGTTGTAGTAAACCAAAAGTGCCGCCGCGGATGCGGTCCGCTCCAGCGAAGGCGTCACCGCCAACGCAGGCTTGTTCTTGCGAAAAGGGTGTGCGATACAGCGGATTTTGCGTACCTCGGGCTTCTCACCCGCCACCGCCATCCGCAGAATCGCCAGAAAAACGAAGTCGTAGGACAGGGTAAAGGGCAGGAGACGGCTCTTTTGCTTGAGCGCACGGCAAAGTCCGCAATAGGCGGCTTTGTAGAACTCGTATTCCTTTACCTTCAGCTCCCCTTGCAAGGGCTTTACGTAGCCGAACATATTTCGTCCTCCGCGTCTGTCTTACCTTCCCATTATAATGGAAGAAAAGAACAAGATAGTAACCGAAAAATGAACGTTTTGTAAATATTTATTGATAAGGTTTACAACAGGCGCTCCTGACGCCAAAGATCCCATCCGAATGGATGGGATCTTTGGCCAGCAATGCCTTAGCGGCAGTTCTGGGAGTTGTTGGAACTGTTATTGCTGTTGGTGCTGTTTTTGGAGTTGCTGGAGTTGTTGGAGTTGTTATTGGTGTTGGTGCCGGAATAGTAGGTGTTGTTTGCGTTGTTGGACGAGTTCTGAGAATTGTTGGAATTGTTGGAATTCTGAGAGTTCTGAGAGCTGCTCGTCTGCTTGTTGTTGGCATTCTTTGCGTTCTGCATATTCTGCTTCCCTCCGTTCATACCGTTCTGGCTGTTCTGATTTTCAAAATTTTGACTCATTTTTTTCAAAAATCTCCTTTCAAAAGATTTACAAATCCATTATTGTCTGCTATAATAGAGTTTATACAACAAACTCATCCGAAAAGGAGATTTTATATGGAACAGAAAAAATACCCACTGAAGCTCTCCCCCGTCTGCAAAGAGATCATCTGGGGCGGCACCAAGCTGAAGTCCGACTTCGGCAAGGTCTGCGATCTGGAGAAGGTCGCCGAGAGCTGGGAGCTGACCGTACGCTACGACGGTATGAACGTGATCGAAAACGGCGAACACGCCGGTATGACCCTCGCCGATTATCTGGGCGACTCTGCGAAAGGCTTCCCTTTGCTGATCAAGCTCATCGACGCTTGCGACAAGCTGTCCATTCAGGTTCACCCCGACGACGAGTACGCCCAGACCAACGAGGGCGAGTACGGTAAGACCGAAATGTGGTATATCGTGGATGCCGAGCCCGGCGCACAGCTGGTCTACGGTCTGGAGAACTACGACAAGGCGACCTTCGCCGCCGCTGCCAAGGACGGCACGCTGGAACAGTATCTCCACTATGTGGACGTTCACCCCGGCGACGTCTTCTTCATCCCTGCAGGCTGCGTTCACGCCATCGGCGCGGGCATCCTCATCGCCGAGATCCAGCAGTCCTCCAACGTGACCTACCGCGTCTACGACTACAATCGCCGCGGCAAGGACGGACAGCTCCGTCCCCTCCACGTAGAAAAGGCACTGGACGTGATCGTAGACTACACCGAGGACGAGATCAACGCCATCCGCTACGCTGACGGCTACTTCGAAGGCGCACTGGCGAACTGCAAATACTTCCGCGTGGAGCGCTACGTCGGGGAGATCACCCTGAACGTACAGGACGGCTTTATGCACGTCCTCTGCCTCTCGGGCGAGGGCACCGTTGGCGGCGAGCCTATGAAGAAGGGCGACAGCTACTTTCTCCCCGCAGGCTTGGGCGCGGTCAAGGTGGAAGGCACCGCCGAAATCATCACTTCGGTAGCGAAGTAAGGATGGCTCCGCCGGCCTAAGGACCTTTTGAAAAAGGTCCTTAGGAATCCCCAAAACTTTGTATTAAGCGCGGCAAATACTTGCCGCGCCGGACATTACAATTTTTTCCAAAAGTTTTTGGAAAGTTTGAAAACCTTTTTTCAAAAAGGTTTTCATATAAAAAGTTTTTGAAGGAGAGTTTGAGAGGAAACTTTTTTCAAAAAATTCCCTCTCAAGAAAAATATCATGGCTGATAACAAGAAAATGGTTGCGCAGATCACTTCTATGGAAGAGGATTTTGCGAAATGGTACACCGACGTTTGCGTTAAGGCGGATTTGATCGCCTATTCCAGCGTGAAGGGATGTATGATCATCCGTCCCTACGGCTACGCGATTTGGGAGCTGATCCAGAAAAATCTGGACGATCGCTTCAAGAAAACGGGACACGAGAACGTGTATATGCCCATGTTCATCCCCGAATCCCTGCTTCAGAAGGAGAAGGATCACGTTGCAGGCTTTGCGCCCGAGGTAGCGTGGGTCACTCACGGCGGCAGCGAGCCGCTCTCCGAGCGACTCTGCGTCCGTCCCACCTCCGAGACTCTGTTCTGCGAGCATTTCGCCGACATCATAAAATCCTACCGCGATCTGCCTAAGCTGTACAATCAGTGGTGCTCGGTCGTCCGCTGGGAGAAGACCACCCGTCCCTTCCTCCGCTCCCGTGAGTTTTTGTGGCAGGAGGGTCACACCATGCACGCCACCGCCGAGGAGGCACGCCAGGAGACCATCCAACAGCTCAACGCCTACGCCGATTTTCACGAAAGCGATCTGGCGATCCCCGTTGTGAAGGGTGCCAAGACTCCCTCCGACAAGTTCGCGGGCGCTGAGGACACCTACGCCATCGAAGCGCTGATGCACGACGGCAAGGCGCTCCAGGCAGGCACCTCCCACTACTTCGGCGACGGCTTTGCAAGAGCGTTCGACATCAAGTTCACCGATAAAAATAACACGCTGGCATATCCCCATCAGACCTCTTGGGGCGTGACCACCCGTATGATCGGCGGTATCATTATGACCCACGGCGACGATAACGGTCTGGTTCTGCCTCCCGCAGTTGCGCCCATTCAGGCGGTGATCATTCCCGTTCAGCAGCACAAGGAAGGCGTGCTGGACGCGGCTTACGCGCTTCGCGATAAGCTGGCTGCCGCCGGCATCCGCGTGAAGTGCGACGATTCCGACAACACCCCCGGCTGGAAGTACTCCGAATACGAGATGAAGGGCGTTCCCCTCCGCATCGAGCTGGGTCCCCGCGACATTCAGTCGAACCAGTGCGTGATCGTGTCCCGTGTGGACCGCTCCAAGCAGTTCGTGTCCATGGACGGCATCGAGGACACCGTAAAGGAAAGCCTCGTGGCAGTCCGCGACGCCATGTTCGCAAAAGCTTCCGCCAACCGCGAGCAGAAGACCTACCGTTGCAAGTCTATGGACGAGATCACTGCTACCCTTGCCGAAAAGGGCACCGGCTTCGTGATGGCAATGTGGTGCGGCGACGAGGAGTGCGAGGATAAGGTGAAGGAAGTCACCGGCGTCGGCTCCCGTTGCATCCCCTTTGAGCAGGAAGAGATCTCCGACACCTGCGTCTGCTGCGGCAGAGCCGCCAAGAAAATGGTCCTCTGGGCTGTGGCGTATTAAAGGAAGAATTGAATCTAATAAGGGGAACTTCTTGTAAGAAGTTCCCCTTAAACCCTTCAAGAACTTTTGAAAGAGTCGGGCAAATACTTGCCCGACGGGAGTGAGTATCGTAACAAGGCGTTAACAGCCTATGTTCGCACAAACCCAAGGCTCCCTCCGAGAGGGAGCTGGCGCCGAAGGCGACTGAGGGAGAGAGCGTGCACAATGAAGTTTAGCTTAACTTCATCGTCGCGCAGGCTCCCTTCGTCACGCTAACGCGTGACACCTCCCTCTCGGAAGGAGGCTTATAGTTGGCAAAAGACTTTTTTACATTTTGTATCGCCCGATGGCATCGCTGTCGGGCGATTATTTTTTATACAATAAAATGTATCGTTCTAAGTCAGACGCAAGCAATTGTTTCATGTCATTCAGCATAATATAACGAATCGGTTTTCCTTTCGATCTGGCGTACTTTATAGTATCCCACGTTCCGCCTCGAAACTCACCATTCCATATTGCAAGCACAATATCTGATTTGTCTACCATATAACGATTTCGTTTTTGCATACATCCTTTGCGATAATATGGAGAAACAATTGTTTTCCGTGTGCACTCCATCAATATCAAATCTCTTTGCTCGCTGTATGCCGTAGTTCTTTGAGGCGAAGATATAGGATACGGTAACGCCGCTTCAAGTGTGATATTTCCTTCTTCCCGCTGAAAATTCAACACTTCGTCTGCGAAATCAATATCTGCTCCTTCAGCCATTCCCGATATAAAATCTCTATACCCTTCTCGTATCAATCGCTCAATCTCCAAACTGAGTACGTTCATATACTCTATATATAAAAAATCCGTATCTATCCGAGGAAACGGAAATCCTTTTGAGCGATGACCTGTTACACAACATATCATATTTATTTCCTTCTTTCCGAAATTGACCAGTATCGCGGACAACATTCGAGATCATTATATCATACAATATCATTGATTGCAACCGATATTGGTCAGAAATTTTCAAAGAGGTAATGATTATGGAACAAAAACTTCGTCGTGATAGGCGCATCGGAGACAATTTGCGTGCGCTCCGAGACAAACACGATATTTCGCAGGAGAAATTGTGCGCAGAATTGCAACGGCGCGGATGTGATATTGCCCGCAGTGCGTATGCAAAATATGAGACAGGCGAGCTGAATGTTCGTATCAGCGTATTGATCGAACTCAAAAAGGTTTATGGCTGTACCTACGATGATTTCTTTGAGGGGTTAGACACCAAAATGTAATGTTGCATTGCAACAAGAATACTGTTCGTACCAACTCGTAGGGCGGGGGCTTGCTCCCGCCGTTTTAAAATACAAGTCACGTCTAATACGGCGGCACCAAGGCACCGCCCTACAGCTTTTTGCAGTGTTTGTGAAATTGTAGCCAAT
>JAFTPF010000074.1 GCA_017463445.1 Clostridia bacterium
CATACCGCCGCTCTGCGCATCCTTGGTGGTGATATACCGACCTGGCGTACCGGTCAGGTACTCGTCGTATTCCAGCTCAAGACCGAACAGACCGCCGTCCGTACCCATAGATCCTACGATGTTGGCAGCAAGAGTTCCCATGGGATAGTACCTCTTATCGGTCGCCTCCAGATGGATCTGCGTTTCGAAGGAATTTTCGGTAACGTATGCGCGAATATCCTCTGCCTGTTCCTCGGTCAGATCGCGCTCAACGGTGATGTCCTTCATATTTTCCCGCTGAGTCTTTTTATAGACTGTTTCGTAGTCCAGATCCAGATATCCGGCAAGATATCTGGAAATGTCCTTTGCCGTGTCTGCCGCCTGAATGTCCACAGGAGAGATAAACAAGCGATAGGTAGTCACGTTGACCGCAAGGGGGTTTTTATTGGCGTCGTAGATCTCGCCGCGTTTGGCGGGAATTTCCGATTCCTGCTGTATATTATCGATCACTTTCGTTTGATAGTAATCATATTGCATATACTGCATATAAAACAGTCTGCCCAAGACGATCAGACAGACGATTCCCATTACTCCCAGCCACACGAGGGCTCTTGAGTCAATGGAATTGAGTTTCTTGATTTTCATGGCTCACCTTTGTTTCGGTTGATGATTTCGGCAGATTGCAGCTCGCTCGAAAGAGCTTACAAGCAAAATGAGAGCAGGCGGGTCTGCTAGCCTGGCTCTCAAATCGCTATTCCATACTTATTCGCCGTCGGTCAGAGTATTCCACGCCTCAATAAAATTCTGAGAAAGAGCAGACATTACGGTCGCGATGACACCTTTGGTTCCGTCTTCTTCCACTTCGAAGACCTCAATGGAATCATCTTCATCCACTTCAATATAGACCTTCTCGGCAGTCTCATCACTCTCCATACCCAGTACGGAGGATGCGTATTTCTCCATCGTCATGTAATCGTTCTTCTGATCGAGTTCGCTGGAGAGCTTGTCCTTTTCCTTGTTTAGCGTCTGCAAATCGGAACGAAGCTCGGAAACCTCGTGGGTATATTCGTTGATCACCACATAATTGCTGACCATCATCATCAATAGCAGCGTGGTCACCGCCAACATCAGGACCGTACCAATAGGAAAGAACTTTCTCTTCTTGGAGCGGACCGTTCCCTCCCGACGTTTCTTCGGAGCCTTTCTGGCGGAACCGTTCTTGTGGGGCTTCGAGGTCTTTACCATGATCTCGGCAGAGTGAAGCTGTTCTACGTCACCTGTTTCGGTATTGCGTACGGCGGGTTTATTGGTATTATTCTGATTCATAGCAAATTCCTCTTTCTTAAGAATATCGGCGACCGTCGCCGTCAGATCTTTTCAAACACTCTCAGCTTGGCACTGCGAGAGCGGGGGTTTTCGGTAAGTTCGGCTTCCGAGGGAAGCAAGGGCTTGCGGGTAATGACCTTTCCCTGCGGCTTCTTGCCGCACACGCACACGGGAAAGGAGGGGGGACAGGTACATCCCTGCGCCAGAGAGGCGAAGGTTTGCTTGACGATCCTATCCTCCAACGAGTGGAAGGTCAGCACCGCCAGCCGTCCGCCGGGGGAGAGCAGATCGCAGAGAGCGCGGAGCGTAGGCTCGATGATGTCCAGCTCGTGGTTAACCTCGATGCGGATCGCCTGGAAGGATTTCTTGGCAGGATGGTGACCGCCGTCCCGTGCTTTAGCAGGGATAGCCGATTTAATGATAGCGGTAAGTTCGCCGGTGGTTTGGATAGGCTTGTCCGCTCTCGCTCTTGCGATGGCGGCAACGATGCGGGGAGCAAACTGCTCTTCGCCGTAATTGTACAGGATGCGCTTCAAATCTGCTTCGGAGTACTCGTTGACTACCTGCCATGCGGTCAACTGTGCGTCCCTGTTCATCCGCATATCCAGCGGTGCATCCTGCATATAGGAGAAGCCTCGCTCGGCGGTGTCCAGTTGATAAGAGGAAACGCCCAGATCAATGAGTGCGCCTTGCACTTTAGGCAGTTCCAGATCACGGGCAACCGACGCTATCTCCGAAAAATTGGAGCGCACCAGCGTTACGCGATCGCTGTACGGTGCAAGTCTTGCGCCTGCGGCACGGATGGCGTCGGCATCCTGATCGATGGCGATCAGCCTTCCCTGCCCCGTCAGACGGGAGGCAATGGCGAAGCTGTGACCGCCACCGCCGGCGGTGCAATCGATGTAGATTCCATCGCCCACCTGCAAGGCCTTCATGCACTCGGGGAGCATGACCGAATAATGAGAGAATTCCGCCATATCAGAAGCCTCTCTTCCGCAGTGCTTCGCGAAGTTTGGAGACGTCTACCGAAGCCTGTCTGTCTTCGAAGGTCTTGGCGTTCCAGATCTCCATATACTCGCCTCGTCCGCAGCTGACGATCTCTTTATCCAGATTTGCGTAATCTCTGTAATCCGGCAGGATCGCAATTCGTCCCTGATCGTCCACCCGAACGTGCTCGGCGTTGGTGGTGAGCCAGAAGGAGGCTTCCTCTGCCTCGATCTCGGGAAGCTCACGAATCTTAGCTTCGTACTTCTCCCAGTTTGCGGAGGTATATACGCGAAGACAATCGCCGGTAATGCTCTTGGCTACCACCAGATCGTTTCCCAGCTCGTCCCGGTACTTCGCAGGCAGAAATATGCGATTTTTTGCATCAATGGTGTGTTTATGCTTTCCAAGCATCGCATTTCCTCCCTCTGATGGTATTTTGCTCCATTTCGCTCCCTTTTGCTCATCCATATTATAAATTATCCTCCTTTTATTTGCAAGAGGAAGTCATAGCCCCAACAGCGGTTTTCTCATCTTTTTTCGACAAGATAAAACATCTTTTTACGGCGTTCTTTTTTGTTGTGAATTTTTGTTCGTTTTTTCCAAACTATTCCAGCATAAACTAGTAAATTCCCTCCCGATTCTTTCCTTACCGTCGGAACGACAGAGGAAAAATCGGGAGGGAATTTTGAGGATTCTACCGATTATTGTTGAAGCAGTTCGATGACTGCAGGCGGGAGGATCTTATCCAGTGCTCTGCCGTATCGGATCATCTCCCTTGCCACAGTGGAGGAGATAAATCGATAGGCGGGATCTGCAGGGATAAACATCGTTTCCACAGGCGCGTTCAGGAGATTGACCCGAGCGATCATCTCTTCATATTCGTAATCCGCCGAGGAGCGTACGCCCTTGACGATCACGTCGATCCCGTTTGCCGCGGCGTAATCAGCGACCAATCCTGTGCAATGATCTACCAAGACGTTGGGGCAATCGGTAAGAGAACGGCGGAGCATCTCCATGCGCAGATCAGGGGAGAATGATCCGATCTTTTCGCTGTTGTGGCAGACGCACACCACCACCTCATCAAAGATCGCGGCGGTACGGCGGATCACATCGATATGACCAAGCGTAGGAGGATCGAAGCTGCCGGTGATCAATGCTCGTTTCATTCTGCATCCTCCTCGCTCTCTTCTCCACGGAGCAGGACTGTAACGTAGATCCTGCCGTAGCGATTGTGGCGGTGGAGCGTCAGCCCCTCGCCCTTGAAGGGCTCGGACTTGTCGCTCTCACAGACGAAGATGGCGCGCTCCGAGGCAATGCCTGCCCGCAGGATACGGTCGATGGCATCCTGCACCATATTGGAGGCGTAAGGAGGATCTAGGATGATGATATCAAACTGCTCCTTCCCTTCCGCAGAACGGATGAATGCTTTATAATCGGAGTTTACGATCCGTGTCTGTGACAGGAGCTTGGTCTTCTGCGCGTTGCGCTTAACTACCTCTACCGCCTGTCGGTTGCTGTCGCAAAGAACGGCGGATGCCGCTCCTCGAGAGAGTGCCTCCAGACCCATCTGTCCCGAGCCTGCAAACAGATCCAGCACCCGCCTGCCCTCCAGATCGAATGCCAGCATATTGAATACTGCTTCCTTGATCCGTTCGGGCGTGGGGCGGGTGATCTCCTCGCCGTTCAATGTTTCCAGCCGTGCGCCTCTGGCGCTTCCGGTAATGATTCGCATCATAATAGTCCTTTCTTCCAAGGGATTTACCTTGGAACTATAAAACCTCACGGAAATGATTTTTTCTTATCGTATACTTTTTCAAAGTGAGCGCGGATCGCCTCCGCATCGGCTTGCGAGATGCCGTCCAGCGCGACAAGCTCTGCTACGCTGGCTTTTTTGACCGCAGTCAGCGTACCCATTTGTTTCAGCAAAAGCTGTGCTTTCTTGGGTCCGATTCCCTTGATGTCTTCCAAAGAGGATCGTTTCATCTCTTTTCGCTTTGCATCCTGCATCCTGCCGATGGTAAAGCGGTGGACCTCTTCCTGGATCTTATAGATCAGCACGAATACTGCCTGCTCGCGGGCGATGCTAATCTCGTTCTCTCCGTCGGTGAGGGCGCGGGTCTTGTGGAAATCGTCCTTGACCATGCCGAACACGGGAAGTGTGATCCCCAGCTCCTGCACCAGATCCTTCACCACACCAACGTGTCCCTTTCCGCCGTCCAAGAGAAGCAGATCGGGAAGTGGCTGGTCCTCACGGTGAGCAAAGCGGCGGGTAAGTGCTTCGCGCATAGCACCGTAGTCGTCCTGACCGTCGGTGGTGCGAATCTTGTAGGTGCGGTAGTTCTTTTTGCAGAGTTTCCCTTCCTCCAACGCGATGATGCCCGCTGTGATATGCTCGTCGCCGTAGTTAGAGATGTCGATGGCTTCGATCCGCAGCGGCGTGACGGGCAGATCCAGCATCTTGGCCAACTTTTCCAGCACCGAGTGGTCACGCTCGCTGTCTGCAATATATTGACGGGCGTGAAGCGCGGCGTTCTCCTCCACCATTTGGCAGAGCTTGTACAGCTCTCCCTTTTGCGGGATGCGCAGATTCACCTTGTATTCGGCGTGCGCAGAAAGATAGGTCTCCAGCATCGAACGGCTCTCTTCATCCATCGGGAAGCCGATCAACAAGGTTTTGGGAATATACTCGCGGTGCGTGTATAGCTCGCCGATAAAGGAAACGATGGCGCTCTCGTCCACGATCTTATCGGCAGTGAAGATATGATTGTCTGAGTCGATGACCGCTCCGCCGCGAACGTAGTAGATGGCAAGACAGGAGCAGGTATCGCCCGTATGAAGCGCCAGCACGTCGTACTCGGCGTCGGGTGCGCCGACCACCTTTTGCCGCTCCCAGAGATTTTCCAGTGCGGCGATGCGGTCACGGTATTCCATCGCCGTCTCAAAGAGCAGGTTGTCGGAGGCGAACATCATCTTTTCGGTGAGGCTTTTCTTCACGTCGGTATAATTACCTCGCAGAAAAGAGATCACCTCAGGAAAACGCTCCCGATAGGCTTCCTCGGAAAGCTGACCGCTGCAGGGGGCGCAGCATTGTCCGATATGGCTGTACAAGCAAGGTCGCGCCTTGCCGATGTCCCGGGGAAATTCCATCTTACAGGTCGGTAAACAGAAGGTCTTCTGCACCGTTTTGAGGATTGAGCCTGCCACGGTCGCACCCGAGTAGGGTCCGAAATACTTTGCACCGTCCGCGATGCGTTTGCGGGTAAACTCCACCGTAGGATAGGGCTTTTGCAGGTTGACTTTGATATACGGATAACTCTTGGAATCCTTCAGCAGGATGTTGTATTTGGGTTTATGGAGCTTGATCAGCTTATTCTCCAACGCAAGGGCTTCCATCTCGGTATCAGTGAGCATATAGTCAAAATCCCAGACGTCTCCCACCATTTTTTCGGTCTTGATGTTTTTTTCGTTATCACCGAAATATTGGGATACACGGCTTTTCAGCACCTTGGATTTGCCAACATAGATGATCTTGCCGCCCTCGCCGTGCATAATGTACACACCTGGCGTGAGCGGGAGTCGATTGGCTTTTTCCTTTAGTTCCGCACGCGTTTTGTGCTCCATATTCTTCCTTCTTTCGTTAGGAAACCGAAAAGCAGACCGCTTTGCGGTCTGCTTTTTCGAGAATGTGATAAGGGGAAATCAGTCGATCAGTTCGGAAGAAAGAAACTTGCACAGACCGTCCAGAGCTTCCACTTCGTCACTGCCGTCAGCGATCAGTGTGATAGTCATATCCTTCGCGATTCCCATGGAAAGGACGCCGAGAAGGCTCTTGGCGTTGACTTTACGCTCGTTACACTCTACCCAAATCGAACTCTTGTAAGCATTTGCCTTCTGAATAAAGAAGGTCGCAGGTCTTGCGTGAAGACCTACTGCATTTTGAATGGTTACGTCACGGTTGATCATGAATTTTGCTCCTGTTCTCTACCTATTAAAAGCCGCAAACCTACGGCACAATCGTACTGGAAGTATTATAACAAATAATCAGAACAAAATCAATACTTTCGATGAAAAAAAGTGTACAAAAATTATGAGATTCCCGCGAGTTCGATTGTCAAAATGTACGAATCCGACTGCACTTGCACAACACTGCCCACGCCGATCTGCAAATTACCGCCTACATAGAAACCGTCATCCTTGCGGGTACCGGTCAGTCTTGCCTGCCCTTTTACGGTATAAAGTCCCGGCTCGGTCACTTCTTTGAAGAAAGGGCTTTCGGATTGCACATCCGATTCAATCAGATGAAGCTTCTGATACGGCTGAACCGAAAAGGACAACAGTTCACCGTCCGCTCCGTTTCCGACCCTCAGCACGTCGCCCGCCGTCAGCATACTGCATTCTTCTTCCGTAAGACTGTCCGCGTAAAAACTGACTACTACGGTATCAGTAGCGGTCAACTGTCCTACCTTTTCCAAAACGGTAGGACGCAGGAATAGCGCGACCACCGAAAGGATCACTAACACGATCAACAAAAAATCCACAATGTTGAATCGAACTTTTTTCTGTACAGCCATTTATTCCACCTCTGTATCAACCGACATGATCTTCGCTTTTGCATTATATCCCGAAGTATGGAAGGAGATCGTCTTTCCTACCCGCAGCTCCAGATCGCCTATCTCCAGAGAATCTCCCGAAAGCTCACCTCGGACCGTCAGGATCAGATTAACCTTTCCGGGATATTCCGCGTAGATCAAAGATCCGTCGTTATCGGTCTTACCCGTTGACCCGGTGGCGACCTCGTAGCGGATGGACACCAGCTTGCCGATCGCTTGCGCGTCGTCGGTATACAGCGTATCCCCGATCTTCAGAAAATCGCATTCAGCAATCCCCGTCTGTTCGTTCAATGTGATACCGTAGCGCTCTGTATCGATGTTATCCACTGTCAAAGAATATTCTACAGGCGTACCCGAGCCGTTACTGCCATCGCCGTCCGAAAAAGCCAGCGTAACGGTCAGATAGATCGTCACCGCCAAAGACATCAAAAACACGACGGCAATCACCGCGTCTACGACTTTAATCTTTTTCTTGGATGCCTTTACATTGGATTTATGATTCATATTGCATCATCCTTTCCGTTTGTCTGTTGATCCGCCACCGCCGTGAAGGTCAGCTCCATATCAGCGCACTGCACGCCGTCCTGATAAGAATCCTCAGGCGGTTCAACTTCGGCTTCAGCGTTTCGTTTGGCGATTCTCTGCAACGCTCTACCGATCCCCGCCATCATCCAGAACAGCAGGAGCATACGATTGTCGCTCCAGAGATAGGATACGCCGCCGGCAATCAGAAGACCGGTCAGCGATGCCATGATCGCCAGATGGAAGCAGACGTGACGCTCTTGCACGCAATGCCTGCGAAGCAAGGTAAACCCCGATGCGAACCAGAGCAGGACAAACACGAGAAACACCATCAGTCCCGGAATGCCCACTTGAACCAGCAAACGAAGCCACGTATTGCTCAGCGAAAGATCTGCCGTTGAGTTTGCCGAGATAGCACTCAGCAAAACGTGATCGCTCATTCCGACCCCCGACAAGGGCGCATCTGCAAAAACGCCGCCCAACGCACGCCAAAGTTCCATTCTTCCGGACAGCAGCAATTGATCTGCCAACGCCCGGAAATCCGGCCAGACGAAGTAGGATATCCAAGGAAGCAGAAGAACGGTCAGCAAAAGAGCCGTCCAGGTCTTACGAGTATAGAACAGGAAAAATACCAGCAGTTCAACACATAGCGCACAGATGCCGACCGGCGATCCCAACAGCAGCAAATACGTGATATTTGCCGCCACAGTAATCAGGTACATCATCCGTCCCCGTGCCCGTTCAGCTTTGAGCATCATCGCAAGAGCGGGCACGGTCACAGTCAGCAAATAGATTGTTGCCACCGAGGGATCCGCCAGCAGTGCGATCCGAACACCGAAATTCAGAAAATAATCCAGAAGCCCCGTAACGGTGACAAGAAATGACGACAGCGTCAGCGCCGCCATACTGCGCTTGATCCACGAAGGATTGCGCAAAAGATTGGACAGCGTGAAATAGCCCGAGATCATCGCGGCGTACAGGAGCCCACTGTGCAGTACGTTATCGCCTCCTGCAAGCCCGGTAGACAGTACGATCAACCCAAACAGAAGCACCACACCGTCCATCAGACCGAAAGAAATGCTACGCCTGCCCACCATTACTTTCAGCAACATACATACGCCCGTATACAGGATCGCGCCCGCACAAAGAATGGATGCGTGAGGAACTCCCGTGAAAAAGGGGAATAAGAACAGGATCAAGCACACGCCGGTCTCGGGAACGTAAAGCACGCATAAAGCCGCCGCCACAAAAGCAATCAGCAAGAGCAACAGGATCGGAGGAGCAAAATAGGTCAAAAGACCGATCACCATGCCTGCCAGGAAAAACAGGAAGGTGGGCTGAGAGGCTTTGCTTCCCGTCCGCGTTGCGGACGTATCGCGGAATACGCGGAACATCAGATTGCCCACGATACTATCGCCGAAATGATCGATCATCGGCTCGTAGCCCTTGAACATGATCGGCAGCGAAAGCAGTATCAGTAAAAGCCCGACGAACAGATCCAGCGCCGCACCTTCACTGGAGCGAAGCAAGAAATACAACAGTGCCTGCATTACGGTGGTAAACAAACCAAAGGAGAAGAGGAAGACGCCGTAAGACATCATCGGGACGCGGAGAAGCCCGTGCAGGATCGATTTGACCTTTCCCAGCACCATGCTCTCCTCCACAGCTTCACCCACGCGATTCTTCACCGAACGCGGCAGTGTGGATGGCGCAAAAATACCTACTTCATTGGGGCTGATCAGTTCCGTCCCCAATTCGCGGCGAGGCTTTTTGGCGAATCTTTTACGGATATTATTTTTGATGCCGCGACAGGTCCTTACTAAGAAAGAATCCGCCGCATACTCTTCAATAGTATCATAACTGCTGAATAATTGCAGAATGACAGATTTTTTCAGCAGATTTTTGAGCTTTGACAGTCCTCTGTGCATCAAGTTCAGCAACAGACTGCTTTGGGACGAATCACGGGTATGTCCTGCGGTTTTATTTTTTGCCATTATCTGTTTTACACCTCCCGGTGTGCGAACTTAACCGATCGCTTGCACTACAGCAGATCCGGTCGATTTTTGCGGGTCAGCTTCAGAGCCTCCGCCCGCCGCCATTTTTCGATATCGGCGTGATTGCCCGACAGCAAAACCTCGGGCACCCGCATTCCGTGATACTCTACGGGACGGGTATATTGGGGATATTCCAGCGCACCGCTGGCAATGCTTTCGTTTTCGTAACAGGATGCGTCGGCAAGCACGCCATCGCACAGACGTGCCACCGCGTCAATCAGAATGCAGGCGGGTAATTCTCCGCCGGTAAGAACATAGTCGCCGATAGAGATCTCTTCCTCCACGATCTCGTCGATCACGCGGCGGTCTACGCCTTCGTAGTGACCGCAAAGGAGAATAAGGTTATCGTACTTCTTCAGCTGTTCCGCCTTCTTTTGCGTAAAGACCGCGCCTTGCGGAGAAAGGTAGATCACGCGGGTCTTGCCGCTAAGCTGCTCTTTCACCGCCGAATAACAATCGTAGATGGGCTGTGCCGCCATCAGCATCCCCATCCCGCCGCCGTAAGGAGTATCGTCCACTCTGCGGTGCTTGTCCTTGGAATAGTCGCGGATATTATGGGCTTCTACCGAGATCAGTCCCGCATCCTGCGCTCTGCCGATGATGCTCTCACCGGTAATGCGGCGGATCATATCGGGAAAAAGAGTAAGTACGTGAAAATTCATCAAATCAGTCCCTCTATGGGCGTAAGGTAGATGCCCTCTCCCGGCAAGGTGCGGCTGACAAACACAGGAACGGCAGGCACCAGCGCCTTCGTTCCGTCGGGGCGGGTGATCTCGTAGATATCACCTGCACCGTGATTGGTCACGTCGGTGAGTTTGCCGTAGCATTCACCGGTATTCTCGTTATAAACGGGCGTACCGATCAAATCGGCAATAAAGTAACTGCCTTCGGGAAGATCGAAATCTTCTCTGTCGGCGTAAAGAGAGCGATTCTTGAGAAGGATCGCATCCTCCATAGTATCCACCGACTCCAGATGCACCAGCATCAGATGCTTCATCGGCTGATTCTTGGTACAACGGTATGG
>JAFTPF010000075.1 GCA_017463445.1 Clostridia bacterium
CATTTGATTTATCCATTCTGTTATGGGACGGGTGATCGTTGATCGATCACGGGTGAAATGAACAGTGGATAAGATAGCCCATTGGTATCCTCCTCCTTGATTGTAGCATAGTTTCAGCAAATTGTCAATATAAAAATCAGATACTTTTAGCAAATTGACCAATTTGCTATCGAAGGAACGTTTGCGATGTTGGCAAAGTTGTGAAAATGCTTCTACCCTATATAACAAATCAGGAGGGGAAAATATTGCAGGTTTTCGCGAAAAAAAGTTTGTAAACATTTTGTGAACGAGGCTCGTTCAGGCGTCGGATTTTCTCCTCTCGCTTATATAAACGAACGAGAAGCCTATTTTACTCGGTCGGGTTTTAATTTTTTGAAAAAGTATTTCTTCCCGAATAATCCACTTGCAAAAGCGCAAAAAGTATGCTACAATAGTCCCGTGAACGAAAAATCGTCGAAAATCCGCGAAAGGGAGGATCCTCCTACCCATGAAACAAACCAGACTCATCTCTCCCGAGGAGATTCGGGAGCAGAGCGAATATATGCAAAAGGTCCGCTCCTTCTGGGGCGGCAGAGAGCTGTACGTCTACATCGAGACCTTTGGCTGTCAGCAGAACGAAGCCGACTCCGAGCGGCTCTGCGGTATGGCGGTGGAGATGGGCTACACCCCCACCGCCGATCCCACCGAGGCCGACCTGATCCTGATCAATACATGCGCCGTCCGTGAGCACGCCGAGCTGAAGGCACTCTCTATCACGGGGCAGTTCAAGCACCTGAAGGAGAAAAAGCCCTTGCTCCTGATCGGCATCTGCGGATGCATGGTCTCCCAGGAGCACCGCAAAGAGGATGTGCGGAGAAAGTACCCCTACGTCAACTTCCTCTTCGGCACGTCCATGCTCTGGCGATTTCCCCAGATTTTGTGGGAAGCGATGCACGCCAAAAAGCGCACCTTCCATCTGGACACCGGCGACCCCGGCAACATCGCCGAAGGGCTCCCCGTCCGCCGCGCACCGGGACACAAGGCGTGGGTGTCGATTATGTATGGCTGTAACAATTTCTGCACCTACTGCGTGGTTCCCTACGTCCGCGGACGCGAGCGCTCCCGTCAGCCCGATTGCATTTTGGAAGAAGTCCGCACCCTTGCCGCCGAAGGCTACCGTGAGATCACTCTGCTGGGGCAGAACGTCAACTCCTACGGCAAGGATCTCATCACTGCCGAGGGCGAACGCTACGACTTTGCCGATCTGCTCACCGATATCTGCAAAATCGAGGGCGACTTCCAGATCCGCTTCATGACCAGCCATCCTAAGGACGCATCCGAAAAGCTCATCGACGTGATGGCAAGGGAAGAGAAGATCGCAAAAGCCTTCCATCTGCCGCTCCAGTCGGGCTCGGACAATATCCTGCGTGCCATGAACCGGGTCTATAATCGGGAGCGATACCTGCATCTTGTCGACTATATGCGGGAGAAGATGCCCGACATCGCCATCACCACCGACATTATCGTAGGCTTCCCCGGCGAGACCGAGGAGGACTTTGAAAATACGCTGGATATGCTTCGCCGTGTACGATACGATAACATCTACTCCTTCCTCTACTCCCCGAGAAAAGGAACTCCCGCCGCTGAGATGACACCCGTTCCGCAGGACGTGAAGAGCGAACGCTTTCAGCGGTTGCTGGATACGCAGTACGGGATCGCCTCGGAAAAGGTCGCCGCACTGGTAGGGACTTTGCAGACCGTGCTGGTGGAGGGGCGGAGCAAGACCGATGCCACCAAACTGACCGGTCGCACCGAGCAGAACCGTCTGGTTCACTTCGAAGGCGACGATGCGCTGATCGGCAGGGAAGCGACCATCCGCATCACCTGTGCCGAGCCTCATGCTCTGTTCGGGGAGTTGGAGTGAAGGTGTTATCCATTGTAGGGGCGGATTCCATATCCGCCCGATCCTCCGCTTGAACGGGCGCATATAGAATGCGCCCCTACGAGGAGAAGAGGTTTGCTATCGTCTCTCCCATTCGTACAAAACGGAATTGGTGTCGCCCAAAGGGTACACCGCACAAACTCTCTGTAGGAAAGAGGCGGTTTTCACTCGTCTCATCTATACGCACAAAACAAACAATTTCCACCCAAAGAAAGGATTTTATAAAAAATGGAGATTATGGAGCTTGCCGCTATGATCGGCAGACAGATCAAAGATTCGCCCGAAGGAAAGGCATTTCTGGAGGCAAAAGCCGCTTATGAAGGTTCTTTGGAGATCAACAACGCGCTGATGGAGTATCAGATCCAGCAGCAGGCGCTGGAGCAGATCACCGAGGAGACCGAGCCCGCAGTCATGGCGCGCATTGACGACCGCCTCACCGAACTCTACACCTTCATCACCGAGCATCCCGCCTTCAAGGCGTACGAAGCCGCCGAGATGACGCTGAACGGCATGATTCAGAAGGTGCAGGCAACCATCGTTGCCCAGGTCACCGGCAAACTGCCCACCGAGTGCACCCACGACTGCTCCACTTGCGGCGGCTGCCACTAAGGGACGAGCCAGAAACAATGAAAAAACCGACGATCATCACGATCGTCGGTTTTGTTTTGCAAGGGGATTTATTTGTTTAGGAAGGTGTAGGTCTCGGTGCTGGAGAAGGCGCCCTTCACCTGCTCGCAGACAACGCCGTTGTTGACGTAGATGTAGGCTTTGTTCTGGGTGCTGGTGTAGAGGACATTGCCGTCGGTGTCGATGACCAGCTTGGTACCGTCGGCCTGAACGTAGCCGGAGGAGTAGCTGACGCCGACGCCGCTCTCGTCGCAAATGTAGGTGGCGGTGGTGGCGACGGGTTCAAAGAGAAACTCGCCGTCGGTCGTCAGATAGGCATAGAAGTAAGCGCCGGAGGGGTTCTTGATGAAGATCAGCCAGTTATCCCCCACGCATTTGGCACCGGTAACGGTGAAGTCCAGCTCTACATAGAGCTCGCCGTTCCGGTAGATGGCACCGTTATTGATGGTGTAGTAATTGCCCGCACTATCGGTCTGAATGGCAAAACCCGATTGGGCGACACTGCTCTGGACGGTCACGCTGCCGTCGGATTGGATGATATACAGTTTACTGCTGTAGGTTCCGTAGGAAACACCGTTTTGGAAGGACGCGATGGTCACCATGTAGTCCAGATTCGGAGCGGAGGTGTCGGGGGTCAGACGGTGGATCTCATTGGTCTTGATATTGTAAAGCAGGTAATCGTAGCTGTAACCGGAGAGATTCGCGTTGACGAACAGAATGCCGTCGCCGGCGTACTCGTAGGAGTGCTTGTTGAAGATCGAGGTGGAATACTGCGCGCCCGAAGTGATAATGGGATTGTCTTCCGACAGGGGAGCGATCCACTTGCCGTCGGTGCCGAGAATGCCGATCTGGAAGGTCGAGTCGGCGTAGGTTTCTACGATATTGTAAGCGAAAATATAGCCGTCACGGAGGAACTGCGTGTATTCATCGTAATTTTCGGTAAGTCCGAAGCCGGTGATGCCCAGCGATTCGGTAGAGCAGACCACGGTGCCGTCTGCCTTTTTCAGATATTGCACGCTGCCCAGCGTAGAGATGAAGTAGCCGTTTGCGTAGATCTCGATCTCTTCGCCGTCGGCGGTAGCATAAAATACATCGCCGTAGGAATCCAGAATCACGTCACGGTAGTCGCCGTCGACACTGGCATGGCCGAAGTAATAGCCCAGCGCGTCGGTCTCATAGACCCATTTGGCATCCATCTCGAAGATCATCTCGTCCATCTGCTCACCGCAGACGGCGCAGAGCAATGCCTTTTTGCCGGAGGAGGTAGTGGTAGGTTTGGTAACGACCACCCATTCGCCCTCTGTGTGCTCTGTTTTAGCGATAGGCTGATTCTCGGTAGCACCGCAGGAGCAGGTGCGGGTAGAGGAGCCTTCTTCAGAGCAGGTAGGCTCGGCAGTGATTTTCCATTCGCTCCAAGTATGGTCGTGATCGGGTACGACGGAGTCGGGCCGTCCGGCGGTGGTTACCGTATCGCCATTGCCATGGCCATTTTTATCGTCATCGTCGCGGTCGGAGCGGCTGTCGGAGCCTCCGCAAGATGCCAGCACACCGCAGATCAGCAGTCCCACCAGCAGGAGGGAGAGCAGTTTGTTGATTTTTCTCATAGTCAGATCCTACTTTCGTCAAATATATGGTTTCTGATTTGATTATACACAAGCGGCAGGAAATTGTCAAGGGATATTCATATGAAAGACCGAAATTATCGCCATTCGAAATTCCCCGACGGAAGCTCCGTCGGGGATTGTTTTACACTATTCACTTCTTCCGCTCTCTCACCAGTTCGATGGCTTCCTTGCCGGTGATCGCCTCGGGGATCAGCTCGATGACCGCCACCCGGGAGAGGAAACTTTCGATCTCTTTTTCTCTGCCATGGGCGTGAGGGGAATACTTCTCCGCCAGCGCATTCAGCGCACTCCGCAGATCGACGGGATCGGTGAGGATCCGCGCTCTGCCGAAGACAATGACGCTACGGTAGTAGGTGGTGAACCGCTCGGCTACCACGTCGTCAGCATCCACAACGGTGAAGCAGACTCTTTCGTCTTTTCGCAGGGCGTCGATCTTGTGCCCCTCTACCGCAGAGTGGAAGTAGATCTTGCCGTCCGCCACGGCGTAGCTGAGGGGAACGGCGTAGGGGTAGCCGCCGTCACCGCTGACGGCAAGCACGCCGTGGGTGCATCGAGCGAGGATCGCATAGCACTCCGCTTCAGGGAGCGCTTGCTTGTGTCGGCGCATGGGATGGTTCAGAGGTGGCTCCTTTCGCGGAATTCCCGAGCATTTGTAGGGGCGCGCATTGCGCGTCCGCCCACAGAC
>JAFTPF010000076.1 GCA_017463445.1 Clostridia bacterium
GGCGGCGCACTCTCCGACGCGTTCGGGGAGGAGGAGGGGACGGTCTACGTGGTGTACGCCGAGAATCTTCCCGGTTCGGTAGAGGCGCTCTGCTCCCCCACTGAGCAATTTGAGTTTCACGAAGGCTTTTCCCCCGAAAAGATCACCGACGGCGACGCGCAGCTTGCCGTCCGCTTCCCCGAAGGCTTCGACCAACAGATCGCCGAAGGTGCGATCCCCTCGGTGGAGATCTATTACAATTCCACCGATACCGAGTCGTACAACGCCTACAATGTCCTCTACGCCCTATTATCGGAGTACGAATCAATGCTTTCCAACAAATTCGACGTAAATCCCGGAGACACGGTTTACGACCTTGCCTCCGACGAGGCAATGACCGCACAGATCTTCGCTATGATGCTCCCGATGCTGCTGATGATGCTCCTCTTCTCGGGCTGTATGGCAGTGGCACCCGAGTCGATTGCAGGCGAGAAGGAGCGAGGCACCATCGCCACTCTCCTCATCACGCCCATCGCCCGCCACGAGCTTGCCATCGGAAAGATCGTCAGCCTTTCGCTGATCGCACTCTTTAGCGGAACCTCCAGCTTTATCGGAACCATCCTTTCCCTGCCCAAGCTAATGGGCGACACTGCCCAACTGGACGCATCGGTCTACACGGTCACCGATTACGCGGTATTGCTGGCGGTGATCCTCTCTACCGTGCTGGTGATGATCTCGCTGATCGCCGTCCTGTCCGCGCTGGCAAAGTCGGTGAAGGAAGCAGGTACCATCGTCACGCCGGTTATGGTGCTGAATATGCTACTGGGCATCACCGCAATGTTCGGGGACGGCCCCGCTTCCGAGCTCGGCTGGTACTGCATCCCGCTGTACAACAGCGTCCAGTGTATGACCGGCGTCTTCTCCTTTGCCTGGTCGCCTCTGCAGATCGTCATCACCGTAGCGGTGAATCTGCTCTTTGCCGGCGGTATGGTGGCGGTTCTGACCAAGCTGTTCTCCAGCGAAAAAGTCATGTTCTCCCGCTGACAGACTTGACAAATGAAACATATCCGAGTATAATTGAGGTATACTCGGATTTTGTTTTTTCTGTAAGCAGACGTGAACCGATTGTGCAAGAAATACACCCCTCCCCTATCAAGTTTCGTAATATAAACATAAAGGAGAACATCATATGAAATACGGTATTCAACTTTACAGTGTCCGCGACAACACCCCTAAGGATATGGAAGGCACTCTCCGTGCGCTTGCCGAGATGGGCTACGAGATGGTAGAGTTCGCGGGATTTTTCGGTCACTCCGCAGAAACTGTCAAAGGCTGGCTGGACAAATACGGCTTGGTGGCAAGCGGCACCCACACCGGCGTGGGCGATATCCGCGACCGCTACGAGGAAACGGTTGCCTACCACCAAGCCATCGGCTGTCGGGAGATCATCATTCCCGGTGCCGATACCTCCAGTGCGGAAAAGCTCTCCGAATTCATCGATTTTCTCAACGAATATGCGCCTCGTCTGGCGGCAGACGGTCTTCGCCTCTCCTATCACAACCATGACGGCGAATTCCGTGTCAGCTCCTACGGCGCGGTGATCCACGAGGAACTGCAAAGACACACAAGCCTCACCTTCGAAATCGACACCTACTGGGCATACGCCGCAGGCAAGGATCCCGTCGCTCTGATGGAGACTCTCGCCGACCGCATCCCCGTGATCCACATCAAGGACGGGCTTTCCGACCGCTCCGGCAAGCCGCTGGGTATGGGCACCGCTCCTGTGAAGGCAGTATGGAAGACCGCAAAGCGTCTGGGCATCCCCATGGTGGTAGAGAGCGAGACTCTCACCCCCGACGGACTCACCGAGGCGAAGATCTGTATCGACTATCTGAAGTCGCTGGAGGCAGAATGCGGCGAGTGATCTTGTGCTGTGCACTGCTGGGCGCACTGATTCTGGTGGCAGTCGCCTGCAAGAGCGTCGCAGACGGTTCCGCTACTTCAGCTACCACCGCCAAAGGAAAACCGCATCAGACCGATACCACCACTTCCGCCCCCGCCATCCAGTCCGCTCCGAAGGAAGGCTCCTACGAAACTATCCCGCAGGATCGGGCGAAATCCGAAATGGACATCATGGCGGCAGAGGGTAAGCCCTTCATCCTCTTGGACGTGCGCCGTCAGGACGAGTTTGATGCAGGACACATCGAGGGCGCGCTCCTGCTCCCCAACGAGAAGATCGGTACCAAGCGTCCCGACGTACTGCCCGATCTTGCCGTTCCCATCTACGTTTACTGCCGCTCGGGCAACCGAAGCCTGCAGGCAGCAAAAAAGCTGGCGGCGATGGGTTACACCGTCTACGATTTCGGTGGGATTATGGATTGGCCGTACGGGACGATAACGGGAGGCGAACAATGAAACTCACCACTTTAGGCTATCTCATCCTTGAAGACTCCTTCCTCATGCTCCACCGCACCAAGAAGGTCAACGACCCGAATCACGCCAAATGGATCGGCGTGGGCGGACACGTGGAGAAAGGAGAGTCCCCCGACGAATGTTTTTTCCGCGAAGTCACCGAAGAAACGGGGCTGACCCTTCACTCGGCAAGATTGCGCGGCGTCATCACCTTCATTTCCGATGAATGGGAGGACGAGCTGATGTTCCTCTACACCTCCGACGATTTTTCGGGCGAGCTCACCGAATGCGACGAGGGCGAGCTGGCGTTCATTCCGCTGGATCGCATCCTGACCCTGCCGCTCTGGGCGGGCGACCGCATTTTCCTGCAAGAGCTGCTGGACGGCGCGCCCTTCTTTACCTTAAAACTCCAATACCAAGGCGAAGTGCTGACCGAATCGGTGCTGGACAAGTCGCCGCTATGAACGAAAGGATTATTTGAAATGAGCAAGATCATTGGTAATTCCCTGCCCAACATTCCCTGGCAGGACAAGCCGGAGGGCTGTAACGAACCGGTCTGGCGGTACAGCGAAAACCCCATCATCGGACGTCACCACTTCTTCAAGGCAAACAGCATCTTCAACAGCGCTGTCGTGCCCTTCAAAGACGGCTTTGCAGGCGTGTTCCGCTGTGATGACAAGGCGGTACGGATGAACCTGTTTGTGGGCTTCTCCAAGGACGGCATTAACTGGGACATCTCCGACACCCCCATCGAGATGGAGGGAGAGGCTGACGTGACCCGCTTCGAATACCGCTACGATCCCCGGGTCATCTTCATCGAGGATCGCTACTACATCACCTGGTGCAACGGCTACCACGGACCCACCATCGGTATCGCCTACACCTTCGACTTTGAGAAGTTCTATCAGCTGGAGAACGCCTTCCTGCCCTACAACCGCAACGGCGTCCTCTTCCCCCGCAAAATTGACGGCAAGTATATGATGCTCTCCCGCCCCAGCGACACGGGACACACCCCCTTCGGCGACATCTTCCTCTCCGAGTCTCCCGATCTGATCTACTGGGGCAAGCATCGCCACGTCTTCGGTCCCGCTCCCTTCGATCAGTCTGCTTGGCAGTGCACCAAGACCGGCGCGGGTCCCTGCCCCATCGAGACCGATGAGGGCTGGCTGCTGATCTACCACGGCGTCATCACCACCTGCAATGGCTACGTGTACCGTATGGGCGCAGCGATCCTGGATATTGCCCAGCCTTGGAAGGTAAAGTACCGCACGCAGTTCTACATCCTCGGTCCCGAAATGCCCTACGAGCAAAATGGAGACGTGCCCAACGTCACCTTCCCCTGTGCGGCGCTGACCGATGCCGACACCGGCAGAATCGCCATCTACTACGGCTGTGCCGATACCGTCACGGGACTGGCGTTCACCACCGTAGACGAGCTGGTGGAATATACAAAAAAGTACAGCTTCTGATACGAAACCGACTATGCCCCACCGCATAGTTGGTTTTTGTTTGTATGCGTACCACTCGTCCGGCACGCGCTAAGGCACTGATTTGCGCCCCTCGTAGGGGTGGATAGCGGCAGATGTTTGTACCTATCTTGTAGAGGCGGCAATCTCCGCCCGCTCGCTCGGTAAGTCCGTATTACCAACATTTTGCTGTTTGGTTGGTTATATTGCACAAATTTATGCATTTGTTTTTGTACAATAACGCTAATTTGGAGATTGTGAAAAAGTTTTCCAAAACCCATTGACAAATCTAAAAAGATGGCTATAATATGGGTGCAAAGGAAAATTACACTTTCCCGAGCGCACGAAGTAATTTTATAAACACAATACACCTTCGTGTAATGCTATCCTTGAATGGAGGAACAAATTATGATCTGCAATCACAAATATCTGTACAAAATCAATCTGGAAACCGGTGCAGACGTAGCTCGCTTCAACCGCATTTGCTCCCACATCGACGGCAAAGTCATGCTGGTCAGCGGGAACCGCCGCCTCAACGCCAAGAGCTTTCTGGGCGTGCACCTGGCAAGAATGGCTTGGGACGAGATCTTCGTCGAAAGCGACAACGATTGCTACTTCGAGCTGCGCGACTTCATGGCCGAATAAGCCACAGCTCCCCTTCGATCTTTTGCAGAAGCTATCCGCGATAGCTTCTGCTTTTTTGTTGCTCCGCGGAGCCCCACTGCGCTTTTTCTCCTCTTTTCAGTCTTTTTTCCCTTGACGAAACCGCAAAGATGCGATATAATGAAATCAATCAGATCATCCATCCCCGAAAAAGGAGGTACATATGAAAAAGCTGTTTACCGTGCTCTTTTTGCTGTCGACCCTTTGCGGACTCTTTGCCTGCGGCAGCGAGTCGGTGCCTGCGTCCACCACCGCAGCCACCACCGAGGCACCCGAGACCGCAGAGCCTGCCGCTCTCCTGGATCTGTCCATCGCCGGCAACGAGCTGGAGGGCTACACCATCGTCTACGCGAAAAGCCCCTTCGATGCCCGCAAAGCCAGCAAATTCACCACCGAATACGACTTTTATAAGCTCATCGCCAAGGATCTTGCCGAAAAGATCTACGCCGAAACCGGTGTAAGCCTGCCCATCCAGCAGGATACCAAGTTCGACGAGACCGCTCTGGAGATTCTGGTGGGTCCCACCAACCGTGCCGAGAGCGATCCCATCGACGAACTGGACGTTTACAAGACCTACGTCAAGGTAGTCGACTCCAAGCTGATCCTCGGCGGCGGCTACGACTCCACCAAATATACCGGTAATCTCAAGACCTCCTACTGCTTCGCCTCCACCTATCACGCATGGGACGCGCCGCAGAAGTGGCTGGACGATAACCGTGCGGCAGGAATCACCACCGTGGACATTCCCGCGGACACCGACTTCTCTGCCACCGTGGATCTTGTCACCGTTGCCTGCGTGGGCGACAGCATCACCGAGGGCTACCTCTCCTCCGACTGGAACACCGACTCCTATCCCGCCGTGCTCCAGCGGATTCTGTGGCAAGATCACCTGATCATCAATCTGGGTAACAGCGGGCGCACTATGCGGGACGACCTTGGAAACCGTTACCGCGGTACCACTCAGCACACCTATATGAAGCGATATGCTTCCAAGTTCGACTACGCACTGGTCATGCTGGGCACAAACGACTCTTATTTTGACCGCACCTGGCCCGATTCCTCTGACGAGTTTTACTTGACCTCCGCAGACAATCTGGTCACCGACATCACCGACAAGAACGAAGACGTGCAGGTAGTGGTGATGAACTGCCCCGCTTACTACGGAAACGAGGGCTCGGGCAGTCCCAGGGTTCGTGCACTGCAGAACCAGCTTCCGGAACGGCTGACCGGAGCGGGGGTCAACGCCACCTTCTTTGATATGCACGCCTATACCTCCGAGTATGTGGGACGCGCTAACTTCCCCGACCTACTCCATCCCAACGATGCCGGCTACGCCCAGATGGCGGTAGGCGTCTCCGAGCTCTTGACCGCGCTGGAGGCGGGAACATATACCTACACGCTCCCCGAGGTGGAGGGTGTTACCCTGTCGAATCCTCCCAAACGCTCCCAGGTAGCGGCAGGCTCCGAGAATCTGCTGGGCGTTGATCTATCCGAGCTCTACTCTCTGTCGGGCGGCTCCTACACGGGCTGGTATATGGCGGGAACGCCTTATCTGTATATGGATTTGAACGTTTTTTCGGGCGCGACTATCACCAACATCGAGATGCCCGTGGCATCGGTAGCCAAGGGTAGCACCTACACCGTCTCGGTAGTCAAATACAATCATCCCACCGTCACCGAAACACTGAAAACCTATACTCTCACCGCCACCGCCGACTGCTCCTCCGGATGGCTGGGCTTTGACGGGCTGCAGATCGAGGTTCCCGAAGGCTATACCCTCGCCTTCGGTGCCGCCTCCGATTCCATCATCCCTCTCTACATCACCGCTCCCACCACCGGCTACTACTTCTACGGAAGTAACAACAACAGCATCAACCAAGGCTCCACTCTGGCGTTCAACATCTACGGAACCAAATGATCCGTGATCCTCTCCGAAACTCCGCTTTCGGAGAGGATTCTTATTGAAATCCATGCAAAAGACTTGCTTTTTTCGACGAACTGTGCTATACTGATATAGAATATACTCACAGACGGGAAGGAGTTCCATAGATGAAAACCAAATTACCGCTATTCTTCACAACGGCATTGCTTGCGCTGTGCCTCTCCGCCTGCACCGTTGAGATAGGCTTTTCCTACGGCGATACCTCCGCCGATCCCACCTCCGTCCGCGACGACGGCAGCACCGCCGTGCCCCCCGCCGACACCAAAGTCCCGAACAGCAACACTACCGATCCGGCTCAGACCCCTGCTTCCACTACCACCGCCAAACCCGTCACCGAGTCCACGCATCCCTACAAGGACGAGACCGTGCAGGTAAAGAACCCGTCCGTGGTCGTCAACGCGGACAATACCTTCACCGGGGATCCTCCCTTGGCGGACATCACCTATACCGTCATCGACCCCCAGAATAAGTTGGGACTTTCCACCCAGAAATTCTCCCACGCCTTCGGCGCCGCCAAGAACGGTCAGCCCCACAGCATCACCGTGGAGAATCAGAAGCGTTTCGACGAGTACGGTCTGAGCGCGCTCACCTGGGATAACAAGACCGAGGAGAAGGTCCTCTACCTCACCTTCGACTGCGGCTATGAATACAAAAACCTCACCTCGGAGATGCTGGATACGCTGAAGGAGAAGGGAGTCACCGCTACCTTCTTCTGCACGTTGGATTATCTGGAGCAGGCTCCTGCCGTAGTAGCACGGATGATCAAGGAAGGGCATATCGTAGGCAATCACAGCACAACTCATCCCTCTGACTGCTCTGCGCTAACCCGTGAAGAGATGGCTTGGGAGATTCTGGGCGTCCACAACTACCTGCGCACCAATTTCGGCTATGAGTGCCGCTACTTCCGCTTCCCTGCCGGCAATTATACCGAAAGTGTGCTGGAGGTGGTGCAAAGTGTAGGCTACCGTACCGCATTCTGGTCCATCGCTCACGCCGACTGGGATCCCGAAAATCAGCCCGGCGTGCAGACCTCCTTCAATACGGTCACGTCCCGCCTGCACCCCGGTGCGGTAATCCTGCTCCACACTACCGCTCCCGATAACGCCGCGATCCTAGGTGATTTCATCGACTACGCAAGAGCGCAGGGCTACGAATTCCGTTCGCTGGACGATTACGAATACTGGGACAGCTGATTCCATACAATAAATAGCAGGGCAAGCATTTGCCCTGCTCCAAAAGTTTTCTTTGCAGAGGGCTGGAGCACGCCGATGGCGAGCTACAAGGCAGTGCCCCAACCAACGGGTAATTCTATGAAAACCATAACCGATAAATTGCGCACCTGGGCAGAGATCGACCTTGATGCGTTGGAACACAATTTTGATGCCGCCCGCCGACATCTGCCCGCATCTATGAAGCTGCTGGTGGTGCTGAAAGCTAACTCCTACGGTCACGGCGCGGTTCGCATCGGACGGCTTTTGGAGGGGCGTGCCGACTATTGCGCCGTCGCCTTCACCGATGAAGCGCTGGAGCTTCGCCATGCGGGACTAAAAGCGCCCATCTTGCTCTTGGGACACGTCCCCCTCTCGGACTTCCCGATGATGGTAAGGTACGGCATCACCGCCACCATGGACGATCTCGGCGAGGCAAAGCTTCTCTCCGATGCCGCCGTCGCCGCAGGCAAGACCGCGAAGATCCACATTGCGCTGGATACCGGCATGACCCGCATCGGGTTTGATTGCAGTGACACCTCCATCGACGCCATCGCCGCCATTAAGTCACTCCCCGGCATCGAGATCGAGGGCATCTACAGCCATTTCGCCGCCGCCGACTGCGCCGATCAGAGCTATTCTCATCTGCAGCTGGAACGATTCACCGATTTTTGCGCACGGCTGGAGGCACGCGGGATCCACATCCCCATCCGCCACATTCAGAACAGTGCAGGCATTACTCAGCTGACCTGCAATTTTGAAATGGCACGGGAGGGCATCATCCTCTACGGAATGCACCCGTCGAGCGAGGTGAATCTTGCCCGCATCGGCGGGATCAAGCCCGTGATGAGCTTCAAGACCCACGTGGTTTTTGTAAAAACCGTTCCTGCGGATACTCCCGTCAGCTACGGTTGCACTTATGTCACCTCCCGCACCACCCGCATCGCCACCCTTGCGGTAGGCTATGCCGACGGTCTGCCCCGTCTGTGGTCGGGAAAGGGGCGGGTGCTGATCGATGGGCGTGAGGCTCCCATCATCGGGCGCATCTGCATGGACCAGTGTATGGTGGACGTCACCGATCTCCCCGACGTGCAGGTAGGCGACACCGCCACCCTCTTCGGCGTGGACGGCGATGCGATTCTGTCCGCAGACACTCTTGCCGAGTCCATCGGCACCATCGGCTACGAGCTGGTCTGCAACATCAATCCCCGCGTGCCGAGAGTATATGTGAAGGACGGAAAGTTTGATTCTATCGACCGAGAGCTGCCGGTGGACTAAGGATTTTTTGGTAGGCGCAGGAATATATGAAAACGAAAAGATTTAACACCGTTCCCAACGGTATGGCGATCGTAATCACCATGTTTTGCCTATTTATTTTATTTGTTATTGTATCGATCCCCTTGTTTCCTAAAGCGGAAGCATTCGGCTTACTTGCTTTTTCGCTGATCTTTTTGATCGCAATGGCAGATTTGATTGCAAAGAAATATTGGAATTTCATTGACGTAGCCGAGGATCATGTTAGCCACAATGGAAAGCAATACAGCTGGGAGAATGTGTACATTACGATCAAATGTCATCAACCAACCTTTGCAAGAAATGCGTTTGAGTATTATGTCTGTTTTGATGATCATTATCTGACGGAAGAAGAGTGTGATTCCAAAGCAATGAAAAAAGAGGTTTCTACATGATTCTAACGATGAAGAGGGCTACTTTGTTATTTCAACTTTATGAAAAAAAGATAAATGTATTAAACGAATCGCCCTATCATCGCAGTAAAGAGATCACAGAGTTTATACTGCAACACAACTGGCGTTTTTAACAACTTCAGGAACGCCGAAATGTATTAAAAATCTTGATAAGCATCCATCCACGCACCCCAAAACGCTTCCCTGCCATTCGGCTCTGCCGAATGGCTTTTCTTATATCGATCCTTCGGTCTTCGACTGGAGAAATATAAAACAAGAATGATAATTATTCCTAATTATGAATAATTTGTAACAAATAAAAAATTTGTGTCATTTTGCTTGACAATTCAATAAAATCGTGCTATACTTGTACTTGCTAAAGAAGAGGCAAAATAGGCTCACCGCGGTTATGAAGAACACGGGCGGGTCTGCCAAATCTAATACTACCGAAGGACTGTATGAAGACAGCCCCCGGAAAAAAAGGAGAATGAAAATATGGCAGCATTCGAACAGTGGAAAGGTTTTAAGGGTATCATCTGGAAAGATGAAGTAGATACCCGCGACTTTATCCAGAAGAACTACACCCCCTACGACGGCGACCACTCCTTCCTGGTAGGTCCCACCGAAGCAACCGATAAACTCTGGGGTGCCCTCCAGGCACTGCAGAAGGAGGAACGCGCTAAAGGCGGCGTTCTCGACATGGATACCGACATCGTATCCACCATCACCTCCCACGCTCCCGGCTACATCAGCGAAGAGCTGAAGGATCTGGAAAAGGTTGTTGGTCTGCAGACCGACAAGCCTCTGAAGAGAGCGTTCATGCCCTTCGGTGGTATCAAGATGGCTGAGGAGTCCTGCACCACCAACGGCTACACCCCCTCCCCCGAGCTCCACAAGATCTTCACCGAGTATCACAAGACCCACAACCAGGGCGTATTTGATGCTTACACCCCCGAAATCCGTGCTGCCCGTAAGCACAAGATCATCACCGGTCTGCCCGACACCTACGGCCGCGGCCGTATCGTCGGCGACTACCGCCGCGTTGCTCTGTACGGTATCGACTTCCTGATGCAGAAGAAGTTCGAGGACTACAACAACTGCGGTAACGGCACCATGACCGATGACATCATCCGTCAGCGTGAAGAGATCACCATGCAGTACAACGCCCTCAAGCAGATGAAGGTGATGGCTGCATCCTATGGTTTCGACATCTCCAAGCCCGCTGCAAACGCAAGAGAAGCTGCTCAGTGGCTGTACTTCGGCTACCTGGCTGCTATCAAGACTCAGAACGGCGCTGCAATGTCCGTAGGTCGTGTTTCCACCTTCCTTGATATCTACATCAAGAGAGATATGGACGCAGGCATCCTCACCGAGTCCGAGGCACAGGAGATCATCGACCACTTCACCATGAAGTGCCGTATGGTCAAGTTTGCCCGTATCCCCTCCTACAACCAGCTCTTCTCCGGCGACCCCGTATGGGCTACCCTGGAAGTTGGTGGTATGGATGTAAACGGTCGTTCCATGGTTACCAAGACCGACTACCGTTTCCTCCACACTCTGGAGAATATGGGTCCCTCCCCCGAGCCTAACATGACTATTCTCTACTCCGCTCGTCTGCCCGAGAACTTCAGAAAGTACGCCGCTTACATCTCCATCGAGACCAGCTCCGTACAGTACGAGAACGACGACGTTATGCGCCCTATCTGGGGCGATGACTACTCCATCTGCTGCTGCGTATCCGCTACGCAGACCGGCAAGGAGATCCAGTTCTTCGGCGCACGCGCTAACCTAGCGAAGTGTCTCCTCTACGCAATCAACGGCGGCGTAGACGAAAAGGCTCGCGTTCAGGTAGGACCCGCTTACGCTCCTATCACCTCCGAGTACCTGGACTACGATGAAGTCATGAAGAAATACGACGTGATGATGGATTGGCTGGCAGGTCTGTACGTCAACACCCTGAACCTGATCCACTATATGCACGATAAGTACTACTACGAGGCAGCTGAGATGGCACTCATCGACACCGACGTTCGCCGCACCTTCGCAACCGGTATCGCAGGCTTCTCTCATGTAGTTGACTCCCTGTCCGCTATCAAGTACGCCAAGGTCAAGTGCGTACGCGACGAGACCGGTCTGGTAGTAGACTACATCGTTGAAGGCGATTTCCCCAAGTACGGTAATGACGACGACCGCGCAGACGATATCGCAGTATGGCTGCTGAAGACCTTCATGACCAAGATCAAGAAGCATCACACCTACCGCGACTCCGAGCCTACCACCTCTATCCTGACCATTACTTCTAACGTAGTATACGGTAAGGCTACCGGTGCTCTGCCCGACGGCAGAAAGGCAGGCGAGCCTCTGTCTCCCGGTGCGAACCCCAGCTACGGCGCAGAGACCAGCGGCCTGCTGGCTTCCCTGAACTCGGTTGCTAAGCTGCCCTACCACCACGCACTGGACGGCATTTCCAACACTCAGACTATGAACCCCGATGCTCTCGGTCACAACCAGGAAGAGCGCATCGCTAATCTGGTAAACGTTCTGGACGGTTACTTCTCTCAGGGCTCTCATCACCTGAACGTAAACGTCTTCGGTACCGACAAGCTGATCGATGCTATGGAGCATCCCGAGAAGGAAGAGTACGCTAACTTCACCATCCGTGTATCCGGATATGCAGTTAAGTTCATCGACCTGACCCGTGAGCAGCAGCTGGACGTTATCGCCAGAACCTGCCATGAGTTCCTGTAAGCCTACTCCCGGCTTCGTCCACTCGACCGAAACTTTCGGTCTTGTGGACGGACCGGGTGTCCGTTTTATTGTATTCCTGCAGGGCTGCCCTATGCGCTGCCGCTACTGTCACAACCCCGACACCTGGGCGGTACACACGGGAAAGACCTATGAAGCAGACGAGCTGTTGACTAAAGCACTCCGCTACCGCACCTATTGGAAGGAAGCCGGCGGCATCACCGTATCGGGCGGCGAGCCCATGATGCAGGTGGATTTCGTTTGCACTCTGCTCAAAGCTGCCAAGGCTGAGGGCGTGAACACCGCTATGGACACCTCGGGCATCGTATTCACCAGAAACGAGCCTGCCTTCTCCAAGACCCGTGAGATGCTGTCCTACGTGGATTTGGTGCTTCTGGATCTCAAGCACATTGACGACGAGGCACACAAAGAGCTCACCGGACACTCCAACGCCGCCGTGCTGGACTTTGCCCGCTATCTTAGCGAGATCGGCAAGCCGGTTTGGATCCGCCACGTACTGGTCCCCGGCGTCAACGATGACGACGAGTCTCTGACCAAGCTGGACGAGTTCATCGCTTCCCTTTCCAACGTACAGCGGGTAGAGGTACTTCCCTACCACACCCTGGGCATTGCCAAGTGGGAAAAGCTGGGCATTCCCTACACGCTGGAAGGCGTCAAGCCCCCCAATGCGGAGAGTATTGCCCGTGCCAACGAGCTACTCCATACTGAACG
Source organism: Clostridia bacterium (assembly GCA_017463445.1). Lineage (GTDB taxonomy): Bacteria > Bacillota > Clostridia > Oscillospirales > CAG-272 > CAKSQF01. The sequence continues at coordinate 12,833 of JAFTPF010000076.1, forward strand.
GTATGATGGGTATTTGAAGTAAGCAAAAAAGCAAGGAAATGATTTCCTTGCTTTTTTATTGCCGCAAGGATGTTAATTCCTTGCGGTTTTTGTATGCAATTTACAGTTCAATAATTTCCTTGTGAGCGAGCATTGCGTTTTTGACCTTTTCCATCGCTTGAATCGCTTCTTCTCTACTGGGATAACAAGCAATGTCACGCCAACAAGACACGCCTGCCTGAACCATCAAGCAAGTTCCATCCACACGAAGTCCGCCGCGGCAACACAGCAGTTTAGATTTATCGGGGCTCAATACATAGGTAGGTTGTTTGGACCTCACCTGCGTCCCATCAGAAAGCACGAACTCCAAACGACTGAGCGCATCTTCAATGGCATCTTGTACAGCGCAGGTGACAACATCTTCCATTTGGTCATCCAATGCCTCCGAAACAGCATCCTCGATCATCTCCCGAAGACGGTCTTCCATCTCATCCACAAGTTCATCAACATCGATCTTTTCGTTTTCGCTCATTGGTGTGTCCCTCCCGAATTCTATTCCTCTGCGTATGATCCGTCAAATTTCCAACGCATTGGATTTTCATAAATGTATTTTACGATTTCGTCGTAATCATCACGGTTTCGGACATTATGATCATGAAAAGAAGTTTGAAACAGTTTGTTCTTCCATCCATTCTTTTTACATTCTCTTGTTGTTAACGATTTATATGCGCAAATAATATCCATAACCGTAGGGCGGGGGCTTGCTCCCGCCGCCTCGATTCCTATCAGCAATACGATATGAATATGATTCGGCATAATCACATATTGATCAATAACGCTCATTAACCAGAAAAAGTTGCTCCTCTGCAATTTGACCATATATCGTTAGTTCTATAGCGGCGGGAGCAAGCCCCCGCCCTA
>JAFTPF010000077.1 GCA_017463445.1 Clostridia bacterium
CCGAGGAGATCCTCATCAGCTCACCCTACGAATTGACGATCAGCACGATCGAGACCTTTGCAACGGCGCCGGCAACCACACCTGCCGCTACGGTGACCGATGAGAATGGCGAGACCGTTGAGACAACGGTAGTCACCGAACCGCCTATGCCGGAGATCAAAACGCTGATCCTCAGCACGTCCACGAAGAAGATCCACTACTACGAGGCGTGCTCCTATGCCGCAAGCATTATGGATAAGAATCGCAAGACCGCGTCGGTGGAGCACGAGGACGAGCTGATCAAGGAAGGATATACCGTCTGCAGCTGGTGCGAGAAAAAGCGCGGGGCGTGATGCAATCAATAATTATGGATTACAATTAAGTGGGGTTCATTATGATTGTTTTTTCAGGTTAATTATCTGGCAAATCCAAGCAATATGTGTTGCGTAGAGAATCAAAATTTTCATTTATTGGTGGAATTGTTACGGCAATTCTATTTGGGATCCCCACAATTATTGCTGCAATTATGATTCATTGGATCTTTATTATTTGCATTCCTGTTTTGATCGCAATTCCTTTTGTAGCAGGTATGCCACCAAGTCCCAAAGTCTATACATTGATTTTGCCCTCTAAAGTTACCATAAGCACTGATACATCTATAATTACAAGTGCAAGTGAAAAGTTTCGTGTCGAATGTTCAATCGACCAGGTTGTAAAAGTGATAGACATGGGAGAATGGTATCAGATTTATGTTGAAAACAAAGAAGGCCGTTTCATATGTCAAAAGAGTTTACTAAGCGTAGGTACTTTGGATGAATTTGAACAAATTTTCGAAGATAAAATTGTAAGATGATTTATAAGGAATGAATAATCATGATTTCTGATGAAAGAATCTTTATGCAACGTGTAAAAGATGTTGTATCAAAAAACAATTATATAATCAAAGAATTTTACATAGATAACAACTGTTTTGGTAATATCGTTTTAGTTATTTCAAATGACGTTGAAACACATCATTTCTATACGGATAGAGGGGAAATAATTTTCAACGATCAACCTGTTCGATATATGCTTTCATTTGAAGAAAGAGTCATTGATATTGAATTTACTTATATGCCATCGTTTGATACCAAGTTTTTGTTTTTAACTACTTTGATTAAATTCTTTGAAAACAATAACTAAGGAGTACCTTGACGCACAAATGAATAATAGCCAAGATACCTAAAGGCATCTTGGCTATTGTTGGTCTGAGTGACACGACTTGAACTGGTGCAATGCAGACGCGCCTACGGCGCTTACTGCCAAAAGAATCCGCGTGGCGGATTCTTTTGGACCATGCGTCCAATAAACCATGTCGCGCAAATGAAATAAAGCCGATAGACATTTGTCTATCGGCTTTATTTGGTCTGAGTGACACGACTTGAACGTGCGGCCTCTACCACCCCAAGGTAGCGCGCGACCAACTGCGCCACACCCAGATTTTGTTGCTTTCTTTCGTCAGCCTCAGTATTATAGCATAGTGTTACCGACTTGTCAACCCCTTTTTCGAAATTTTTTTATTATTTTTTCGTGGGTCCGATTTCGATGTGCACATTTTTTACAATGACAATTGCGATCATTATTGTTTTTCAATTTACGCGCAATTTTGCGCAAAAAAACAAAATTGATCAAGAAAATAGCAAGCGGAAGTCTTTACAAAAGCAAAATATAGTGATATAATCAAAATAAATCCGTCAAACTGTCCAAAGGAGGTGCCGATATGTATTTTGAACGTCACGTCTTCAGCGACCCTGAATTGCCTATCTATTTCCAATTTCAGTGCCGAACGCTCATCGAACCTGTTTTCCAGCTCCATTGGCATGAGACGCTTGAGTTGATCTGTATTACCGACGGTGTCGTTGAGATCCGTATCAACGATAAGACCGAGGTGTTCCGAGAGGGTGAGATCGTAGTGATCAATCCGCAGTCCGCGCACAGCTTCAGAGCGATCAACGGTGATTGCTGGTATTATTGCTTGATCCCCGACAATTCCCTTCTCTCCTCGTTTGGTATCGATCCTGCCATGTTCTCCGTTTCCAACCGTGTGGATGATCAGCATATCCTTTCCATTTACAAACAGTTGATCCACGAGATGAATGGCAGTAAAACTATGTATAAGAGTTGCGCGCGGGCTTATATCAGCTTGATGGTTTCGCTTCTGGTGCGGGATCATACCGTCGACCAACGTGCTGCTAAGCGGTTTGACGACAATTCTATGTCGATCGCAAAAGATGCGATCCACTATATGGAAGAACACTATGCCGAGCCTATCGACGGGGTGAAGATCGCTGATGCTTTGGGGATCAGCCGCAGTTATCTCTGCCACGTGATCCGCAAGGTCACGAATCAGACCTTGACCGAGAATTTGATGTATGTTCGCTGCAGAAAAGCCAAAGAGCTGCTTTGGGCTGGCCGCTCCATCAATCAGGTGCTCTATCTGACCGGATTCAACAATACCTCTCATTTCTGCCGTACTTATAAAAAAATGATGGGAGTTCCTCCCTCGTTTCATAAAAAAAATAAATCACCTCAAGAAAGGAAGAACGAAAGATGAATGCTAAAAGATTTCTTTCCGCACTGCTGTCGGTAACTTTGCTACTTCCGAGTCTGGCGGCGTGCAAATCCGGGTCGGATACCCCTGAGACGACAACGGTAAGTGGCGGGGATGTTACGACCACTACCGATCAGGGAGGCGAGACGCCCGATCCCAATGCCTGTGAGACTCACATCCCCAGCACAGGCGGCGGGTATTGCACCGTATGCTATGAGATCCTGAAATCCGATGAAAGAGAGTATTTGGATATGATCTATTTTGCCTGTGACGACGCAACGCTCACCGATGCGTACAAGATCGCGCTTGCCGATTGTTTCTCCAATGTGAAGCGATTCAAGGGCGGATTGCTTACGTCTGAAAAAGAGGTCATTATAGCAGGTGCCGATTATACGACTCCTTGGACCCGCGACGGTTCCATCAACGTGTGGAACGCTTTTGCCCTGCTGAATCCCGAGGTGTCTAAAAACACCCTGCTCTCCCTGCTGAAAAGAAGCGGTACCGATTATCTGATCGACGGTCAGTACTGGGACGCCATCATCTGGTCAATCGGCGCGTATCAGTACATACTGGTCAATGAGGATAAGTCTTTCCTGAGAATTGCACAGAATGCCATCGAGACGACGCTGGCGAAGTTTGAAGCCGAAGAGTTTGACGCTACCGACGGTCTTTTCCGCGGCGGCGCGGTCTACGCAGACGGCATTGCGGCTTACCCCGATAAATATGCGAACGGTCCCAACTCCGGCATCGAAGGCTGGCTGCAGAATCCCGACAACAATGAGCTGAAGGCTGATACCGGTGTGGGGCTGCCTATGAAGGCGCTCTCTACCAACTGTACTTACTATCAGTCCTATGTAATCCTTGCCGAGATGAACAAGATGCTGAATCTTGACGCTTCCGACGCCACCGCGAAGGCGGAAGCACTGAAGGCTGCCATTAACAAAGCATTCTGGAATGAAGAAAAAGGTACTTACGATTACCTTGCATACGAGTGTGACTATCAGGAAGCAATCGGTATCGCTTTCGTCCTCCTCTTCGGCATCGCTGACGAGCGTCAGGCCGCACTGGTTCTGGAGAACACTTATGTGACCGAACAAGGCATCGCTTGCGTATGGCCTTCTTTTGATCGCTATCTGGAGCGGGACGGCTACGGTAGACACGCCGGAACCATTTGGCCTCACGGACAGGGCTTCTGGGCACGCGCGGCATTTGAAAGCGGCTTTGCGCAAGCTTTCGAGAGCGAACTGTATTCTCTTGCGGAAAAGGCTGTCCGTGACGGGCAGTTCTACGAGATCTACCATCCCGACACAGGCGAGGTTTACGGCGGTCTGCAGGGATTTGGAAATAACGATATCTCCCTTTGGGGTTCCTGCTCGCATCAGACCTGGAGTGCTACCGCATATCTGTCCTGTGTCTACTACGAAATGATCGGCGCAAAGATCGAATCCGGTAAGGTCACCTTCAAGCCTTATCTGCCCATAGGCGTCAACGAAGCGACGATGAGCGGGCTGAAGATCGGCGAGACTACCTTCGACATCATCGTTGTGCGCGGCGGCGAAGCACCTTCCGAGGCTACCTTTGAAACTACCGAGAGCGGTACCGTTCGCGTTGTTCTGTCTGTACAGTAACGTGGAGGTGAATGAATTTTATGAAGAAAGTATTATCTGTTATGTTATCGATACTGATGCTCCTCCCTATTTGCAACGGGATGACGGTTGCAAATGCCACCGAGACTCCGTCCGGAACTGCGATCACCACGGTAGAAGAGTTTTTGAATATGGATGCTTCCGGCGTGTATTATCTTGCAGGTGACATTGACTTCTCCGGCACGACCTATACTAAAAATGTCTACACCAAAGCCTTCCAGGGTGTTTTGGACGGCAATGGTCACGCTCTGCTGGGCATCACCGTTGAAGCACAGAATTCCGACGCCGGTATCTTCGGAAACCAATTCGGCGGTACCCTGCGGAATCTGACCTTCGGTGCGCCCGATGCACCTGTATCGGTCTCCTCTACCGGCGGCGGTTACAGCGTTGCCGTTGTGGCAGGTACGGTTGTGGGCGGTGCTACCTTTGAGAAAGTGACCATCTACGCCAACGTGAAGGGTGACGGCAAGACCGCAGGCTTTACCAGCTATATGCCCAGCGGTAAGATGACCATCACCGGCTCCAAGGTGTACGGTTCCGTATCGGGCAATCCTGCCGCAGGCTTCGTTACGATGGCTGATAACGGCTCCTCCGACATTGAGATTACAAACTGTGAGAATCACGCTGCGATCACCGGTAAGAACCTGAGTGCGGGCGGTTTCTACTCCAACCATGCCAACGTCAGCGGCAGCCGCAAGTGCAATCTGACTATCAAGGGATGCGTAAACTACGGTGCGGTCACTGCCTCCGACTGGCGCGTCGGCGGTATCGTCGGCGAATTTACTGAGGAAAAGACTTCAACTTTAACGATCGAGTATTGCTATAATCTCGGTCCTGTTACCATGACGGGCGGTGGCGGTTATGCCGCGGGCATTGCGGGCGGTATGTGCTTTGACGCTCCCAGCGGCGCAAGACGGATCGCCAATGTTTATAATGCAGGTCTGATCCGCAATACCTCCAATACGGGTAATGCCTTTGCCATTGCGTTTGCACACAGTCAAAGCGACAATATTACACTGGAGAACGCCGCGTATGTGGACGGTACTGCCTCCAAAAATTGCGTCGAGACCAATGTGCTGAAGGTTTCCGATCAAAGCGCGCTACTGGCAACTGTCAGCAAATATCCCTCCGGCGGCGAAGGACTGTCCTTTATCGCCGATACCGGCAATATCAACGACGGTTATCCGATCCTCGCGGCGCAGAATCTGAGCCACGAAAACGTCCACACCTACTCCTGCGGACGCACTGTTTGTCTGGACTGCGATGTGATCCTTTCTCTTCCTGAGAATGAAAAGCATAGTTACAATAAGACTACCACCGCTCCCGAGGGCTATCTGGACGGCTATGTCACCTCGGTCTGCAAGCACTGCTCGGACACGAAGATCACCGTTGACAAAGCAAGTGCACATCAGGTAAAACCGGTAGACGGCGTGTATACGCTGACCACTCCTGCTCATCTGATGTGGTATGCCGCAAACCAGAACGCAGGACTGCTTGTCGGCAACGAGACGGTAAAACTGGGTGCAGATCTTGACATGAAGGATCTGAAATATGTACCCATCGCTTCCGATGGCAAGGCGTTCATCGGTAAGTTCGACGGATGCGGCTATGCGATCAGTAATCTGACGATCGACGTGGAAGGCGATGCGGGTCTCTTTGCAAAGGTGGGACTCGGTGCAGAGATCAAGAATCTTGCGATGGCGGGAGCTAATGTAAAGGCAACCGGTTCTGCTGGTGCCGTTGCAGGCTCCGTCGTGACCGGAGCGGTGGTCAAATTCGACTGCGTTTCCGTAACCGATTCTACCGTAACCTCTACCAATGGCGTTGCAGGCGGTCTGATGGGTTCTTCCAACGGAGCCACCGACGTGACCGTACATGGTGCAGTCTGCGACAGCGTGATGGTCAGCGGCACGTCTGCCGGTGGCGTGCTGGGCAACGGTAATTCTGCCCTACTGCAGAATGTCTACGCCAATGCGAAACTGACGGCTACCTCCGGCAAGACCGGTGCGCTGGCGACCTATTCTGCAGGCTTCTCCTTCAAATATGCAGGCTACAGCAAGTCTACCGCTGCCGATCAGAAAGACGGAACGATGTACGATGACAGCGCATTCGCTTCCGGCGAGATCGCTTATCTGATCAACACCTACGGTGCGCGCAAAGCCTTCGGTATCGAAAACGGCAAGACTTCGATTTCTGACACCGCCGTGAAGATGGTCCGTCTTGGTAGCAAGAAGGTCTACACCAACAAGGCACTCTCTGCCGGTGACGGTACCGCCGTATACGCGCTTCCTTCCGAGAGCGGCATGGCCCTTGCAATCGTTCAGGTTCAGAACGCAGACGAGCGTCTGGTGGATTCCAAGATCACAGTTGCAGGCAAGGAGATCGCCTTCAAAGATCTGACCATTTGCAAATACATAGCATCCGGCGATGCTTATTACGTTGCCGCTGAAGGCTGTGTGCTGTATACTCTGCAGATCGAGGGGACTTCCCCTCCCGCTGTGGTGATCGGCTCCTCCTTTAACGGTACTGCCGCAAACGCAAACGGCTAACTCTATATAGCAAAACTCCCTCACCGGTCGGTGAGGGAGTTTTCGCGTATTCGATTATTTCAGCTTCAGTCCGTCTCTGAACGCATTGCCTACCTTCTCGCCAAGAACGTGGTATGCGTTGTTCATGGGATCAAAGGTGATAGGACGCAGCTTCATGGGATCTACCTTTCCTGCCTCGTTCAGCACGCGCTCGTCGGCAGAAACATTGACGATCTCACCAAGCAGGATACAGGTGTCCTGGGTATAGCTTTTGAGCTTGCACTCTACTGCCATAGGAAGCTCGTCAATAAGCGGTGCGTCCACAAACTCGCTTTTCGTCGCGTGGAATCCCGCGCGGGCGAATTTGTCGGGGACGTTATTGGCTGAAACAATGCCCACGTAATCGCTTGCAATAACGGTATCTGCTGTTGCCATGCTAACGGTAAAGGCACCGCGTGCGAGGATGTTGGCGGTAGTCTTGTGTCCTTCGCTGATGCAGATCGCGATCTCGTTGGCTTCACTGATCCCACCCCATGCGGCGTTCATGGCATCAGGGGTGCCGTCCTCGCCGTAGGTGGCGATGATAAATACGGGCTGCGGATAGGTGAGGGGATTGGCGCCGAAATTCTTTCTCATAGTTTCCTCCGTGACTTCAATATTCTCGATGAGATCATTATATCACCAAGTGTGAAGGATATCAAGTGCGAATTGTAAATATTCTGCATTCATTTCAGAGGTGGATAATATTAAAAAATAATGAATTATCGTGCAATCAATGCAGAAATTACCGAGATTTATGAAATCAGTTGACAATTGATCGGTAGTGTGCTAAAATGATAATATGTATAATTTTGCATTTGATGAATGGAGGAATTACAATGAATATGAAGATGTCTTTCCGCTGGTACGGCGAGAGCGATCCCGTTACCCTGCGCTACATTTCTCAAATCCCCGGGATGCGCTCCATCGTGTCTGCTGTGTATGACGTAAAGCCCGGCGAGGTCTGGGGCGAAGAATCGCTGGCACGGATGAAGGCACAGTGCGAGGCAAACGGTCTGGTTTTCGACGTGGTGGAATCTATTCCCGTCCACGAGGATATCAAGCTGGGCAGAAACGATGTGGACGAGCTTTTGGAGGTCTACTGCGAGAACGTACGCCGCTGTGCAAAATACGGCGTGAAGTGCGTGACCTACAACTTTATGCCGGTCTTCGACTGGACCCGTACCCAGTTGGACAAGGAAGCCTCTGACGGCTCCACCTCTCTGGTTATGTACTGGGAGCAGATGAAGGGACTGGATCCTCTCACCGATGACATCCACCTCCCCGGCTGGGATGCCAGCTACACTCAGGACGAGGTCCGCGAGCTGATCACCGCTTACGGTAAGCTGGGTGAAGAGGGACTGTGGACGAATCTGGAGAAGTTCCTGCAAAAGGTCATCCCCGTTGCAGAAGAATGCGGCGTGCGGATGGCAATTCACCCCGACGATCCTCCCTACCCCATCTTCGGTTTGCCTCGTATCATTACCTGTGAGGCGAATTTGGACCGATTCCTCGCCCTCTACGACAGTCCCGCCAACAGTCTTTGCCTCTGCACCGGCTCTCTGGGCTGTGCCGCCTTCAACGACATCCCCGCAATGGTACGCAAGTACGCGGCGATGGATCGCATCGCATTTATGCACATCCGCAACGTGAAGCTGATGGACGACGGCTCCTTCGAGGAGAGCGGTCATCTCTCCTGCAAGGGATCGATCGATATGTATGAGGTCGTTAAAGCACTGGCGGAGAACAATTTTGATGGCTATGTCCGTCCCGATCACGGCAGAATGATCTGGGGCGAGACCGGAAAGCCCGGCTACGGTCTCTACGACCGTGCGCTTGGCGCAACCTATCTCAACGGCTTGTTTGAAGCACTGGAAAAGGAGTATTCGAAATGATGGAAAACGTAATTAACACCAATCTGAGCGGCAAGGTTGCCGTTGTCACCGGCGCAGGCGGCGTGCTCTGCAGCCATTTTGCAAAGGTTCTGGCAAGAGCAGGCGCAAAGGTTGCTCTCCTTGATCTGAACGAGGAAGCGGCAAAGACATTTGCCGACGAGATTAACGCCGAGGGTGGCATCGCCAAGGCGTACAAGTGCAACGTACTGGATAAGGCAATTTGCGAGGCAGTTGCCGAGACGGTGAAAGCAGACCTGGGCGCTTGCGATATTCTGGTGAATGGTGCCGGCGGTAACAATCCACGTGCCACTACTGATAAAGAGTATTTTGAAATCGGCGATATCGACGCCGACACCAAGTCCTTCTTCGATCTGGACGCATCGGGCGTGGAGTTCGTATTCAATCTGAACTTCCTGGGTACGTTGATACCCACCCAAGCATTTGCGAAGCAGATGGTAGGCCGCGAGGGCTGCAACATTCTGAACATCTCTTCGATGAATGCCTATACCCCTCTGACCAAGATCCCCGCATACTCCGGCGCTAAGGCTGCCATCTCCAACTTCACCCAGTGGCTGGCCGTACACTTCTCCAAGTGCAACATTCGTGTCAACGCCATCGCTCCCGGCTTCTTCGCGTCCAAGCAGAACCAGAAGCTGCTGTTCAATGACGACGGCACTCCCACCAAGCGCACCGAAAAG
>JAFTPF010000078.1 GCA_017463445.1 Clostridia bacterium
GGAAAAAGACGGATCTACCCTGGAGATCGCTCTCCTGATCCTATCCGGCTTGCTGTCGGTCTGCTGTCTGGTCTATTTCATCTACCGTTACCGTTCCGCTACCGAATTTCAGCGGCAAGACGACCGTTTCTGATACATAAAAATACCGTATCCCTTCACCGGGATACGGTATTTTGATTTACTGACAAAGGATCAATTCACAAAGCTGGACCACGCCCGTTGCATACTCGATGGTAAGGCAGAAACGGGTGTAGGATCCGCTATCGCTGATGGGATAAACGTGCAATGCAAAATCCGCTCCCTGCAGATGACCGTCCTTGACGGCATCCAGCGCGACCCACTCGCCGTCATCGGCAGCTCCGTACAGGACCCATCCGATGGGGTTGCGGTCGGGATACTGAGCAGTATCGTTGCCCGTGACCAAAACGTAACCGGCAGGTGTCACGGCTTCTTCCATTTCCCAATAGACGTAGTCTTGATCCATCGGCGCGCACAGCTTGCCGCCGTTCTCTCTTTCGAAGTCGTCTGCGCTATAAATGCCGTCGAAAAGACGGGTTGCCCCTTCATTCGGCACATAGCTGTCAGCCGAGCAGATAACGCTATCCTTTTTCACCAGGTCGGTCAGAGATGTGTGCGCATCCAGCCAGGTCTGCGCGTCACCGCCGATCAAAGGCGAAGCATCGGCACCCGACTTTGCCGCGCCGAAGGCGGGAAGTCCGTCCAGACGGGGACCGGGTTGCGGCTCATCCTTTCCCTCGTCCCCGTCGGGCAGATCCCGATCGGTGTAGAGGAGCAGCTCGGACAGCTGGAAGGTTCCACCGCCGACGGTATCCTCCAGAACCCAGAAATAGTGGCGATAGGCCGTATCGTTCTCAAACTCAAAGAGAGTAGGCGTATAATTGACAGCCGGAAGCTCCGCATCCTCCACTGAGTGAATCTTCACCATTTGAATTCCGTCCGGAGAGCCGTACAGGGTCCAGCTTTTAGGATTGCGATCCGGATAGGTCTCCGTATCGTTGGCGGTATATATCGCATATGCATTGATGACAACAGAGCGATCCATTGACCAGGATACCTCTACGGCATTATGATTTTCACCGTATTTGTTACTGCCGTTATCGGTTGTCTCAAAAATGCCGTCCAGCATATCGTCCACTTCGTGACGCTCCCAACCGTCGGGACCGCTGATGGAGGATTGGTCGATGTAAGTAAGCAGTTGGGTATAACCGTCCAGCTCTGCACCGACTCCCATTTCGTCCTGACCGCCACCCTGGTTTCCGCCTTGGTTTCCGCCTTGATTGCCCCCCTGATCGACTCCCGGTCTTGCGGGTCTGTCGGGAGCGGTCGTGCCGATCTCCCCGACGGGAAGCGTGGGCGTGGGGGTACGCACCTCGGTCAGCTGAATGGGAGCCTTATCCCAATCGCCGGACTGCTTGGCGGTGGTATCCGACACGCCGGGAGCGGCTTTACAAGACGTCAGCAACAACGCCGCCAATATAAGCGGTATCAATCGTTTCATTTCGCACATGATCTGTCCTTTCCCATCCAAGCGGTCTGCCGCAGGATGGAGTCATCTCTATGGTTAGAGTAACACGAAGATGTGAATTGTTTATGAGCGCTTCGTGAACTAATTGTTAATCCCAAATCTCTCCCGCAACATCTCGGGCAGAGGAAATTCACAGCCGTGGCGGAAGCTGTAGAGCGACAGCGCACGGACGGGACGGTGCAGGATCTGCTCCAGCGCTTTTTTGTAATAATAGAGCTGATCTGCATAGCGCTCCCACAAAAGCGCGCCACCCTCTGCAGGCGTTTTCCCCAGACGGTCGGTCTTGTAATCCAACAGCTTCAGACTGCCGTCGGGCAGTAGGAAGCAACAGTCCACAACGCCCTGCACCAGCAGTTTGGCGTCCGCAAGCGCGGCTTTGCGCTCCGCGTCACGGGTAAATTCGGCGGCAGGCAGCTGCACGTTGAAGCGGAACTCCCGCAGGAGCTTCTCGCTCTCCCGCATCTCTCTGTAGAGCGGCGATGCGAAAAATGTCCGCAGGGCGGGAATATGCACCGCCTGTGCCATTACCGGGCTGATAAATTGTTTGGAGGACAGCCGAAGCAGCTCTGCCTCCACGCCGTTTTTCTCCAGGCTCTCAAAATCGCAGAACTGCATAAACAGGTGGGTGGCGGTTCCCCGCTCTGCACCCGACAGGGCATTCGGGGAAGACTGCATAAACGCAGGCGTCCGCTTGAGGCTGATCCCCGTATGCAGTTCGGCGGAGGTCTCCTCATCGGCATCCAAAATATCGGGCGAAAGTCGGCTCACCGTCAATTTGGCGGGCAGATCGCCGCCGACATCGTGCGGATAGATGAAATCAAACCGTTTGCCGATCCGCTCCGCCGTCTCCTCTGCAGTTTCGGTATCCGACCTCGGCTCCCGAACGCTATCGGCAGGCAGAGGCTCGATAGTATCGGGCTCGGTGGGAGCGGCTTCGGAAAGCGAAGGCATCGCCTCGGCAGTCCCCTCGTCCGCGGGAGTATCGGGATGGAGCGCAAATCCCTCGGGGGTGGACACCAGCCGCGTCACCCGACAGCAAGCGTCCCGCTTTTCGGGATGCGCGGTCAGCGCACCCATGATCCACTGGATATAGGAGGTGCAATCCATCACGTTATAATAGTCAAACTGCTCTGCCAGATCGGCGGCACGGGTCATCACCGACTTGGGGTGAGTCAACCACGAGGTCACATACAAGCGATTGACGGCGCGGGTCAGCGCAACGTATAGATTGCGCATCTCCTCCTCCAACGACTGCTGGGCGATCCGCTTGGACAGGATCTGACGGGGCAAAGTCTGGTATTTGCCAAGAGTCTCGGAGTCCCGCAAGGTCAGGGTCATCCCCCGCTCCCGATCGAACAGGAACGCCGCAGAGGAGTCCTGCAGATTGAAGGTACTGCCGGTATCCGCTACGAAGCAGACCTCGAATTCCAGCCCCTTGGAGTGGTGGATGGTCATGATCTGCAGGGCATCGTCATCGCCCAGCTCCGCCTTCCGATCCACGCCCTGCCCGCGCTCGGCAAGATCGCCCACATAGCGCAGGAAGCGATGCAGACCGCGGAAGCTGCTTTTCTCATATCCCCGCGCCAGCTGATAGAAGCTGCGCAGATTCTGCTCCGCCGCCTTGCCCCGAAGCGGATCGGCGCCCACGATGGCGGGCAGGGCGGTCTCGGCGTAGAGCTTGCGGATCAGCTCGTCGGAGGACAGGGTACAGGATGCCTGCCGATAGTCCTCCAGCCAGCCGAAGAAATAGTCCACCTTGGGATCGCCCCGACGGGCAGAGAGCGCCTCGTACAGGCTGTCGCCCACCACAGGCATCCCTTCGGGACGGCGGAGGGCGATCAGCTCCTCCATGGTAAAGCCGAACACAGGCCCGGTCAGCGCACCCGCCAGATAGATGTCGCGAGTGGGATTTTCAATGGTATATAACAAAGAGAGCAGCGTCAAGATCTCGGGCTCCTCGAAAAAGGGCATCGCCCGATTGTGGATGCAGGGGATCCCATGTCTGTGGAACGCCTCCTCCAGATGGGGGATCCGCCCATCCAGCGAGCGCATCAGCACCGCCATCTTTTTCAGCGGGATGCCTTCCATCTTCCAGAGCCGCTCTACCTCGGCGGCGATATATTCCGCCTCCGCCGCTCTTGCGGTGAGAGCTTCGCCCTCGGCGGCGGGGGTACTTCCCTTTTCGATCAGGGTCACCTGCACGGGAACCTTTTTGTCCTTGTCGTCCTCCTTGCCGCGGATCAGACGGTCGCCCTCAGTATAGCGAACGGTTCCGCCCTCCACGAACATATCTTCGCAAACCAGGTTGACGAAATCCACTACCGATTGATCACAGCGGAAGTTGTGGGACAGGTAGATAGTCTTTCCACCGTCGCCGCTGTCAAAACGGCTTCGGTAATCGGCAAAGATCGACGGCTCTGCGCCGCGAAAGCCGTAGATGCTCTGCTTGATATCGCCTACCATAAAGCGATTTTGGGTGGAGATCGCGGCAAAGATCTCGTCCTGAATGCGGTTGACGTCCTGATATTCGTCAATGTAGATCTCCCGATAGGAGCGGGAGACGGCGCGTGCAAGCTCGGTAGGTGCGCCGTCACGCACCAGCAGACGGTGGGTATAGTGCTCCAAATCCGAAAAATCCAACAGTCCCAGCCGCTTTTTTTCGGCGGTAAAGCGTCGGTCAAACTCTTCCATCAAGCGCGCCAGTGCCTGCAGGAGCCGCGCAGTTTTGGCTATGTCGCTCTGCACCGCTTCCCTTCTTGCGGCAGGGAAGAAGGTCTTGCGCATCGCCTCGAAGGCGCTTTTGGCGTCGTCACGGAAGGCAGTAGCGGCGGTAAGCTCGGGAGCGGCGGTGAGCGTAGGCTTGTGCTCGTAGACAACCCTCCACACGGCGTCGTACAGTCTGCCGTAGTCGTCGGCGGATGCGGTCAGCGCCTCCAGCGCCCCCCCTTCGGCGGCGTAGAAAGCGCGGATCTCTTCCATTTTCAGCAGCCGCTTTTCCAGCCGTTTTCTCTCCTTGGTATCGGCTAAGCTCGCTTCGATCCGCGTATCTGCCATCATCTGCACCAGCATTTCCTGCGCCCTTCTGTATTTGGGCGCATAATGCTGCAAATAAGCGTCCAGGTAACCCCATAGGAGTCCTCCGTAGCTGCCGCTCATGATCCCCTCTCCGACGGCGTCGGTCATCCGACGGGCAGAATCGGCAAAGTAGCTAACCCCCTCGGGCAGGCTGGTGGTCTTGGCGTACAGCTTCAACAGCTGATCGGCGATCCGATCGTCCGACAGCACCGCAAACTGCGCGATAAGCTCCAGAAAATCGGCGTCTCCCGACTGATAGAGATCGTCCAGCAGACGTTCCATGATCTGCCCGGACAACCGTCCGCGCTCGCCCTCATCGCAGACCCGCATCGAGACGGGAAGCTCCAGCAGAGCGGCGTTTTTGCGGATCTGCTTCAGGCAAAAGCTGTGGATGGTGGAGATCTCCGCCCGCTCCAGCAGAAGCAGCTGACGCCGCATCCGACGGCTGCCGCCGTCCTTGGCGAGCTGATCCAGGATCGCTCTGCGGATGCGCACCTGCAGCTCTCCTGCGGCGGCCTCGGAAAAGGTGACCACCAACAGATCGTCCACGCTCAGCGGATCTGTGGGATCGGTGATCCGCTCGATGATCCGCCTGGTCAGGACGGCAGTTTTGCCCGATCCTGCGGCGGCACTGATCAGAATGTCCTGCCCGCGGGCATCGATTGCCGCCCGTTGAGCCGGTGTCCATTTGCGCTCCATACGGTCACTCCTTTCTGCGCCGACAGAGCGGGCGCATCTTACAGTATTGACAGCCGTCGTGATCCTTGTCGGAAAGCGGGGCGGCGTCGGCAACGCCGTCACGGATATTCTGTCCGAAGCATCCGATCACGCCCGAGATCTCCTCCCGCAGGGCGTCAAAGCCCTCGGCATCGGTCATGGCGCGGATCGACTCGGCTCTCAGCTTGCCGTACTTGTTCAGCCCGATGGGGGTATAGTGTCCCGACAAATCGGGCTCCATCGCGCGGATCAGCGCAAGATCCTCGTCTTGTAGCAGAAGTCCGCTGGTGCCGAAATAGTTGGCAACTCCCCCGTCAGGCGATTCCGCCGCATCGGCGGGAATGCCGGTCACGCCCACGTTCAGATAGAGGATACCCGCAGGATGGGGTGTTTTTCCATCGGGAATGCCCATTTTGTCCAGCATTTCCCGATCGCGGCTCTCGCACAGCGAGTAGAGGTAGAGTAGCATCTGGGTGTCCAGTCCCTTGGCTACCTCGTCTCGGGAAAACGTCTTGTTGTAGGTTTTATAATCCACTACTCGCAGGTAGTATTCGCCGTCCAGCTCGCACAGGTCCACACGGTCCACGATGCCACGCACGCCCACGCAGGAG
The DNA here is from genome assembly GCA_017463445.1 of Clostridia bacterium. Lineage (GTDB taxonomy): Bacteria > Bacillota > Clostridia > Oscillospirales > CAG-272 > CAKSQF01. Next base: position 5,950 of record JAFTPF010000078.1, read on the forward strand.
CCGTCCGCCAGCGGAATCTGCAGGGGCGGAACGCCGCCACTGCCCACCTGCACCTCGGACGCCACCGGGCGGAACTGCACGCGGGAAAACTCCTCACGGAACCGTCTGAGCAGCAGATTTGCAAAGGGACGGGAGCGCTCAAACAGCCGCTCCAATCGGGCGTCCTGCCAATCGCGGAGCATTCTGCGGCGGTAATCTTCGATCTCCTCGACTACCATCGCGTCCAGCGCCTCGTCGGAATAGGACGCCGCGTCGGCGGCGATCCTCGGCACCAGCTCCTCCAGCAGCTTGTGGATGAAGGTGCCCACGTCGTTGCTTCTGAACTCACCGCTGATCGGCTCCTTCAGGCGCAGGACGTAACTGCAAAAATAGGAAAAGGGACAGTTCACATACCGCTCCAGACGGGAGGGGGTCAGCTCCAACCGTCGGGGGATGATCCGCTCCATCAGCACGGGCGAAAGACGGCAACGCTCCACCGTTACCCCCTCCTCGGCGGCGCGAATGCGTCCTTCGGCGGCAGTATCCTTCCGCAAACGGTGCAGGAGCGCACCGCCGATGGGATCGGCGCGGTGGGTCAGTCCGTAAAACAGCGCACTGTCTCCGGTGGAGACCCACTCCTCCGCTCCCCAGAGGGAGGGGCGGACGGGAAGCAGATCGGGGAACAGCTCCATCAGCTCCCGAACCGCCATCGACGCGCCCTCGGCGGCAGTATAGCTGACCGCCAACGAAAGAGAGGGGAAACAGACCGCCGTATAGAAATAGTATAGCTCGTCGTGGATCAGCGCTTCCCCGCCCTCGGCAAGGGTCAGCTGATTCTCTGCAAGCTCGGCGCGCTCGCGGTCGTCAAAGTAACCGCCTCCGCCGTCTCTTGCCGGGAACGCACCCTCACACACGCCCAGAATCACGGCGTGACGGATGCCCGTACCGCGCAGCAGATTGGCGGAACCGATGGTCACCTGATCCTGTCCCGAAGGGATGGTGCCGATGTCACTCTCCTTGAGGAGAAGATTGAGAAGGCGCGTATACAGCGTGGGATCGGCAGCCTCGTCCCCCGAGATGCAGACCAGCTGATCGAGGGCATCCATCAGGCAGTTCCAGACCTGAGTCTGGGTGTCTGCCAGCATCCGATCGCCAAGGCGGCGGTTCTCCTCGGCAGATGCCTCCAGCTTTTCGGGAATCTGCAGATCGCACAGGAATCGGTAGAGCGCCTCGGATACAGACCGTACGGTGGGACGCTTTCCAAACGCTTCACAGAAAGCGGCCAGCGGCGGCACGAAGCGTGCGCGAAGCGCGTTCAGCCGATCCAGCTTTTCCTGATCTGCATCGGTAAAATCTTCCACATATCCGCGGGGATTCATGTTCCAGGGAATATCATCTCTAAAGCGCCTGCCGCGGATCTTCCACAGATAGGCGTACTCCTCCACGGGGTCGCACTCGTCGGGGGACAGATCGGTCAGATAGGTGCGCAGATAGGCGATCACGTCCTCGGTCTGCCAGTCGTGGGCGGCAACAGCAAGGGCGGCGCTGACCAATCGTATCTCGGGCATGGTGGCGATGTCCCGTCTGCGGGAGGTATAATAGGGGATGCCATACCGCTCCAGCGCGCTGTCCAGGATACCGTCGTAACGGTCGGCAGAGCGGGCGATGATGGCGATCTCGCCGTAGCGTGCGCCCTCCCGCACCAATCTCGCCACTCGTGCGGCGGCGGCGTCGACTTCTTCAAAAAGATCGGCGCATTCGTACAGCTCTATCGCTTCAGCGGAAGGAGGAGTCTCGTGCTCGCCCCACAGATGGGTGGCAAGATAGGCAAGATCGGGGGACTCTGCTCGCAGGCAGTCCTCCAGCACCGCCTCCCGCACCACGGGACAGCCTGCGCGCTCGGCGATGCTCAGCACATATCGCTCGGCGGCGGCAGGCTTCTCGAACAGCCAGCCGTCACCGCCGGGCAGACAGGGGACGGTCAGATAGACCTCCTTGCTCCCTGCCAAGAGATGGCGGAGCAGATCCGCCTGCTGGGGGGTATAGCCCGCGAAGGAATCGATGAAAACCGTCTTTTCGGCAAAATAATCGTTTCCGTCCAACAGCTCCGCCGCGCGGGTCAGATCCTCCGTGGGATCGTCGTACTCATGGTGGAGCATATGCTGATAGAGCGTCGCCACCGCCGCCAGATCCTCCACCTTTTTGCGAAGGGCACCGCTGAGGGAGGGTGCCGCCTCGGAAAGCCTGGCGGGCGTGAGATTGTACAGCGTCATCTCGGTGATGGCCGAGGCAAACTGCTCCACCCTGCCCGGATCGTCGGCAGCTCCCTTCTCCGAGAAGGAGAGGAGGGGGGCAAGCTGCAGGAGCGCCTTTCGGCAAAGGAGCTTGCGTGCGCCCTTGCCGATGTAGCGGTAGCAGAGACCGCCGTAGGTACGGAAGATTTCGTTGCAAAGACGACGAAAACTGGTCACCTCCGCCAAAATGGCAGAGATGCCCAGTTCGCAAACGGTTCGCTCGGAGACCAGTACCTGTTGTTCGGGCACAAGAAGCAAGCAGGGCTCTCCCCTGTCTGCCGTCTCTTTCATTTTTTGCAGGAGTAGCGTAGTCTTACCGCTACCCGCACGTCCGTATATCAAATGAAGCATAGGAACACTTTCTTGAGGCTCCGCCTCAAACTCCGCCAAGGGCTCTGCCCTTGGTTCCTGCTTAAAGGACTTTTGGTAAAAAGTCCCCTAAGCACCTTCAAAAACTTTCTTTGAGCGCGGCAATAATTTGCCGCATATCCGCGCAAAGGCGACGGTCGGCGGGAATTGTTCGCCCCCTTGTAGGGGCGCGCATTGCGCGTCCGTCCAAACGATCTGCACCGAGGTGACGGTCGGTGCGAATCGTTCGACCCTCTCACCCGCCTACGGCGGGAGCTCTCCCGCAGTAAGCGAAGCGTCTGCGAGAGCCTTGGGTGTGCTCGCACCAACCTCGTAGGGGAGGGGCTTGCTCCTCCCGTCCGTGCA
>JAFTPF010000079.1 GCA_017463445.1 Clostridia bacterium
GGCGTTTGTGGGAGCTGACATCACCACTGCGCTTCTGGCAAGCGGGATCTGCGAGCGGCAGGAAACCGCCCTGCTGGTGGACATCGGTACCAACGGCGAAATGGCACTTTGGCACGAGGGGAAGCTCTCCTTCTGCTCCACCGCCGCCGGCCCCGCCTTCGAAGGGGCGGGCATCACCATGGGAATGGGCGGTAAGGACGGCGCCATCGATCGTGTGTGGCTGGTCAACGGCAGGCTGACCGCCCACGTCATCGGGAATACTGCTCCCGTGGGCATCTGCGGCAGCGGCGTAGTGGACGCCGTCGCCTGCCTGCTGAACGCTGAGCTTTTGGACGAGACGGGCTATCTGGAGGACGATCCCGCCGTCATTGCCGTCCCCGTTTGCATCACACAAGAGGACATTCGCGCAGTACAGCTGGCAAAGTCTGCCATTCACGCGGGCATCCGAACCCTTCTCCACACGGCGGGACTTGCTCCCGAGCAGGTCGGAACCCTCGCCATTGCGGGCGGATTCGGTAGTTATCTCGATACCGCCAACGCCTGCAGGATCGGTCTGCTCCCTGAGGAGCTGCGCTCTGCCATTCGTGTCATCGGCAACGCCGCGCTGTCGGGGGCGTCGATGGTTCTGCTGAATCGCGATCTGCGCGCGCTGTGCGAGTCGTATGCCAAAGGAGCGGTGGTCGAGTTGTCCACCAACCCCGTGTTTGTGGATGAATACATGGAACGGATGTTGTTTTAAGTCTTTTTGTCGATTAAATTTGGGCAGATTGAGAAAAATCTTTCGTTTTACTATTGATTTTTTGTTCAAAAGATGCTATAATAACTATCGGAGCAGCTTTCCGTGTTTCTGTATCAAACACGGCGAGCTGCTTCTTTGCCCCGAAGAATGTTTTTTTGCTTTTTCAATTTTTCAGAAAGAGAGGTACCGATATGAGCAGAAAATACAGATTATCCACCGCATTGGATGTGGACGACATCCTGATGGAATGCACGTCCTACGCTATGCGCCTTGCCAATGAAAAATACGGCTTTCAGCCGCCTATGACCATCTACGAAAAAGACAGCTGGGGAAAGAACGGTACCCGTGCCGACTCCATCTATCCCTATTTCAGTGATGCGGAGTTCTATCGTACGCAACCGGTCTACGAAGGGGCTAAGGAGTTTGTCCGTCGGCTCAGTCAGATGACCGAGGTATACATCTGCACCGCCGTTCCACCGGAATTTATGGGTATCCGCGCGCAGCGGATTAGAGAGGAGTTTCCCGAGATCCCCGCCGATCACATCTATATGGGAGCCGGCAAGGACAAGATCCACACCGACATTCTCTTTGACGACGCTCTGCACAATATTCTGAACTCGGGGGCGAAATATCCCATTCTCATGCGCCGCCCCTGGAATCAGGAGGCGACGGGAATGCTGGCGGTAAACCATTACGAGGAGTTTCTCAAATTGGTGGAGGTTATTGCAGGCAGCTATTCGGTGAGCGCTGACGACTCTCCCACCGACGATCCCGGTATTGTGGTGCTGGTAGGTCCTTCCGGAAGCGGCAAATCCAAGCTGGCTACCAGACTGCTGGAGCGCACCGACCGTTTCGAGAAACTGGTCAGCTATACCACCAAGGACCCCACCGCGGTGGAGCCCAACGAGTGGTACAATTACGTTTCGCTGGACACCTTCCGCAGTATGTGCGATAGCGGAGAGATGTTTCAGTCCACCATGTACGCAGGTCACGGCTACGGCTCCCGTAAAACCGACGTAGAGCGGATTCTCAAAGAGGGCAAGCGGGTGCTGACCACCATGGATATATGCGGCGCAATGTCCCTGAAGACGAACTTTCCCAATGTAGTCACCATCTATATCAAGCGTGAAAAGAAGGCGCTGATGGCGAATATCCTGAAAAAGAACACCAGCAACGAAAACAAGGTCAATCGGCTGTGCGCCATCGAATACGAGCAGCAAAACGCGGAGCTTTGCGATTACGTTCTGCATTTTGACACCACCTACGACGATGGACTGGCAAGGCTGTGTGAGATCTTGAACATTACATAACAAACGGTAACGGCAGAGGAAACTCTGCCATTATTTTTTGAAATAATTTTCGAAATAACAAAACTTTAACATTTCGCAATTATTTTGCAAACAAGCGGGGTGTAGAATACAGTCACAGAAACGAAAACAGAAAGAAAATAGGAGAAAACAAATCATGACGAAGAAAATTGCAGAAGTAAACGAAAAGATCGCAGAGGGTGTTGTCACCGGCTACAAGAAGATCGAGGAAGGCGTAGTCACCGGCTATAAAAAGATCGAAGAGGGCGTTGTAGAAGGCTTCAACAAGGTGAATGACGCCATCGTGGAAAAGGTATTCACCAAGGAGGGCGAGACCGTAGAGGAAGCAAAGGCAAGACTGAGCGCGGCGGCAGAAGTCCGTACCGCCTCCTCCAAGGAGATCATCGAGAAGCAGAAAGCAGAGCAGCAGGCGAGAATGGAAAAGCAGCAGGAAATGATCAATGCATCCATCGAAGCGTCCAAGAACGCAGGAAAGGTCAACAAAACCGTTTGAATGAGGAACGATATGACAAACGACAACAATGCTTTCCGTTATAATTATTCCGCCGCGGGCAATAAGGAGATCGAGGCGATTCGCCAAAAATATCTGCCTCGGGAGGAAAGTAAGATTGAGAAGCTTCGCCGCATGGACCGTCGGGTGCAGTCCACGGGCGTAATGCTCTCGCTGGTTGTGGGCATCCTGGGCGCGCTGATCTTTGGAGTCGCCCTGTGCATGGGACTGGACGTCCTGGCAGGCGGCAGAGTGGGTGCGATCCTGCTGTCCCTTCCCGGAGCGGCGGCGATGCTGGCGGCATACCCGATCTGCGCTAAAGTGACCGCTCATACCAAAGCAAGACTCGCTCCCGAGATCCTTCGCCTTGCCGACGAGATCTCCGCAGAGCATTCGGCGTAAAAATCATTCATTTTAACAAAACAGAAACAAAATTTCATCAATTCGCAAACATCAGAGCGATAGAATCATTGCAGAACGAACGGAGAGTGTGTATATGAACCAAGATCAGGAACTTCTGATACAAAAGATTCGCACCCGATATGCCGGGAAGGAGATCACCACGTTGGATGAGCTCCGCGCGCTGGACAGAAAAGTCAAGCGCCCCGCTAATGTTTTTGCCTGTATCTTCGGTAGCATCGCCGCAATCGTGATGGGCGCGGGCATGAGTCTCGTGATGACCGACATCGCCGCGAAGATCGGCATGACCTTCGATCCCATGATCCCCGGCATCGCCGTCGGCGTGGTAGGCATGGTGCTGGCACTGGTCAATTACCCCATTTACAAAGGGATCCTCGGTTCTCGCCGCAAGAAGTACGCGGACCGGATCCTGGGGCTCAGCGACAAAATAATGAACAACGGTAAATAATATACTATATAATATTAAAGGAGAGAAACACAATGGGTAATTTTCTGAAGAACGCATTCCGTGACATGAAGGAGTCCGCAAAGGCACAGCACGAGGTAGACAAAGCAAATTTTGCGGCAGCTAAGGCTGAATCCAAGGCACAGTGGGAAGAGGCGAAGGCGATGGGCAAGCCCGAATCCCGCAAGGCGCTGCAGCAGGCAAAGCGTGATGAGCAGATCGCGGATGCAAACGTCCGCATCGCTATCGCCAACGAGCGCATCGAGGCTGCACAGAAGGCAGGAAAATAATTAAAAAACACATCGGCGAGGCGCAAGTTTTGCGTCCCGCCGAATACTGCTTGGGAAGGGAAGCTTGATGAAACGGAAATATCAGGTCCAAAAGCATGATCAGGTCGTGGAGCGATATTACAATTACATCCCCGGACGCTTTATTCTGGCGATCCTCATTACGGTACTGGAGATCCTTGCGGTGATCGGGATCGTGATTGCACTTTGCTGGTTTGTTCCCTACTTCTATCTGCTGGCATTTGCCACTGAGATTGTCTGCGTAGTGACCATCATTGCCTCGGACGATAATCCCGACTACAAGGTGCCGTGGTTGCTCTTTGTGCTGGTCGTTCCGATTGCGGGATTTATGCTCTATCTGATGTTCTATTCCCGCAAACTGAAGAAAAAGTTCGTCCGGCGGATGGAGGATCTGAAAACGCTTGCATATCCAAGAGATCTCGCTTGCGAGTCTGCACTGATGGAGCAGCTCGAAACAGAGAGCTATATGGCGGCTTCTCAGGCGAAAATGCTGATGGGGATCGCCGATGCGCATTTGTTCAACAACACCAAGCAGACCTATTTCGCCCTCGGCGAGGAGATGTACCCGGCAATGCTTGCCGATCTGGAAAAAGCGGAGCATTTCATCTATATGGAATACTTCATTATCGAGGAAGGCAAGTTCTGGGATTCGATCTTAGAGGTGCTGAAACGAAAAGCTGCCGCAGGGATAGACGTGAAGGTGGTCTACGACGACATCGGTTGTATGATGACTCTGCCCGGCAACTATCATAAGCGGCTGCAATCTTACGGCATCGACGCCGCGCCATTTTCGATCCTGCGGGGTAATGCCGACAGCGAGTTCAACAATCGTTCCCACCGAAAGATTCTGGTGATCGACGGAAAGGTGGGCTACACGGGTGGCATCAATCTGGCGGACGAGTATATCAACGAGGTAGTGCATTTCGGGCATTGGAAGGACACTGCCATTCGTCTGGAGGGTGAGGCAGTCTGGGAGCTTACGAGGCTGTTTACCGTGGATTTTGGCATTAACGTGAAGAAAATGCCTGAAATCAAGGTGGAGCTTTATCCGAGACAGCCCGAGATTCGGGCGAACGGTTGGGTGATTCCCTTTGGGGACGGACCGCATCCGCTGTACGAGCGGAGAGTAGGTAAGAGCGTGATCCTGAATCTGTTGGCGTGTGCGACCCGCAGAGTGTGGATGACCACACCGTACCTGATCATCGATAACGAGCTATGCGGTGCCATCGAAAACGCCGCGCTTCGAGGGGTCGAGGTCAAGATCATCACGCCCCACATCCCCGACAAGAAGCTGGTCTTTGGGATGACCCGCAGCTTTTATCCCCGTCTGATGGCGGCGGGCGTGGAGATCTACGAATACGAGCCCGGCTTCATCCACGCCAAGAGCTATCTTGCCGACGACCGGTACGCCATGATCGGCACCATCAATCTGGACTATCGCAGTCTGGTGCATCATTTTGAAAACGGCGTGTGGATGTATGATTGTGAGGCGATCGGCGCGCTGGAGCGCGACATTGAAGAGACGCTACAGAAATGTATCCGGATCACCTCGGAAAATACCAAACCCAAGCTGCGTGAGCGGATCGTTCGCTCACTGGTGCGCATCTTCGCACCGATGCTGTAAATCTGATAGACTGAGAGGAAGAAACTGATGACTGAACTGGAAAAAGCTTTGACAGGAGGAGCGTTCGACAGACGTGCGGAAGACGTTCGTGCTTTTCAAAGTACTGTAAAAGATCTTTGCTTTGAGTTTAACCATACCAAACCCTCTGATCCGAGGCGTACCGAGATTATTAAGGAACTTGTTTCGGGATATAATCCCTACGTCTTTGTGGAAGGTGGTTTTGAATGCGTGTTCGGCAAAAATATTCATTTCAAAGGAATGGCGATGATCAATTATGGCTGTACCTTCCTGGATTCCAATATTATTGAAATCGGACACTGCGCCCTGATCGGATAAATGATAAGGCAAGATTGATATGAATGTATTTAAAAAGATATTTGCTCGTCTGGAGCGAAGCAACAAAAAGATGCTGATCAACTCGTCGGGCTCCACGCCCGGTGCAAAGATGGAGAAGATCCGCTCAGGGCAATCCTATCTGTATCAAAAAAACGGGATGGAGAGCGAAGTGTTCGAGATCACGTTTCACAAAAAAGTCAGCGGCGCTCTGCTGAATCAAGCGCTGATGGAAACGGTCAAGCGGTATCCCTATATCAATACTAAGTTGGTAGAGCTGGACGGTGACTTTTATATCATCCAAAATGAAATGGCACTGACCGCCAAGCGCACGCGGGAGCTGGCACGGCTGGGGCATATCAACTGCGGCTACCATTTGGTGGACGTCACCTATTTCGAAAAATCGGTCTATATTTCCTGGCACCACGCCTTGTGCGACGGAAAAGGGATCAAGCCCTTCGTAGAAACGCTGATCTACTACTACTGCAAGCTCAAATACAGAAGCCGCGCCGGCGCCGACGGTATTCGGCTGGCGGATTCGCCGCTCCTGCCGGGGGAGACCACCGAACCGAACCTGGGCAGTTACTCCTTCGACGAGCGCAAAGAGCCCGTGAACGTATCGCGGGACGCTTACGCGATCCCCGAAAACGTCATCGAGGAGCACGAAACCGACTATCGCTACGACGTGCAGGTTTCTGCCGCCGATTTTATGCGGGTGTGCAAGGAAAACCGCGCTACGCCCGCGATCCTGACCTCGCTTTTGGTCAGCGAAGGAATCGCTCGCCTCTATCCCGACTTCGATAAGCTGATCAACGCCAATGTTGCTGTAGACATCCGCGACGCGCTGGATCTGCCCAATACCTTCAAAAACTGCGTGCGGAGTATGCCGCTCCCCTTTTCGAGAGAATTTCTATCCCTTTCCCTTACGGAGCGCGCCGAGCGGCAAAGAGCGCTTCTGAACGCGCAACGGGACAGAGACAATCTGCGCCGTGCGGCAAACGCTTCTCTGGGAATGTTTGATAAGCTGGACGCCTTGCCGGATTATCAGTCCAAGCAGGGAATGATGGGCTTCTTTAACGGAATGCTCCTCAACACCTACTTTATCAGCTATTTGGGGAAAATGGTCGTAAACGAAAATGCACGGTATATCGACACCGTTGGCTTTTACAATTCCGGTGCCGCCGGACTTGGCGTAAATATCCTGTCCTGCGGAGATAAATTCTGCTTCAATTTCAAGCAGAGTTTTGAATCGGATCAATACGTGAAGGCGTTTCTGGCGGGGCTGGATCGGCTGGGGGTACCCTATCGGGCAAGCGATGCGATCCCGTTTTTGACCCCCAACGATGCGATTATCAAAAGAAAATAGTGAAAAGGAGACATAAAACATGAACGCTATCGAAATTAGGAATCTATCTAAGAGCTTTCGCGGATTGTATGCGGTGGATCATCTGCATATGACTGTGCCCGTGGGAGCCATCTACGGTTTTATCGGTGAAAACGGTTCGGGTAAATCTACCACCGAAAAGCTGATCTGCGGTCATCTCGTTCCCAACGAGGGCGAGATAAAACTGTTCGGCAAAGATTATACCGATCCCGGTGTCCGTGTGAGAGTGGGCGCGCTGATCGAAAACGCAGGTTGCTTTCCGGGCTCCAGCATTTATCAGAATCTGATGATGCAGGCGATCAATCTGAATCTGGAAAACCGTGACGAGGAGATCCGCCGCGTGCTGAAGATCGTTCGGATGGAACAGCACGCTTCGCTGAAATTCAAAAAATGCTCGCTGGGCATGAAGCAACGCGTCGGCATTGCCATGGCACTTCTGGGCGACCCCGCTCTGCTGATCTTGGACGAGCCCATCAATGGTCTGGATACCGACGGTATGCGGATCATGCGTGAAATTCTTGTAGATATTACGCAAAATTACGGCTGTACCGTTCTCATCTCCTCTCACTTGCTGGGTGAACTGGAGAAGATCGCCACCCACTACGGCATTATCCGGCAGGGAAAGATGATCATAGAAATGTCCGCCGCCGAGCTGGAGGGCAGAGCGCGAGTGTTCGTATCGGTCAAAACCAAGGATATCAGCGGCGCCAAAGCCGTATTGAAAGCGAAATACTCAACCGTTAAGGAAGAGGATGGATATCTTCGAGTGTACGACGTGGACGATACCGAGTCCATCGTGGAGCACCTGCTCCGAAACGGACACGCGATCAGCGAGATCAAGAAGAACAAGATCGGTCTGGAAGAATACTATATTGAGCTGATGTCGCAGATGACGGCTCAGAAGGAGGAACAATAATATGGAAACCGTGCGCGAACTGAAATTTGAATCTCCCGGTTTCATTCAAAGATTGAAGGGAATGCTGGGCGTGGACTTCTACCGTCTGTTCCATACTCCGTTGTTTTACATTTTTCTTGTCATTTCTGCCATCATTCCCGCAATGGTATCGGGAATGACCATGATGCCCGACCCAAGCGGCAATACCATGGAGCCCTTGTATTCAAACGTATGGCAGATTATCGCCGCCTCCGAGCCTCTATATGTAATCAAGAGCATAGCCGATTATGCCAATATGAATATGGTCTTCATCTTCGGCGGTATTATGGTGTCGATCTTCATCGGTCACGATTATAAGAGCGGATACGTCAAGCAGCTCTTTACTACTCACGCCAAAAAGCAGGACTATATGATGTCCAAGAGCCTGGTGTGTGCCTTTGCGATGGCTTGTATGTGTGTCAGCTATTTCATCGGCGGTACGGTCGCAGGACTTTTGGTAGGATATGAAACCGACGTGAATGTCGGCTCTCTGCTGATTGCTATTTTGGGCAAGATTATCATGAGTCTCGGCTGGGCAAGCCTGTACACCTTTCTGAATGTCATTTTCAGAAGATACTTCGGTATCTCCATCGCCTCGTCCTTCTTCTTCGGCACGGGCATCCTGATCATCGGTGCCGCAGCTGTCGTTGAGAATCTGGCGCTTCCCACGTCCTTCCTGAACATCTTCCTGTACGGTGCGTCGGTCAACGCTTGTCTGGTAAGCAATATTGGATCTCTGCTCATTTGTATCGCGGTATCTGTAGTATGGGCACTGATCTACAACCTGCTGGGCACACGGATCCTGTACAAGAGCGACGTATATTGATGGAGGTCGAAACACAATGAATGCAATAGAAATCAGAGATCTGACCAAGACTTTCGGTCAGAAGCAAGCCCTCAGCGGACTGAATATGACCGTCCCCGAAGGAGCCATCTACGGCTTCATCGGCGAGAACGGCAGCGGCAAATCCACCACCGAGAAGCTGATCTGCGGACTGATTCACAAAAGCGGCGGCGAGATTAAGCTGTTCGGAAAAGATCACACCGATCCGGACGTCAGAGCAAAAGTAGGCGTGTTGATTGAAGCCCCCGGCTGCTTCCCCGGGCTGACCGTCTGGAATAACCTGATGCTCCAAGCCGCCAACCTGAGCATCAAGGATCCCGAGACCCAGATCCGCAAGATCCTCAAAACGGTGCGGATGGAGGGTGCGGCTTCCAATAAATACAAAAATTGCTCTCTGGGTATGAAGCAACGGATCGGTATTGCAATGGCGTTGCTGGGAGAGCCCACCCTGCTGGTGCTGGACGAGCCTATCAATGGTCTGGACGCCGACGGCATGCGCATTATGCGGGAGGTGCTGACCGACGTGACCCAAAATCACGGCTGTACCGTCGTCATTTCCTCTCACGTTCTGGGCGAGCTGGAGAAGATCGCCACCCATTACGGCATCGTCCGCGGCGGAAAGATGCTCTGCGAGATGACCGCCGACCAGTTGGAGGCGGACTGCCGCACCTTCGTGGCTCTGCAGACGAGGGAGCTGAGCAAGACCCGGTCGTTGCTCTGTGCAAAATACTCCCGCGTGGAGGAGGACGAGAGCGGATATCTGCGCGTGTACGACGCCGGCAGTCCCGAGGAGGTCGTTACCTATCTCTACGAAAACGGGATCCTGGTCAGCGAGATCAAAACCGACAAGATCGGTTTGGAGGAATATTATATCGATCTGATGAGTGCGAAGGAGGGCAGATAATTTATGGAAAAGAGATTTGAACACAACGGCTTCGGCAAACGCCTCGGCAGTATGCTGAAGGTGGACTTCCGCAGACTGTTCACCTCGCGGATCTTTTACATCATCGTCGGTGCCTGCCTCGTGATGCCGATTCTGATCCTCGTGATGACCACCATGATGGACGGAATGGAAACCACCGACCCGCAGACCGGTGAAGTATCTGTGATCGAAGGCTTTGACAATACCTGGCAGATCATCGGAACGGTCGTCAGCGAAAGCGATATGAACGCTATGAGTTCTATGGGCGCAATGGACGGTGCAGACAGCGGTACCGATGTCGCTGCAAGCAGCGATGCAGGCGCGGGAATGGATCTGATGAGCATGTGCAATATCAATTTGCTGTTCTTTGGCATAGCGGTCCTGGTTTGTTTGTTCGTGGCGGAGGATTTCAGAAGCGGATACGCAAAAAATCTGTTCACCGTACGCGCCAAGAAGACCGATTACGTGGCATCCAAAACTATCGCGGGCTTTGTCGGTGGCGCACTGATGCTCCTCTGCTTCTTCGTGGGTGCGCTGGCAGGCGGCGCGATCGCCGGTCTTCCCTTTGATATGACGGGATTCGGAATAGCGGAGCTTGTTATGTGTATGCTGTCTAAGCTGCTGCTGATTGCCGTTTTCGTTCCCATCTACCTTGCTGTCAGCGTTGCGGCAAAGCAGAAAGCGTGGCTTTCCATCTTGGGTTCCATGGGCATCGGAATGCTGCTCTTTATGATGATCCCCATGCTGACCCCTCTCAACGCCACCGTGATGAACGTAGGTCTGTGCCTTGCCGGCGGAGCTATGTTCAGCATAGGCCTTGGTGCGGTCAGTAATGTGATATTGAAGAAGACCAGTCTGGTCTGATGAACCGAGAAACACCGAATGAATTCGGTGTTTCTTTTTTGGCCAAAAATCCACGGCCGTTCAAAAAAAATGCATAGCGGTACTTGACAAGGCTTGATTTGTGTGATACAATAACTATGTATCCATATGTGAAATAATATGATGCGGTAGTATCCCCTGCTTCTCTCTGCACTTTAGAGGCGGTTGGCAATGGGGGAAACTTCCGATGTAAAAAAGAGTATGCGAAAAACTATATCTATCATTTTAAAGACGGTCACCACCGTTCTGGTCGCGATAGCCGTGATCATCGCCATTATGCTGGTGGGAATGCGGATCTTCGGTTTCCACGTTTATACCGTCCTGTCCGGCTCCATGGAGCCTACCTACCACGTAGGTTCTTTGATCTACGTCAAGGAAGTAGATGTCGACGAACTGAAAAAAGATGATGTCATTACATTTATGCTCAGTGATCAAACCACCGCCACGCACCGGATCGTGGAAGTCGTTCCCGACGAGAATGATCCTGATGTGATCCGATTCCGTACCAAAGGCGATGCCAATTCGGTGGAAGATCAATCTCTCGTCCACTATGAAAACGTGATCGGCAAGCCAGTCTTCACCATCCCCTATATGGGCTATGTTGCCAATTACATCCAGCAGCCCCCGGGAATCTATGTTGCCATCGCAGTGGCGGCGGCGCTGGTGATGCTGGTCTTTTGCGCGGACGGTCTGTCCGAAAAGAAGGAAGAGCCTGCACCCGCGGCGGAAACAGCCACCGGCAACGCTCCCGATCTTGAAGCGAATGACGCAAAAGCGATGCCCGAAGAGGGATCTGCCGATACCGCATCGCAGGGTAGTTCGGTCGAAGAATCTGCATCCCAAGAAGATCAGTCGGCAGAATAAGACAGATTCTACATTCGTAGTATGATACAATATATGAGGTAAATCAAATGAAAAAACGCAGTTTGATCCTGATCGCGGCGCTGACCGCTGTTATGGTGGTTGCCGCCACCGTAGTCGGCACTCTCGCCTATCTTCTTGATGAGGAGCAGGCAGTCAACACATTTACTGTAGGTAACGTGTCTATTTCGCTGAATGAGACCGACGTGGACGGCGACGGTGATACGCAAGCTAATGAATACCACCTGGTTCCCGGCGCCGAGTATCTGAAGGACCCTACCGTGACTGTTGATGCGCACAGCGAGAACTCCTATGTGCGTATGATCCTGACCGTACATAACTGCAGCGCGGTACAGGCGATCATCGACGATAAGACCCACGGTCTGACCGATTATGCCGATCTGCTGGGCGGTTGGGACGAAGCGGTCTGGCTGTACGAGGGCTTTACCCACGACGCTGAAGCCAATACTATCTCCTTCGAGTTCCGTTACCACACTACCGTGGACGGCTTCGACGCCGAAGGAAATGCCGCAGACGAGGTGCTGCCTGCACTCTTCACCGCGCTTGTCCTGCCCGATACGCTGGACGGCACCGATCTTCAGTCTCTGGTAGACGGTGATTTCAAGATGGTCGTGGAGGCGCAAGCCATCCAAGCGCTGGGCTTTGAGAACAACGAAGACGGCGCGTGGACTGCTTTTGAGGAGCAGATCAACGGCTGATCGGAATAATTACTGTTTTTTGTCTGCCGGGCTTGCCCGATCCGCGGAAATAACCAAAGCGAAATACAAATCCGTAAGAAAGGAGGAACACGATATGAAAAAAGGAAATGCGAATGGAAATGGCAATGTCACAAAGCGTACCGGCGTAAAGATCCTGGTTCTGTGCCTGTCTCTGACGCTCATTGCAGCGGGAGCGGTCGGCGGAACTCTTGCGTGGCTGATCTCCAAAACCTCCCCCGTGGTTAATACCTTTACTTACGGTGATATCAATATCACCTTGGAGGAGACCGATCCCGAGGGCAACGACGATCCAACTGATAACTCCTATATTATGGTACCCGGCAATACTATCTCCAAGGATCCCTTGGTGACCGTACTGGCGGGCAGTGAAGCCTGCTGGCTCTTCGTGAAGGTGGATGAATCGGACAATCTGGGCGATTTCATCGAATACACCATTGCAGAGGGCTGGGTTGCACTGGACGAGACCAACCATCCCGGTGTGTACTACCGTGAGGTAGACGCAGTGACCGAGGACACCGAGTTCGGCGTTCTGCAAGACGATCAGGTGACCGTCCTTGCAGACGTAACCAAGGAGATGCTCAACGGTCTGACCGCTGAGACTTATCCTACCCTGACCTTTACCGCTTACGCTGTACAGCGTGACGGCAATGTTGAGGCGATTGATACTGTCGCTGAGGCGTGGGAGATCGCGGCAGCGCAAAGCAACTGATCCCGCACCGACCCTATGATGTAAACGGTAATTCCGCCTACATACAAGATTCAATTTACGAAAGGAAATCACCACCATGAAAAAGAAGCTTCTCACATGCCTTAGTATCGCTCTGATCGCCGCACTGGCAATCACCGGCACTATGGCATACTTCACCGACACCGAGTCTGTGACCAACGTCATGACCATCGGTAACATCGACATCGTGCTGAACGAACAGCAGCGAGTGGACGATGCCGCAAACCAGCATGAGCTCGAGGCTTTCGAGCAGGCTATGACTCTGATGCCCGCAGCGTACGAGGGCACCAGCATTCCGTGGGCTCCCGCTGATGAATGGGTAGTTCCGGGCGATTCCGCTTGGAAGGTCGTTGCGGATAACGGCGACGTACACGACAAGTTCGTGACCGTTACCAACACCGGCTCTAACGAGGCTTATGTCCGTGTGATCGTTGCTTACGAGGGCGATGCTATCAACGGTAAGGACATCCATATTGTTCACAATACCAAAACCAGCTCCGATCCTGCAGTTGCAGGTGAGTTTGCAGCAACCGATTACATCGAAAACGTTATCATCGACGGCACCCGTTACGATCTGATCGTGTACACCTACGCTGAGCCCGTTCAGCCCGGCGAGACCACCATCCCCTCCCTGAAGCAGGTCTACATGGATAAGACCACCACTCAGGAAGATGCTGCAAAGTTCGGCACTACTTATGATATTCTGGTTCTGTCTCAGGCAGTACAGACCGCATCCGGCTTTACCGATGCTGTCGACGCACTGGATTCCGCATTCGGCGTAGCAGATGCCGCAAATGCAAGCGTATGGTTTACCGGTGCTACTCCTGTTGACGCAGCTACCGAAGATGAGCTGAAGGCGGCTCTTTCCGCTGACGAAAAGAATATCGTTGTCAACCTGACCGATGACGTAACCTATGACGTAGCCGCATGGGCAGCTAACGGTATGGGCGGTGCTTCCACCGAGTCTATCGTGATCAACGGTAACGGCCACACCATCACCTTCAACCAGACCAACAGTGACTGGAATAACATTGTGACTAACGGTGCTACCCTGACCATTGTAAATGCCAATATCACCAACTCCGGCCGTAACGATGGCCCTTGGAACAGACACGATCTGAACTTCGCTTGCGACGTAGTGCTGACCAACGTGAACTCCGATAAGGCTCTTGCATTCAAGGCAGGCGCAACTCTGACCAACGTCACCATCGACGACGCTAACACCTCCGACACCTACGCAATCTGGATCCAGCCCAACGGTCAGACCGTTACCCTGGACGGTTGCGCCATCGATATGATCGATTGCACCGACGGCCGCGGCATCAAGATCGACGAGCAGTACGTTGCCGCTCCTGCAAAGGTTACCCTGAACGTCAAGGACACCACCTTCAAGACCGAAGAGAAGGGTGCGATCCTCGTGAAGTCTGCTGCAGGCGCAGAGATCAATCTGGAAAACGTTGACATCTCTGACGTAGCTGTTGACCCCGTATATCCTGTATGGGTAGACGAGGCAAGCGCTGCTCATGCTCCTCTGGTAGTCGTCAACGGCGGCACCAAGATCATCGAGGGTGCTATTACCCTTACCGTTGTTGATTCTGTTGAAGAAACGATCGCGGCACTGGATGCCGGCGCAACCAACGTTGCTGTAAAGAATGCTACCGTTAACGCGAATCCCTTTAATGGTCACTATTATAAGGATCGCAACATTCATTTTGTTGATTGCACCTTTACCGCAAATATGAACTATATGTACGTCAACAACGCTACCTTCACCAACTGCACCTTCGACTGCGGTAGTGCTAACTCCGCTGTTCATTATGATGAACTGTTCGGGGACTTGGTGTTTGACAACTGCACCTTCGTTTCCGGCAAGATTCAGATCGGAGCCAATAAAGAGGTTACCGGTACGGTCACTTTCAATAACTGCGATTTTGTTGAAACGGCTTCCACCTCCATTTGGGCGGAAAAGGGTATTCGTGTGTACAGCCCCGCTGAGTTTAACAACTGCGAGTTTAATAATCGTGTTGTTATGGCAGGTGCTGCCGATCTTCCCATCACCTTCAACCAGTGTACGATGAATGGTGGAGCTCCCGTGTATTATACGGATAATACCGACGGCATTATCCGTGGCGGCAACATCCCCTCTGTTACGATTCAGTAATTGACAAATCGCCCCAAGTGTCTCTAACATCAAAGCTGTACAATTAATTTCACGAAAGGATATCCATCATGAAGAAAAAACTTCTCCTTTGCCTGAGCATTCTTCTGATCGCTACAATGGCAATTGGCGGCTCTATGGCATACTTCACCGATACGGATACCGACGTCAACGTTATGCTGTTCGGCAACGTAGATATCGATCAGATCGAGCAGGAGTGGAATGCGGATCAGTCCGCACTGGTTGACTTCAATCAGGCAAAGCCCCTCTTCCCCTACGTTGGCAGCTTCGGCTGGGAAAACACCACCGAGGCAGGCGGTGCTTACCGCCGTTTCACCATGAACAACGTGATCGATAAGTACGTATCGGTTGCAAACACCGGTAAGAACGACGCGTACGTTCGTACCATCATCGCTCTGGAAATGGGCGACTTCACCGAGGCTGATTTCGATCTGATCGGTGTTTCGACCAACAGCGCAAACGGCTCCGAGTTCCAGTTTGACGGCGCTTGGATGTGGAGCGGCAACTTCGTTGCCGAGATCGACGGTCACAATTACTACATTATGGTTGCTACTCACGAGAGCGCAATTGCTCCCGAAGAGACCACCATCCCCAGCCTGCTTCAGGTTTATCTGTCCAAGGAAGCTGACAACGAGGACGTTGAAAAGCTGGACGGCAACGGCAATGGCACCTACGATATTCTCGTGAAGTCTCAGGCAGTTCAGACCGCAGGCTTCTCAGACGTTGACGAGGCAATGACCGAGGCCTTCGGCGTTCCCACTCCTCTGTCTGTTGCAGAATGGTTCACCGGCGTTGCATTCCCCTTCGTTGTTGAGAACTACGACGATGCTACCACTGCATTCGCAAACGGCGGTGACATCTATCTGGCTGACACCGTTTCCGGCGAAAGCTACAACGTGGCAGCAGGCATCTCTGCTGATCTGCACCTGAACGAAAACAAGCTGGAAGGCGCAATCAATAACAACGGCGATCTGACCGTATCCGGCGGTGATCTTTCCAGCAGCGTCTGCGGCATCGATAACTTCGGCAATGCAACCATTACCGACGTAACGATGAAAGCAGGCAGCGCCGCTGACTACGGTGCGATCTCCAGGGCGGGCTCTACTACTGTTTTTGAAAACGTAGATATTGATTCCGCAGGCGGTGGTATTGCTTCAGTCGACGGCGCACAGGTCACCTTCGACGGCGGCAGCGTAGCAGTTAACACCACCAGCACCTCCGGCAGATACAACTTCTATGCCGAAGGCAATGGCTCTGTCATTACCATCAACGACGGTGTATTCTCCTTCAGCAAGACTCTGAATCAGAAGCGTGCATACATCTACGCAGGCGCAGGCACTACCGTTTATGTAAACGGCGGTACCTTCGGCAAGGCTTCCACTCGTAGCGGTTACACCGCAGGTATCCTGGGTGAGGGTACTGTTATCATCACCGGCGGTACCTTCGGCTTCAACCCCTCCGCTTGGGTTGCTCCCGGCTATCAGGCAGTTGAAGTAGACGGCATCTGGACCGTTACTGCACAGTAATTGTAAACGTCTATTGACGCATTTCCCCTATCCCCAAAACGGGGATAGGGACCCCACCAAACGGTTGATCCGTTTATTTAGGACTATTTCGGAAAGGAAATCAACCTATGAAAAAGAAGATACTGGTCGTACTCAGCATTCTTCTGATCGCTGCTATGGCAATCACCGGCACTATGGCTTATCTCACCGATGAGCAGAGTGACGTAAACGTGATGACTGTAGGTAACGTAAAGATCCAACAGCTGGAGTACGAACGCGACGAAAACGGCAATCTCCGGGAATTTACCCAGGATAAGCCCATCGTTCCCGCTGTTTACGACGGCGACAGCCTTCCTTGGTCTAACGGTCTGTATGTGTGGGACTCCATTGACGGCGTTCCCGCTGGCGCAGGCAACCAGCTGTTTGTTGACGGCGCAAACGCGGTTGACAAGTTCGTTTTCGTAAGAAACACCGGTAAGACCGACGCTTACTACCGTACCGTAATTGCCATCGAGTGCCCCGAAGGCCTTGATCCCGATATGATTCACATCAATGTGAACGGCAACACCCGTTTCACTTGGAGCAACGTGGGTTACACCACCATCGACGGAGTTCAGTACTTCGTAAAGGAAGCACTGTACAACGAGATCCTCACCCCCGGTGAGACCTCTCGTCCTTCTCTGCTGCAGGTATACCTGGATAAGGCTGCTACCAATGAGGACGTTGAGCTCTTTGGCGACCGTATGGAGGTTCTGGCAGTATCGCAGGCAGTACAGGCAGAAGGCTTTGCTGATTCCAACACCGCACTGGATACCGCATTCTACGACGTAACCACCGTCACTCATCCTTGGATGAACGGTGTTGTGATTCCTCAGTACGTTTACTCTGAAGCCGATCTGGATAAGGTTGCAACCGCAGGCGCTCCCGCTTCGGTTATCATTGGCGATGATATCGCCTTGACCTCTGAGAGCGGAAACATCATCATCTCTGATCTCACCATCGATCTCAACAGCAAGACCATCTCTACCGTACGTCCCTACCCCAGCGCCAGCGGCACTACAGAATCCATCAGCGCACTGGTGATTCGTGGCAGCAACGTAACTATCGAGGGTGAAGGCACCATAGTGAATGAAGATCCCACCAGCGCATACGCCGTTTCTGTGTATGACGGTGCGACCGTTACCATCAAGGGGGGCAACTTCATTTCCGGACATGATGCGCTCTACGTAAAAGAAGGTACGCTGATCATTGAGGGTGGCTTCTTCGTCGCAAACCTGGACACCGTTCCCGGTCCTACCGATGACAGCGCAGGTTGCTTCTCCTCTTCGGTTATCAACTGCTATGATGATACCTATCGGGTAGGCGCAGCGATCGTAATCGTAAAGGGCGGTACCTTTGTGAACTTTGATCCCTCCAACGTACACGAGGGCAAGATCCACAACCAGAACTTCGTAGCGGACGGCTATAAGGTCGTTGCGGCTGCACAGGCAAACGGCGATATCTGGTATACCGTAGTACCCGAATAATCCCTTTGCCTCTCCCGAATGGGAATACAATTTGAATTGCAAACGGTGGAACCGTTTACATACGATTTAATTCAATTTGAAAGGAATTTACCACTATGAAAAAAAAGATACTGGTCGTACTCAGCATCCTTCTGATCGCTGCTATGGCAATCACCGGCACGGTTGCATATCTGACCGATGAGGCAAGCGACATCAACGTAATGACCGTAGGTAACGTAAAGATCCAGCAGCTGGAGTATGAGCGCGACGCAAACGGCGACCTGCAGAAGTTTACGCAGGATAAGCCCATCGTTCCCGCAGTTTACGAGGGAAGCTCTCTCCCTTGGGCTGACGGTCTGTACACCTGGGACTCCATTGACGGTGTTCCCGCAGGCGCAGGCAACCAGCTGTTCCAGGACGGTGCAAATGCAGTTGACAAGTTTGTATTCGTTAAGAATACCGGCAAGACCGACGCATACTACCGTACCATCATCGCAATCGAGTGCCCCGAAGGCCTTGATCCCAGCATGATTCACATCAATGCGAACGGCAATGCTCGTTTTACTTGGTCTGATATCGGCTTCACCACCATCGATGGCGTGAAGTATTACCTGAAGGAAGCGCTCTACAACGAGATCCTCGCTCCCGAGGAAACCTCTCGTCCCTCCCTGTTGCAGGTTTACCTGGACAAGGCTGCTACCAATGAGGATCTGGATCTCTTCGGTGAGAAGATGGAAATCCTGGTAGTTTCTCAGGCAGTTCAGGCTGACGGTTGGTCCGATTCCAACACCGCTCTGGACACCGCATTCTACGATGTGACCACCGATGCTCATCCTTGGCTGAACATCGATCTGTGGGGCGGTTCTGTTGATACTGCATGGTACACCGGTGATGCTACCGAATATACCATCTCCACTGCTGCTGAGCTGGCAGGTCTGGCTGAGATCGTAAACGGCGGCGACACCCTTCACGGTGTGACCATCAATTTGGCAGGCAGCATTGATCTCGAGCACAATGAATGGACTCCTATCGGTGCAGGCACCGGTAAGAAGGCATTCCAGGGTACCTTTAATGGCAATGGCTACACTATCTATAATCTGAATGTAAATGATGCTGATGGCGCAGGTCTGTTCGGTTATGCATTTGCTGAAGGCAAGGGTGCAGCGATCATGAATGTAAACGTAGTGAATGCTGAAATCAATTCCGCTCACTATGCAGGCGTTATCGTTGGCCATTTGTATGGCGATGTTACCGGTTGTACCGTTGAAAACGCTGTCATCAACTGTGTTGATGAAAACGGCGAGGACGGCGACAAGGCCGGCGCGATCGTTGGTTACGTTGGTCCCGAAGCAGTAGGCAAATACGATGTTTCCGGTAACACTGTTAAGAATGTAACCATCACCGCTAACCGTGACGCAGGTCAGGTTGCAGGTTACGCTACCTCCGTAGTAACCGTAGCAAACAACAAGATCGATAACGTTACTGTTACCGCCAGCGGCTTTGGCACCGGTGCAAACATCGGCGGCGAAGTTGGCAGAACCAAGTAATTGAAACGATGATTTGATTCCCCGAAGGGGTTCTACTCAGAGGAGATCCTCGGATCTCCTCCGGTAGTCCAAGGGCATAAGCACTGCTTGTGCCCTTCGACCGCCGATGTAAACAACATTCCATTACACACGAAAGGAGACGATCCATTTGAATAAACGCAGAATTTTCAAGGCTGCGTCGCTTGTCCTGACGGTAATTCTCGTTTTGACCTTTGCAGTGCAGACGACGATGGCATTTATCGTAGCCGGTGCCCCATCGGTTACCAATACATTTAAACCCTTTGAGGCAATTGTCAACGACCTGCTTATCCAAAAGACGGTCGAGCATCCTTTCGGTGCGGATTATGTGATCCCTGAGAATATCGCGTTTGATTTCGAGGTGAATCTCGGATCACTGTATGCAGAGTCCACTATCTCTACCACCGCCGGCGATCTTGTTGCCGACGAGAACGGCGTGATCACCGTTACCGCAAAGCCCGGTTCTTCCGTGGGGATCGTCGGTATCGACGAGGGAACTGAGGTCACTGTTACCGAGCTGCAAAAGCTCCCCGGCTTCTCGGTAAAGGACGGCGAAGCGACCAAAGCGGTCGCCGTCTCTGCTGACGGTACCGTCACTGTAGACTTTACCAACGTATACGCCCCCGATAAGGTGCTGCCTACCAATATCAATGTCACCGGCTCTAAAGTGCTGGAGGGCAGAGACTGGCAGGACGGCGACACCTTTACCTTCCTGCTGGAATATGACGACGGCAGCGGTGAGTGGAAGTCGCTGGGCAATCGCTCGGTCGCCTATGATGCCGAGAACGAGAGCTTCAACCAATTTGACTTCACCGAGGCGCTGGCTGAGATCGAGTTTGCGGCAATCGGCACTTACGTATTCCGTATGTCCGAGGTCGAGGGCGATCTGGACCGCGTAGACTATGACGAAACGGTCAATTACTTCAACGTGATTGTTACCGATGCCGATATGGACGGTAAGCTGGAGATCAGCGGGGTGTCCGCCTCTCAGAACGCCACCGTCACCGAAGCAGACGGTACATACACCGTCGATGTGATCTTCAATAACACCTTTATCCCCGCACCCGAAGACATTACCGTCGGCATCACCGTCAAGAAGACCGTGATCAGCACCGGCGACGTAACGCTCTCCCCAAAAGACTTCGAGTTCGTGCTGGAGAACGTAGAGACCGGTGAGAAGCTGACCGTCAAGTCTGACGAAAACGGTCTTGCTGATCTGAACCTCCTCTTCACCGCGGAAGATGCCGGTAAGATCTATCGCTACACGCTGAGCGAGGTCATCGGCGAGACTGTTGGTGTGACCTACGATACTACAGTCTACGAGATCGAGATTGCGATCACGCTGAGCGACGATAACAGGCTGATCGCTACTGTCGCTTGCGACGGCGAGGCGGTTGAGGATCTGGTTGCCGAGTTCGAGAATACCTTCACGGCACCTGCTCCCGTACCTACCGGCGACGATAGCAACGTGATGTTCCATCTGATGATCGCGGCGATCAGCGCAGCAGCCCTGGTGTTGCTTGCGGTATACCGCAGACGGCTGGATCTTTACGAAGAGGAATAGTTTCCTCTGAACGCGGGCATTCAACCTAAAAATGACCTAACCGGAACACGCCTTGGCATTGCCTTGTCGTGTTCCGGTTATTGCCCTGTTCGCGTTCGCGAACAGGGCATGGGCAGATAATCGGTCAATATCGCGCAAATAACGTCATATTTGAGTGAAAGTCGCTTCCTAAGCAATTTTGGGAGACGCAAAATTGCACTTTTTTTCGCACAAAAGTACATTTACAAATCTGCTCGGATTTGGTATAATATCGATATATTGTAAGAGGAATAACTATGCAAAAAGGAGGCGATTTTGTGCCGAAAACGAAAGTGCGAAGTTTTTGCTTCGACGGAGATGTGCTTGAGGTGGTGTTCCGATACGACGACGTTAGCGGAATGCATTTCGGAGAGTATCCTGACTTCGGAGAGACGCCGCGACATACGCCCGGCGGCCGCCCTTGGGTAAACGCTATTCAGGATGCCTGTCAGCACGGAGTCAACCAATACGATTCGGCGCATCAATGCCTGGATTGCGGTTCCTGCCGGTTTTACCTGAAAGAGCATCCGGGTGACCTGATCGGAATTTGTAAAAACGAACACAAACGTAAAAAATACAGTTCACTTGCACGCTATGCAAAAAGAAAGGATGATGTCAAATGAAACAGAGAATCAAGCTTCGACATAGATTTTTGGCCGGTTTTCTGGCAATCGCGATGCTGATCGTGGCAGTGCCCGTACTAGGTCTTGCTTCGATCGCTCCCACCACTGAGAGTCGCGTGACCGACCCTTCCACTATGGATCACTGGAAGCAGTACTTCGGTTCCGACGTGTTGAGCACCGTAAACGCAGGTGCGATCTGGACAGATAAGTCGGTCTTTACCGATGCTTCCGCGTTCAACGGGCTGGTCACCATGGACGATCCGAACAACAACTTCCTGGTTGCACTGTCGGCGATCGCGGCCAATAAGAGCATCGTGGGCTATTCCCATATTCCTACCGATACGATGCTGGTGCTGGATGTTTCCGGCTCTATGAACGACGAGAACAACGACGCGGTGGACGAGCTGGTTGCAGCTGCCAACGCGGCCATCAAGGAGCTGCAGGCCACCAACCGCTACAATCGCGTGGGCGTAGTGCTCTATTCAGGCAACTCGTCAACCAATCAGGCTGCAACTGCATCCACCGCAACCGTTCTGCTACCTCTGGGCAGATACAGCCACTCCAGCAATACCTTTTTGGTGAAGGAAACTGAAGACGGTGACGAGCTGGTTCGGGTCAACCGCGACGTCTCTAACGGCACTACCACGATGCGCCGTGCGTCTAAAACCGTTGAGGGCGGCACCTACATTCAGAACGGTATCTATCAGGCGATGGAAGAGCTGCTGGCTGTAGAGGACACCACCATCGAGGGCGGCTTCCAGGCAGGTACCAAGCGTATGCCCATCATGGTATTGATGAGCGACGGCGCTCCCACCGTTGCCACCGATGATTTCGCAGGTGTTACCGATCGTAACGGCAATACCTCCTTCGGAAACTCCAACATCGGTAACGGTTCTTCCACCAACGATACCATGGGCTTCCTGACCCAGCTGACCGCATCCTATGCAAAGGGCAGAATCGAGGAGCATTACGACAACAGCGCACTCTTCTATACCCTGGGCTTTGGCGTGGGCGACGAAGAGATCGCAGTCAGCGTACTGGATCCTGAGAAATCCACCGACGATATCGACTCCGACTGGGAGGCTTATCTTGAGCTGGAAGAGGACGAATATCTGGTGCTTTCCGGACAGGGCAACAATGCCCGTTCGGTTGCGCTCAATGAATATGCCACAGAACAGTTCTATGTAGACCGGTACTTCTCGGCTGACGACGCCGACGAGCTGGAAGACGTATTTGAAGAGATCGTACAGCAGATCATCATTCAGTCTCTGTATTATCCCACCCTGGTCAACACCACCACTACCGCAGACGGCTACATCCAGTTTATCGATGACATCGGCGATTATATGGAGGTCAAGTCCATCAAGGGCATTGTGCTGGGCAACACCCTCTTCTCCGGCGAACTGCTTGCGGAGAACTTTCAGGATGGCGGCGGATCTCTGGGTACCGTTGACAGACCCAACGCAATGGGCGACGAAATGGTCTGGGCAGTGGTACAGCGTCTGGGCATCGACAAGCTTCCTCAGTATGATACATACGACAAGCAGGTAGTGGCAGCCCGAGAGCTGATCACTATGGCTTATCAGCACGGTCAGCTGTCCTATTCGGCTGACGAGGAGACCGGCGAGGTGCAGTTCTCCAACTACATCGGCTGGTATGCAGACGCCGACGGAAACTATCTGGGCTTCTGGGACGCTTCCCATATGGCAGACGACGTACCTGTAGGCGCGGCTTATACCAATAAGTCCTACGGTATGATGGGTTCCGTAAAGGACGGCTTCCGCGAGAGCGATATGATGTACATCTCCATTCAGGTGCACACCGAGATCGCTACCGGACACAGCGAAGTGATCTGGAAGATTCCTGCATCGCTGGTTCCCGTCGTTACCTACAACGTATCCCTTACCGGTGAGAGTCTGGATGATCCCGGCGACATCACCGTTGAGATCGACGACGCCGATCCCATCCGCCTGGTATTCGAGGTAGGTTTGCGTTCCGACATTACCGCGCTGAATATCACTGAGAAGTTGGGTGATAATCACCGCAACGAGGACGGCACCTACACCTTCTATACCAACGCATGGAGCCAGGCAGCCCATGACGACGAGTCGTTGCTCCCCTCCGAGGCGATCAATACCGTTGCGTTCTTTGAGCCCTCTGAGGAAAACGAAAGATACTATTATAACGAAAACACCACCATCTATCAGCTGGTAAACGGCGAGTACGTCAAGTATACCGGCGATACTAAGCCGTCCGGCGACAGCTTCTACCGTCAGGTGAATGTTTTCGAGATTACCGATGCCGAGACGGGCAAGGCGGTTTTGAAGACTGAATACGAAGAGGTAACCGTACAGGCACAGGCGTCTGCTCAGCGCGACGACAACGGAAACTGGTACGTTCCGATGGGCACAGTTCGCCGTACCACTGCCGATGTCGAGGAGAATAAGAGCTCCAATGTTACCGGAACCCTGCTTCACGCATTCTGCTTGGGCATTGAGCAGCACCTCGATGACGATCTGTCTGACGGTGACGACTCCTACTACTACGCCGATACTATCCTGGGCAATAACGGTAAGCTGACCGTCAGCCCCGCTACGGGTGTCGTGATCTCCAAGGTCGTCGATGATACCATCACCAATGATAACGCGATCTTTACCTTCAATGTGGAGAGCGAGGACGTGGACGACGGTGTCTATCTGGCAACCTACGAGGACGCTGACGGCAATCAGACCTTGAGCCTGGTGAACTTTACCGGCGGTGTGTCCGACGATATTCTGCTGAAAGCAGGGCAGAGCGTTTACATCACCGGCATTGCTCCCGGCGATTACACCGTGACCGAAAATGTCGCGGGCGATTACAAGGTCAAGTCCATCAACGGCAGAGCCGTGGACGGCGAGACCGGCACCACCGTGACGGTAGTGGAACACGAGCTGGTATCCGCTGTGTTCGAAAATACTGTAAAATCCTTCGGTAACGTGATCATCTCCAAGACGGTAGAGCATCCCTTCGCCGATACCTACGAAATTCCTGCGAACCTGGTCTTCGAGTTTGAGATCACTATTACCGATGTGGAAGGCACTCCCCGTGCCAACACCACCTACCACACTGCTACCGGCACGACCATCGTTACCGATGGCTCCGGTAAGGCGTCTGTGAAGCTGCACGCAGGGCAGTCCATCCGTCTGAACGACCTCTTCGAGACTGACATCGTTACCGTTCGTGAGGTTAACCTTCCCGCAGGCTTTACCGCAGAAGAAACTCAGCTGAGCGCATCGGTATCCGCCGATACCAACAAGGTTCTGGCGTTCGTGAACACCTACACGCCCGACGAGGTGGATCCCGTCAACGTGACCGTGAAGGGCACCAAGGAGCTGGACGGCAGAGTCTGGCTGGATAGCGATACCTTCGAATTCGAGCTGCAGCGCTACGACCGCACCGCCGCAACCTGGAACAAGATCGGCGCATCTCAGACCGCCACCAAGGCGGATCCCGACTTTGATTTCACGGCTGTGCTAAGCGGCGAGAGTTATACCGAGATCGGTACCTACCATTACCGTATCGTAGAGGTCTATGACGCCAACAACGCCATCGGCGGTGTAGCATATGATACTAATCCCCGTTACTTCAATGTAACCGTTACCGATTCCGATATGGACGGCGAGCTGGAGATCGCTGAGGTCACGACTCCTGCTCTGGCTACCGTTACTTACGACGATGAGACCCTGACCTGGAACGTAGACGCTTCCTTCACTAACAGTTATGCTCCCGCAGGCTCCGCAGGCATTATCATCTCCATCAACAAGGTGGTGGAAAGCCTGAACGGCGCAGAGATCTCCCTAGAAGGCTTCGAGTTTGGCCTCTACGAGGGCGACAATCTGATGGGTGATACCGTGTTTACCGCGGCTGACGGCACCGCGCAGATCAGATTGGTCTACAATGCGCCCGACTGCGGCAATACCTACACCTACATCCTGAAAGAGCTCCCCGGCGACGTTCCCGGTATGACCTACACCGACACTGTCTACATCATCGAAGTGACCGTTGTGGATAATCTGGACGGGACCATCGGCGCAGTGGTCTATACCTCCACTGCTGACGACACCATCCCCGAGGATGCGGATACCGTGTACTCCGCAACCTTCACCAACACCTACGATCTGACCGATGCTGCCGTTACCGTTGCGGGCAACAAGGTCCTGACCGGCAGACCCCTGATCGTGGGCGGCTTTACCTTTAATCTGTACGAGACCGGCGTCAATTTCTCTATCGCAGGCCTGGAACCCATCGCAACCGCTACCAACAAGTCCAACGGGACCTTCGCCTTTGACGCGCTGACCTTCGACACCGTCGGTACCTACTATTATGTAGTGACCGAGCAGGAGGGAACGCTGGGCGGCATCACCTACGACGATACCGTTTATCGCGTTACCGTGATCGTCACCGATAACGGCGACGGCACGCTGGCAACCTCCGTCATCACCACCAACGGCGACGGCACCACTGCTCCCATCACCTTCCGCAACTACTACGATGCAGAAGATGTTGACGTTTCCGTAGACGGCATCAAGACTCTGGACGGCAGAGATCTGCAGGCCGGCGAGTTCAGCTTCGGGCTGTACGAGACCGATTCCAGCTTCTCCATCGCCGGTCTGACTGCCGCACAGATCGCAGTCAATACCGCAAACGGCGGCTTTAGCTTCACCGACCTGACCTTTGACACCGCAGGCACTTACTACTACGTCGTAGTGGAGGAGAAGGGCAATCTGGGCGGCGTTGCATACGATGCTACCGCATACCATATCACCGTTACCGTCACCGATGACGGGGCGGGTGCACTCCACGCCACCGTCTCCATGACCAACGGCGCAGGCATCGCCGTTACCGCCATCGAATTTGAGAACGGTTACACCACTACCCCTGCATCCGTACCCCTTTTGGGCAACAAGACTCTGACCGGCAGAGCGCTGGCGATCCGCGAGTTCGGCTTTTTGCTCTATCAGACCGACTCCGGCTTCTCAGTTGCAGGTCTGACTCCCGTGCAGACTGTCCGCAACGCTGCTAACGGAAGCTTCCGCTTCACCGATCTTTCCTTTGACCGTGCCGGCGTTTACTACTACGTCGTAGCGGAAGAGCAGGGCAATCTGGGCGGCGTGACCTATGACGATACCGTTTATCGCATCACCGTGACCGTCACCGATAACGGTGCGGGCGAGCTGATCGCTTCGGTCGATATGACCGACGGCAGCGGCAACGACGCGGCCGCGATCGCATTCCGCAACATCTACACCACCGCAGGCACTACCGCAACCATTTCCGGTAACAAGACCCTCAGCGGCAGAGATCTGCAGGCAGGCGAGTTCAGCTTCCAGCTGTATCAGACCGGCGCGAGCTTCGCTATCAGCGGCATTGATGCCATCGACACCGTCACCAACTCGGCAAACGGCAGATTCAGCTTCGACGCGCTCCGCTTTGACGAGATCGGTACTTACTACTATGTCGTAGTAGAGGAGCAGGGCGATCTGGGCGGCGTGACCTATGACGGCGCGGTTTACCGCGTGATTGTTACCGTCACCGATAACGGACACGGTCAGCTGGAGGCAGCAGTTGCCGTGACCAACGAAAACGGCGCCTCCGTTTCGGCCATCAGCTTTACCAACATCTATTCCGCCGACAGCACTTCGGCTACTATTTCGGGTAACAAGGTGCTGACTGGCAGACCTCTGCAGGCAGGCGAGTTCAGCTTTGAGCTGTATCAGGCAAACGCAAGCTTTGTTGCGAGCTCAAGTGCCCTCCAGACCAAGCAGAACACCGCAGGCGGTCACTTTATCTTCGATACGCTGACCTATGATGTGGCCGGTACCTACTACTACGTAGTGACCGAAAAGGCAGGCACGCTGGGTGGCGTGGACTACGACGGCGCATCCTTCCGTGTCACCGTCACCGTCACCGATAACGGCGAGGGCGATCTGGTAGCTACCGTTGCATACGCCGACGAAGACGGCGATGCCGTGAATGCCATCACCTTCACCAACACCTATACCGTGACCTCTGTGAGCCAGTCCTTCGTGGCAAACAAGGTGCTGAACGGTCGTGATCCGGTTGCAAACGAGTTCAGCTTTGCGCTCTATCGGACCGGCTCCACCTTCTCTATCGGTACCCGCACACCTATCCAGATCAAGGGCAACTCCGCAAACGGTACGGTCGCATTTGACGCCATCACCTATACTTCTGCAGGCACCTACTATTACGTCGTTACCGAGCCGGCAGGCAGCCTGGGCGGCGTGACCTATGACGCGAAGATCTATCACATCACTGTGACCGTTACCGATAACGGCCAGGGTGCGTTGATCGCATCCAAGACTATCACTGACGCACAGGGCAATGCCGTATCGCAGATCACCTTCACCAACACCTACACCGCAGAACCTACCTCTATCACCTTCGAGGGCAACAAGATCCTGAACGGTCAGGTCATCGCCGCAGGTAACTTCCACTTCGAGCTGTACAGCTATGCAAACGGCTTTAGCGGCGGAAAGACCTTCGTTCAGACCGTGAAGAACGGCGAGGACGGCGTATTCGTATTTGACGCTTACATCTTTAACAAGGCAGGCACCTACTACTTCGAGATTGTCGAGAAGGCAGGCGATCTGGGCGGTGTCACCTACGACAAGAACTACTATCGCATTACCGTAACCGTTGAAGACAACGGCGAGGGCGCGCTGGTGATCACCGAGCAGACCGCAGAGGATTCCGAAGGCGAGACCGCAAACGCATTCACCTTCGTCAACACCTACGAAGCGGCTCCCACCGAGGCTACCGTTTCGGGTACCAAGGTCCTGACCGGCAGAGCTTTGAAGGCAGGCGAGTTCAGCTTCGAACTGTATCAGACGGCCTCCGATTTCTCCATCAGCGGACTGAGCGCACTGCAGACCGTACAAAACGCAGCCGACGGCAAGTTCGCATTTGAAGCTATCTTCTACGACACCGCAGGTACTTACTACTATGTAGTTACCGAGCAGGCAGGCACGCTGGGGGGCATCACCTATGACGGTGCGAAGTTCCATGTCACCGTTACCGTTACCGACGACGGCGCGGGACAGCTCCGCGCTTCCGTTGCGGTAGTCAACCAGCAAGGAACTACCGTTGCAGCCATCCGCTTCAACAACCGTTACACTACCGAGCGCGCACAGACTGTCATCGGCGGTAACAAGGCGCTGACCGGCAGAACGCTCCACGCCTCCGAGTTTGAGTTCAATCTCTACTCCACCGGCGCGAACTTCGCCATCAGCGGAGATCCTATTCAGATCACCCATAACACCGCAGACGGCAGCTTCGCATTCCATACCATCACCTACACTTCCGCGGGAACCTACTACTATGTAATCACCGAGACCGAGGGCGTGCTGGGCGGCGTGACCTATGACGCCACCGTTTACCACGTCACTGTTACCGTCACCGATAACGGCGAGGGCGAATTGGTGGTAGAGCAGACCGTTACCAACGCGCTGGGCGAGACTGTAGAGGAGATCAACTTCTCCAACCGTTACAATGCAAACGGCACCTCCATCACCCTTTCGGGCATCAAGACCCTCAGCGGCAGACCGTTGAATGCTGACGAATTCATCTTCCTGCTGTATCAGACCGAGGAAGACTTTTCCATCGCAGGTCTTATCGAGTCGGATCTGAAGCGCAATGGTGCAGATGGCAGCTTCACCTTCGATGCGCTCACCTTCGACGCAGTCGGTACCTACTACTTCGTGGTAGTAGAGGAGAGCGGCAGTCTGGGCGGCGTGACCTACGACTCTACCGTTTACCGTGTGACCGTCACCGTCACCGATAACCAGCAGGGTCAGCTGGAGGCAACCGTCAGAACCGTTCTGGAGAGCGGAGCAGTCCGTGACACCATCCGCTTCACTAACACCTACACTGCCACTTCCACCGAGACATCCTTTGCAGGCGATAAGACCCTGAGCGGCAGAGACCTGAAGGCAGGCGAGTTCAGCTTCGAGCTGTACGAGACCGGTCTGCACTTTGCCATCACCGGCGATCCCATCCAGACCAAGCAGAACACAGTCGACGGCAGCTTCCGCTTTGACGCTATCACCTACGCCGCTGCAGGTACTTACTACTACGCAGTCGTGGAAAAGGCAGGCACGTTGGGCGGCGTTACCTACGACGATGCTATCTACCACATCACCGTTACCGTAAGAGATAACGGCGAGGGTCAGCTGATCGCCACTACCGCACTCTTTGACGAGGCGGGCGACGAGATCGATGCTATTAGATTCGTCAACGAGTATAGCGCTGAGAGTACGACCGTTGACATTTCGGGCACCAAGGTCCTGACCGGAAGAGATCTGAAGGCAGGCGAGTTTGGCTTCGAGCTGTACGAGACCGGCGCCGACTTTGCCATTACCGGCGATCCCATCGAGACCAAGCAGAACGGCGCGGACGGCACCTTCGCCTTCTCCACCCTTACCTTTGATGCTGCAGGCACCTACTACTATGCAGTTGCCGAGCAGGCAGGCGCGTTGGGCGGCGTGACCTATGACGCTACAGTTTACCGCATCACCGTTATCGTTACCGATAACGGCGAGGGCAAGCTGATCGCCACTACCGCCATCTCCAACGGTACCTCAGAGGTGGAGACCATCGGCTTTACTAACCTTTACGTTGCAGACAGCGCAAGCCTGATCATTTCGGGCACTAAAGCACTGGAGGGCAGAACCCTGAAGGCAGACGAATTTACCTTCGCTCTGTATCAGACCGGCGCCGACTTCACCGTATCCGGCGACGCACTCCAGACCAAGACCAACAATGCAGGCGGCAGTTTCGTCTTCGACGCCATCACCTTTGAGGCAGCCGGTACCTACTACTATGCAGTAATAGAGCAGGCAGGCGAGCTGGGCGGTGTCACCTACGACGCCACCGTTTACCGTGTGACCGTTAAGGTTACCGATAACGGCGAGGGCGATCTGATCGCTACCATCGACAGTATCTCTAACGGCACCGAAACCGTTGAGTCTATCACTTTTGCCAACAAGTACACCGCCAAGGGAACCGTTATCACGCTGGGCGGCACCAAGATCCTGGTGGGCAGAGACCTTGCCGCGGGTGAGTTCACCTTCAGCCTCTATGCCGCAAACGAAAGCTTTGAGGCAGTGGGCGAGGCGATCGCCGCTACCAATGCAGCGGACGGCAGCTTCACCTTCGCAGATGTGGCAGTCGATGCCGCAGGCACCTACCGCTTCCTCATTACGGAAGTAGCAGGCGATCTGGAGCGTATGACCTACGATACCACCGTTTATCAGATCACCGTAACCGTCACCGACGACGGCGAGGGGAACCTGAAGGTCACCGAGACCATGATCAACAAGGCGGGCAGTACCGACGCTGAGCCCGAAGTGGCATTCGTCAATATCTATACTCCCAAGCCTGTTGACATCACGGTAGACGTGAAGGTCGAAAAGACCGTGCAGAACATGGGCAACGTTACTATGACGCCCGAGGGCTTCGAGTTTGTCCTGCAGAACACGGCAGGCGGCGATCCCATTTCGGTCACCACTGATCAGCTGGGTCACGCCACCGTTACCCTGACCTTCACCGAGGACGACATCGGTAAGACCTATACCTACCAGCTGTCCGAGGTCAAGGGCTCCATCGAGGGCATGACCTACAGCGATGCAGTCTACACCGTTACCGTGACCGTCTCGCTGGACGAGACCACCAACACGCTGGTGGCTGACCTTACCGTCAACGGAGAGGTGGCTGAGGCGGCAGTGGCAGCCTTTGAGAACGTATATGATTTCGATGAGGTTCCCCAGACCGGCGACAGCTTGATGCTGTGGATGACTCTGCTGGCAGTTAGCTGCGGCGCCATCCTGACGCTAGGCATCCGCCGCAAGAGACATCTCCACGCGGAAGACTAAGTAAAACCAAATAGGGAACCACATCGAGGTTCCCTGTGAACAAAAGCACCAACCACCCGATGATCGCTCGTCGGGTGGTTTTGTGTTCCTATTTGCGATTCAAAGAAAATTAACATTTTTCGGTAGAATCTTAGCAAGAAAAGGCGTATAATTATATTTACGCGTTGTAATGGAGGTGAGCGAAATGGAATTTGAGTCTGCGGCTAAAGCGGCTGAGCGCTTGGGCGTGACCGTCCGCGCCGTCCAAAAGTGGGCAAAAGACGGCAAATTGCCGGGTGCAAAGCAGCTGGGACGCTCCTGGATGATCCCTGCAGACGCGCAGATTCCTGCTTCCGGCGTGCAAGCGCAGGAGGATATTGCTCCCGCGCGCTCTTATACGCCGTTCCCTTTGCTCAACACTTCCTTTGCCCCCGGTCACGCACTGGAGGCGGCAATGGCGATAGAGGATGAAGACGAGCGCGCCATCGCGCTGGGGGAATATTACTATTTCACCGGGCAGGTCGAGCTTACGGCGCGTGCGGCTGAGCCGTATCTGGAGCATGACGACTCCAACGTAGCTTTATCTGCCAATTTGATGTACGTCTTTTCCAACGTGAGTATAGATGAAATGGATCTTGTTCGCCAAGGACTTGACCGTATACGCCGACGGGCGACGGCTGTGATTGCAAAGGAGAGCGATCCTGTAGCTCGTGCCAACGCGATTCTGTTTGGCACGGCGGCATCCGTGCTGTTGCGCGTGCCCAATACGGACGTTACGCCATTGAAGAAGGTTCTGTCGGTCCTGCCCCGCGCATTACAGTTCTTCGGCTGCTACATTCTGTCCCACGCGGCCTATCTGAATCAAGAGTACGATCATTCCCGCGGTATTGCCGAGATCGCGCTGGCACTGGGCGGAGACGCCTACCCGCTGGCGTCCAATTATCTGCGAACGATGCTTTGTATCGATCTGATGTGTCTGCGGAGGACTGAGGAAGCCAAGCAATGCTTCGATCGGCTGTGGTCGACGGTCTGGCCGGACGGCGGTATCGAGGTGATCGGCGAGCATCACCTCTTAATGCTGGGGCTGCCCGAGATCTGTCTCAAGCGGCAGGAACCCGAGCAATACAAGCAACTCATTGCCGTTACGAAGCGGTTTGGAGTTTCCTGGAAAAAAGCGCATCATCATTCAACCGGACGAAGCATCGCCGATGGTCTGTCGTTGATGGAATATACCATCGCAACGATGTACAATCGCGGTTGGGCGGTGAAGGAGATCGCTTTGCATATGGAACTATCCGAGCGCATGATCAAGCATCACATCGCCATGATTTACGAAAAGCTCGGGATCAGCAGCCGGGAAGAGCTGCGCAGATTGACGCAGATCTGACGGCGATCGGTAAATCCCGAAACCGAAAATGATATAAAAGGGCTCTATAATAAATGTTGGGGTACCGACAGATAGAGCTCAAAAAAATAACAAAAAAAAGAGCATATCTGACAAAAATCTGATAGAATGAAGTTACCACACAAAACATTCATCGGAGGAGTCGGATATGCTCAATTCATA